>JAYWGJ010000331.1:0-4965 GCA_043778315.1 Saprospiraceae bacterium | reverse complement strand
TTTTAAGTCATGCAAATAGCTAACCCGTTATACGATACGGTTTTCAAGTTTATGTTGGACGACGATGAGGTTGCTAAACTTTTTTTGTCGGCGTTGCTCGAGCGCGAGATTGTAGCACTTACCTACAATCCGCAAGAAATGTTGCGCAAAAAAGTAAACGAAATGGAAATCGCCGACCGCGAAGCTGTTATCGCACAGAAAAAACTACTCGCCGAAAAACCATTCTATAGCATTTTGCGTTTAGACTTTGCGGCTACGGTTCGCCTCGACGATGGTACGCTGAAAACTATACTTATCGAGTTGCAAAAAAGCAATAGTACGACCGATTTGATGCGTTTTCGCCGATACATTGGCTTGCAGTTACAAAGCGCAAAAAACACAGCAAAGGACAAAAAAGGTCATGCCCAGCCGATACCGATTTACCCAATATTCTTTTTGGGCGAAGGCTTACCCGACATAAAAAAACATGGCGCGGTGGAGGTGAGCCGCAGTGTGCGCGACAAATTCACGAAAGAACCCATACTCACGAAAGATAATTTCATTGAAAATATCAGTTATGACGCGCTGATTATTTGCGCCAACGAACTGCAAGACAATGAAAAAACCGCTTTGGAAAAAATGCTTTCTATATTTCGAAAAGCGGCAGATTTTCAGTTTGACCACGCGTTAATCATCGACGAAACGGACTATCCAGCGCAATTTCGCCCTATCATTCGCCGTTTGCAAAAAGCAATAGAAACCCCCGACGTGCTACGCCTTATGGACGACGAAGACGATTATTTTATGCAATTTGTGAATGCAGAAAAGCGCATAGAAGATTTGGAATTGGCTTTGACCTCCGCTTTGTCTAATGCCGAAAGAGACTTGAAACAAGCTGAGAAAAATATCAAAATAGCAGAGGAAGCGCAAAAAAGAATGGAAGAAGAGAAAAAACAAGCCGAAATAAATGCAAATGCAATGCTCGTCACCTTAGTTCGGATTGGCGTAGCCGAAAACCTAACCGCCGAAGCCATAGCCCAAAAATATAATCTATCGCTTGCCGCAGTACTTGATACAATGAAAGCCTAAGTAAAGAAGCGTGAAAATGAAAAATAACGGTAGTGCGCTACTTTTATTTACCCTGAACAGGCAAAACCTATACAAGTAATACTGGTGGTAATTATTTTGGGTACTGTCTTAGGAACGCGTCCAAAATAAGGTACTGTACTATCACTTGTCTTTTGAGCCAAAACTGCGTTAGATTTATCGTTACGATGCTAGGCAGCACTTCGTGCGTTCACTTCGCATAAGCGATTTAGTATCGCTTTTGCTTGTTCAGCCTCAAATCTGCCTTGTTTTGACTCAAAATCCTGCACGATAATATTCAGTACCTTATTTTCTCTTCATTCCTTAATAGTTAAAATACAAATTATAAAAAAAATACATTTATCTTTGTTTTTTATTTATAATAAGTTTTGAAGAAATCACTTTCTGAAATCTTATTTTTTTATTATTATCTAATTAATCATAACTCCTAAAAATATGTGTGGAATAGTAGGCTATATTGGCAGTCGCCAAGCATACCCGATAGTGATAAAGGGCTTGCAACGTTTAGAATATCGCGGCTACGACAGCGCGGGTGTGGCTTTGCATACGCCTAATCAAATCAGTGTTTACAAACGTAAAGGCAAAGTAAGCGACTTGACCGCTTTCGCAAAAGATAAAGACGTGGCGAGTACGCTCGGCATGGGACATACGCGCTGGGCAACGCACGGCGAACCCGACGACATCAACGCGCACCCGCATTTTGCGCAAAGCGACCGCTTTGCGATTATCCACAACGGTATTATCGAGAATTATTCGCCGCTAAAAAAAGCCTTAGAACTAAAAGGACATACTTTTATTAGCCAGACCGATACCGAAGTGCTGATTCATTTTATTGAGGAGGTGCAGCAGCAGACGCAAACCGACCTCGCCGAGGCGGTTCGTATCGCTTTGAAAGAAGTGGTTGGTGCTTACGCAATAGTCGTTATGGACAAAACTAACCCCGACCTGATGGTTGCGGCGCGCAAAGGCAGCCCCTTAGTAGTAGGCATCGGCGAAGGCGAGTTTTTTGTTGCCTCCGACGCTACGCCAATTGTGGAGTACACCAAAAATGTGGTGTACATCAACGATGAGCAGATTGTCGCGCTCGAGCGCAACGGCAATATGACCATCAAAAGTATAGCGAACGAGGTACAAACGCCGTTTATACAAAAACTCGAACTCGAGATAGAGGCGATAGAAAAAGGTGGCTACGAGCATTATATGCTCAAAGAAATACACGAGCAGCCTAAAACCTTGGTCGATGCAATGCGCGGACGCTTAAACAGCCTCACGGGTGACGTGCGGCTGGGTGGCTTAAACCAATTTCGCAATAGAATAGCGTCTGCCGACCGCTTTATCATAGTTGCCTGCGGCACGTCTTGGCACTCTGCCTTGATAGCAGAGTACTTGATAGAGGATTTGGTGCGTATGCCCGTAGAGGTCGAGTACGCCTCGGAGTTTCGCTATCGCAACCCGATAGTAGGTCCGCGCGACGTAGTGATTGCTATATCGCAGTCGGGCGAAACTGCCGATACACTCGCCGCACTCGAGCTAGCGCGCGAACGCGGCGCACTCACTTATGGCATTTGCAATGTGGTAGGTTCGTCTATCGCACGGGTGACGGACGCGGGTTCTTACATACACGCGGGTCCGGAAATCGGCGTGGCTTCTACCAAAGCATTTACGGGTCAAGTAACGATTTTGACGCTGATGGCGTTGGATTTGGCACACCAAAAAGGCACTATATCGGAGTCGTATTACCGACAATTGGTAACAGAACTCGGCAATATTCCTGAAAAAGTGAAGCGCGTATTAGAAAACGATGCTAAAATAAAATATATCGCAGAGGAGTTTAAAGATGCACCGAACGCGCTGTATTTGGGTCGCGGCTACAATTTCCCTGTTGCCTTAGAGGGCGCATTGAAACTAAAAGAAATTTCTTATATTCATGCCGAAGGCTACCCTGCTGCCGAAATGAAGCACGGACCTATCGCGCTGATTGATGAAAATATGCCTGTTTTTGTGATTTGTACCAATAAATCAGCCTACGAAAAAATCGTTAGCAATATACAAGAAGTGAAGGCGCGCAAAGGCAGGGTGATAGCGATAGTGACCGAAGGCGACGAGCAAATCAGTCAAATAGCGGATTATACCATAGAAATACCTGATACCGAAGAGCCGTTTACACCGCTATTGTCGGTCGTGCCGATGCAATTATTGTCTTATTATATCGCCAAACTACGCGGCTGTAACGTGGACCAACCGCGCAACTTAGCCAAATCGGTAACGGTAGAATAAAATAGCGGATTAGTAATTTTAGAATAACATTTTAAATTAGTATGGTGTACCAAAATAAAGTAAAGACATCTAAAAAGCGGTCTCTATTTTATTTTGATACACCATTTTTTTTTACTTTTTTTGCAATATTATTGCACATATACTTTTTTGGCAATCACTTCGTGATAATAGGCTTCGTATTGCGGTAAAATATTAATAATATCAAATTTTTTGGCTTGCGCGAATGCATTTTTCCTGAACTCTTGTAGCAAATCTTCGTTTTCTAACAAAAGGAGTGCGTTTTTTGCCATATCATCTACGTCGCCTACGTCGCTCAAAAAACCCGTTACGCCGTGAATATTCACTTCGGGTAGTCCGCCAATATTGCTCGAGATAACGGGGACTTCACACGCCATCGCCTCCAGCGCAGCTAAACCAAAACTTTCGCTCGCCGACGGAATCAGAAATAAATCGGCAACCGCCAACAACTCCTCGATAGCATCTTGTTTGCCCAAAAAACGGACTTCATGCCCTACGCAGGTTTCGCGGGCGAGCCGCTCTACGGCTTCGCGCTCGGGTCCATCGCCTATCAGCAGCAGCTTAGAAGGTACTTTTTGATATACGCGCTGAAAAATACGGACGGTATCCTCCACCCGTTTCACTTGTCGGAAATTGGAAGTATGCACTAATATTTTTTCGCCGTTCGGCGCAATCGCTTTTTTGAAGTGGTCTTTATTGGTTTTACTAAAACGGCTGAAATCGATAAAATTATGTATCACTTTTATCTCGTTTTCAACCGTAAAAGTATTGACCGTATCCAAGCGGAGCGACTCCGAAACCGCCGTCACGCCGTCCGATTTGTTAATGCCAAAAGCAACCGTAGGCATGAACGAGGCGTTGCGTCCTACCAAAGTGATGTCGGTGCCGTGCAGCGTAGTCACTACGGGTATATATTTACCTTCGGTGAGTAATATTTTTTTCGCCATATACGCCACTGTCGCGTGCGGAATAGCGTAATGGACGTGCAGAATATCGAGTTTTTCGTATTTCACCACATCTACTATTTTGCTTGCGAGTGCGGTGTCGTAGGGTGGATATTCGAAGAGCGGATAATCGGCGATGCTTACCTCGTGGTAAAAAATATTTTCGTGAAAGCGGTCTAAACGCGCAGGTTGTCGGTACGAAATAAAGTGAACTTTATGCCCTTTATCTGCCAAGCCTTTACCGAGTTCGGTCGCTACTACGCCACTTCCGCCGTAGGTCGGATAGCATACTATCCCTATTTTTAATGTTTTCATGTTGTGATTTTACTTCGTATAGCGACTAACTTTCTACCATACTACTTTTTTCTCCAAGCCGTAGCCTGTCAATTTATTGTGATAATATAATAATAATTTGATATTTTCGGTCTGTAAATGCTTATAATCTGCATCAAATAAAAGCGGTTTTTCGGGGTGAAAAACGCCTAAATTTTTGATGCCGTGCGCCACCAAATCCTTAGTATCTTGCCCTATTTCTAAGGAGAGTTTGAGTTCGCCAGCGCGCTCGAGGTCGTATAATGCTTTTTGTAGCGATACGATATTGCGCATAAAATCGCCTGTATCGAGTGCTGCTTCGTGCGGC
>JAYWGJ010000330.1:0-18478 GCA_043778315.1 Saprospiraceae bacterium | reverse complement strand
CGTTTCGCTATCGCGTCGCGCCATTTATAGATAGATTGTAAAATATGTTGGTTGAAGGGCGCGAGGCGCGCCGCGTCGGTCATTTTGAGGTGCGGGTTCGGATTTTCTACATAAACCGTGTTTTCCAACTCTCTGCAAAGGTCGTCGTACCAAGCAAAACGGTCGCTCTCTTTCAGCCGCGCCATCAATTGATGATAGAGTTGCCGAAGGTGCAAAACGTCGTGTGCCGCATATACGATTTGCGAAAAAGACAGCGGACGATGGTTCCAGTTGCTCGTTTGTAACGCTTTATTGAGTGTGATATCGAGTTCGGACGTGAGCAACGCGCCCAACGAAACGCCTTTTATATCCAATAAACGCGCCGCATATTCGGTGTCGGCTACATTTTTTGGGTGGCAATTATGCGTTTTCAATAAAGCAATATCCTCGTTCGGGCTGTGCATAATTTTCATCACGCGCTCGTCCTCAAAAATATCGAACAATGCTTGTAAGCTACCGATTTCGGGCGCGACAGGGTCGATAATGTACAACTGATGCTCCGCCTCAATCTGCACTAAGCACAAATTGAAGCCGTAGCGATACCTATTTCTATCAAATTCTAAATCGACGGCAATTTCTTTGCATTGGCGCAAAGCCTCCGACGCGGCTTGTAAAGTCTCCTTTCGGTCAATGTACTCGACCTTCCTACCTTCTATATTGATGTTTTGTATGAGCATAAACGCTATTTTGTGTACCTTTGTTGGTCTTTTTGTGTGAAAAAAGTAAAATTTGTATTATTCAGGTAGTTCCAATCGCTTGGACATTCTTAAATAAAAATTATGTAAAGTTAAAGTAAAATTTTATATATTTAGAATAATTTTTTTTTACAATAAAATACTATTTTAAGGTTGAAAATACAAACATGAAAATTATAGGTTTGATGTCGGGGTCGTCGCTCGACGGGTTAGATTTGGCTTACGCCGAAATGCAGTGGGACGCAGTCGCCGACCGTGTGCAGTGGCGGTTGCTTGCCGCCGATACGCTGCCTTTGCCCGACGCTATATTGCAGCAGCTCAGGCAAATAGATACGCTTTCCGCTAAACAAATGGCGGCGTTGCACCGCAGTTTTGGGGTGACGTGTGCGGCGCAAGTTCTCGCTTTCGCGCAACAAAAAAAGATTGATTTAGCTAATGATGTCGATATAATTGCGTCGCACGGGCATACCGTTTTTCACGAACCGAACGGAAACGAAACGGGCTGTACTTTTACGACGCAAATCGGTTGCGGTGCGAGCATCGCGGCACTCACGGGCATAGATACCGTTTGCGATTTCAGGACGACCGACCTCGCGCTCGGCGGACAAGCTACGCCGCTTGCGCCGCTCGCCGACAAATATTTATTTGCGGACTACGATTTTTGTTTGAATATCGGCGGTATTGCTAATATCAGTTGCAAAAACGAGGGCGATTACACGTCGTTCGATACTTCTGCTGCCAATCAGATATTGAACCGATTGGCGCAAAAGAAAGGTTTTGACTACGATAAAGATGGTTTATTGGCAAAAAAAGGCAAATTAGATACTGTTTTATTACAAAAATTAAACGATTTGCCTTATTATCAACAAAAATACCCAAAATCATTAAGCAATCAATGGGTGCAAACCGTTTGTTGGGACGTAGTAACCGCATATACCGCTACTATCGAGGATAAATTGCATACTTTTTCTATTCATATTGCTGAAAAAGTAGTAGAAGCTGTTGTTTTATTACAAAAAAATAAAAATATTGTAAATAAAAAACAGCAACTTTTGGTGACGGGTGGCGGCGCGTTCAATGCGTTTTTGATAGCCGCGCTGCGCGAAAAATTGAGTATTTATAACATCGATACCGTCGTTCCGCAAGCCGAAATCATCAACTTCAAAGAGGCGTTATTGATGTGTTTGTGCGGTTATTTTAGGGTGACAGAACGCTGCAACGCGAGTCGTTCGGTCACGGGCGCGCTCCGCGATACTATCAATGGCGCGATATATAAAGGTAAATTACGAAATAAAAATCAATTACAAATCCTGCAATCGTCCATTCCCTAACAAGAAAATACCAAATTTATTGCTCACATTACTATACACATACACGGGTTCGACGAGCAAGCCAACGCCCGACTGATCTTGTTTTAGTTTTGATTTCAAGTACAAATAACGGTCTTGTGTGATATGCGTCAGACGCACCGAGCGTTTGGGTATAGCTCCTGGATTGTAATAATTATATCCGTATCTAAGCTCATAACTCAGCACACTAAATGAAATCCGTTGCCCGTTAAAAGTTTGGTCGGAAAGAAGTAGGGACGAACCACTGCCGATGCTACCCACGCTTTCTCCCACGTTATTAAACGGCTCGATACTTCTTTGAATTGGTGGCGATAAAACGTCGTTTATACCGTCACCGTTTGTGTCTATCGAGTCTTGCGTATAAACCTGTATCTCGTAGTAATCGGTCGTACTTCCATTATCGACAAACGAAATATCTACACCTGCAATAGCGTTAGACGAACCGCCGCGAGTACCGCCGCCGTTTGCAAACGAGATGCTATCGCGATACCGCGCCGTGAAAATAGGCATATCGGTAGGCATCACCTGCTCCGCGCTTACCGCGTCAAAATCCTTAAACTTCGCTTCCACGCGGTAAGTTTTGCCTGCTTTCGGCATAAAACCGTTGGTCGTGAAACCCAAATTATTACTCCCTATTTGATTTAGGAACAACGTTTTTACCTTAGTTCCGTTTTCAAAAAGCGCAACTACCGCACCCGTCGCATCAGGTGCGGGCCAATCTTGACTAAGCGTACTGACCGCCTGACTGATTTGAATACCCGCCGAATCGCTAATATTATTTGTCAAATAACCATTGATAACCAACGTTTTAGGCGTATCGGGCAGCACCACTTCGTATTTGCTAACGCAAGCCGAAATGACCAAACATAGTATAGATAAATATATTATTTTTTTCATTATCAATAAGATTATTATTGGATTATTAGTGAATTATATTTGAATAATTAAAATTTGAACTCGTAGCTCAAACTCGGCAAAACGGGCAAAATTGACAGTTGCTGAAAAATAGGCAAACCTGTATCTTGCTCGTTACCTTGAAAAATA
Source organism: Saprospiraceae bacterium (assembly GCA_043778315.1). Taxonomy (GTDB): domain Bacteria; phylum Bacteroidota; class Bacteroidia; order Chitinophagales; family Saprospiraceae; genus JBEEMU01. The sequence continues at coordinate 15,351 of JAYWGJ010000330.1, read as the reverse complement.
TAAAACGGATTTTGACGATTATACGCATTATATACACCCAAAACCCAAGTGCGTTCGTAGCGGCGTTTCTTTTTGTGAAACTCGATAGAGAGGTCTAAGCGGTGAAAATCGGGCATACGATAGCTATTTTTTTCGCCATAATAAGTAATCGGCTGTGTATAGTTGCCGCTATAACTCGCGCCTAAGCCTTGATACTTCAAAAGCGGCAGCGAAAGGGCTACGCCCGTCGAGTATTGCCACGAGCCGCTCAGTCTGATTTTTTCGCTAAATTTGTGCATCACCACTAATTCAAAATCGTGCGGACGGTCGTACTTAAACGGATACACGCGCCCAAAATTGATGTCGTTAAACTGTCGTTCCGAACGCGACAACGTATAGCCAATCCAGCCCGTCGTGTTGCCCGTTTTTTTCTGAAACATCAGCTCCAAGCCGTAGGCTCTGCCGTTGCCTTGCGTCACTTTGTCCTGCCAATCCGTCTGCCCAAAAAACGACGCGCCTTCGGTATAAGACATCAAATTTTCCATTTTTTTGTAATACAATTCCGCGCTCAACTCGTAGTCTTTCGCTACGGTCATCGCGCCGCCTACGGCGGCTTGCCAGGCTTGCTCGGGTTTTACTCGTGCCGTACTCGGCACCCAAAGGTCGGTCGGTAGCCCGATGCCTTCGTTCACCAAAAGGTGAATATACTGCGTCATTGTAGTAAAAGAAGCCTTTAAGGCGATACCTTTTGGCAACAAATACCGCAGCCCGATGCGCGGTTGCAGCGAATTGTAAAACTGATTATCGACCGCGAATGCGGAGGCGTGCAAGCCTAAATTTGCCTTAAAATTTTTAGTGATTTGCCAATCATCTTCGCCGTAAGCGACCATTTCGTAAGCCGCAATCGGCTTTGCGCCAAGCGTAGTATCGATGGCGGTTTTGGAGTTTTGCACAAATTTTATGGCTGTCGCGCCTGGTTTGAAGGTGTGCCGCGTCACATTTGCGCCGAAACGCACAAAATGATTTGGGTTTGGCGCGTAGTCAAAATCAATCTTACCAGCCCAATCCTCTATACCCGAAATGTATTTGGCGGATATGCCTTGCGTCACGCCGCCAGTAGTTTGACTCGCCTCTATCGGAAAATTAAATTGATAATTGGAGTAAGTAAGCGTCGTATTTGCAAAAAGTTTATCGGTAAATAAGTGATTCCAACGCGCCGCCGACGTGACGTTGCCCCAGTTGAAACCGCCAGATGTCTTGAAAGTTTCGGTAGCGGTTCGGGTCGTATTTGCGACATTAAATACGTCGCTGCCGCCATAAATACTAAAATACAAGCGGTCTTTTTCCGATATTTTATGATTTACTTTCGCATTCAAATCATAAAAATATAAGGCGAGCGAAGTAGAGCCAAGTCCTTGATTTACTTGCGCTAAGGCTAAAATCGGCGCAATCAGCGCGTCGATATACGTTCGGCGCGCCGAAACCATAAACGAAGTGGTGTTTTTGATGATAGGACCCTCGAGCGTCAGCCGCGACGCGATAATGCCGATGCCGCCTTCGCCGTGAAACTCCTGATTATTGCCCTCTTTCATATTTATTTCTAATACGGACGAGAGTCTGCCGCCAAACCGCGCAGGAAAACCGCCCGTTGTGAGGCGCACATCTTTCACCGCGTCGGCGTTGAAAGTAGAGAAAATACCGCCGACGTGCGACGCATTATATACAGGTACGCCGTCCAAAAGTATCAAATTTTGGTCGGGCGAACCGCCGCGCACATAAAATCCACTTGTGCCTTCCAGTCCGCCGCTCACGCCCGGCAAGAGCTGCAAGGCTTTGAGTACGTCGGTTTCGCCAAACAGCGCGGGCATCTGTTTTATTTGTTGTATCGGTATTTCGCGGACGCTCATTTGCGTGCGTTCTTCTATCCGTTCGCCGTTTTTACTTGCTGTAATAACGACCGTTTTTAGCGTTGCGCCTTCGCCTAACTTGAAATTTTGTTGGATATTTTTATCCAATAAAACCGTAAAATACTTGGTTTCGTAACCCACAAACGATACCGTAAGCAGCATCGTATCTTTGTTTTCGGGCAACGTGATGGAATAAAAACCGTAGTTGTTCGCTATCGCGCCGTCCTGCTTCGTTACTTTCGCGGCTTGGTCTTTGTAAGCAACGAGTACGGTTGCGCCAAGTAGCTTTTCGCCCGTCCGCTCGTCCTCTACATAGCCGCTAAGGGTGTATTTTTGTTGCGCCGCAACGCGATGAATACCTACAAATTGCGATAAAAAAAGTATGGCAATTAAGGTTTTGTAAAGGTGTGATTTTAGCATGACTGTATGTTTTAAATTAGATGTGATTATCGAGAACGAAAAAAATAGTTAAAACGTAGCGTAGTGAAGGTTTAATCTATCTTTTGAGTGTAGATAAAGAATCACAGCTAATTTATTTCAGCTACAAAAAAGATATTGTACAGTTTGATAAGATATTAACACAAATATAACGTTAAAAAAACGGCTTTCGATGCCTTGCTAGCAAAAAAATAAATATTTTTATGATAATACTAACTTTTTATTTATTTTTGTGTTTTAGTAATTGAATATCATTATTTTTTAATGAATTAAAATCCCAAAATTATGCTGTATCAATATATGGTAGAGTTTGACCTACCCGAAGTAATGACCGAAGAGTTTGCTGCCTTAGTGCCGCAGCAGCGCAGCCGCGTGAACCGATGGATGGAGCGCGGCGTGATTAGTTCGTACTCGTTGTCGGCGGATTTTTCGCGGCTCTGGGCTATCGTGATAGCGAAGACCGAGGAGGACGTGGAGCAAGTGATGCGTAGCTTGCCGCTAACGAAATACATGACTTTCACGACCCATCAATTGATGTTTCACAACAGCCTTGCAATGGCGTTGCCTGCAATTTCTATGAATTAAGTGGTGTTTGGTTTAATCATTTTCATCAAAAACCCGATACTCGGTAAAGTAAAAACACGCCTCGCGGCTGCTATTGGCGACCGCGAGGCGTTGGTTATTTATACCGAATTGCTGCGCTTGACGCGAATGGCTGCACTCGCTTATTATGCGAAAGCAAAAGAAGATTTGAAAATTTATTTATATTACAGCGACGCTGCAACACCGCACGACGATTGGGACAACCGTATTTTTATAAAAAAAACACAACTACCTATTGCTGATTTGGGTGGGCGTATGAAAGCGGCTTTTCATGACGTTTTTGCAGACGGCGCAAGTCGCGCAGCGATTATAGGTAGCGATTGTCCGCGCTTGACGGTGGATATTTTGGACGAAGGTTTTGCTGCTTTGCGCAACTACGACCTGACGCTCGGCGTTGCCGAAGACGGCGGATATTACTTGTTGGGATTGCAAAAAATGCAAGCGATTTTATTTGACGAAATGCAATGGAGTACTAGTACCGTTGCCACCGAAACGCTGCGCCGCGCTGCCGAAAACGACCTTAGTACACATCTTTTGCCAACGCTTCGCGACGTTGATACGATAACGGATTGGCGCGCATATATAAATAAATGATGTTATGCGGACGGGTCATTTCTTTTTTTCTTGTTCTTTTTTCTTGATAAAAAAGAACCAAAAAATCAAGACTTATTAGACTTGTCAGGCTGCTCTTCGCGCAAAAAAGGAACACAGCCCAAACTTGCTGCTCCCAAATGGTCGCAGCTTCGAACAGTGCGCTGTTTATCACTTTTTTACGCTTCGTTTTCGCCGACAATTCTAAATAGGTCGGTCGCCCCAAGCTCCTAAGCTATCGACCTTATTTTTATCACTATAAAGAAAATAATAGTCAGATTTATAGTAATACAAAGTAGCGCGGCGTGTCAGATTAATACACCAAATTTAGCTACTCGTTTGCAGAAAACCCAATAAACCTAAGCCGTAATATACCGTCCAAGTGATAACGTAAACGACGGTCGGGAACACGATGCCGCGCAAAGTATCGACTGCGCCACGCTGTTTTTTATAAAACTGAAACGGAATTAGGTTGAGGCAAATAGCCAATACCGCGAGCAGCCGACGGCTAAATCCGTCAAATTCGTTGCCGTTTAGGTTGATGTGCGCCGCCGAAATAGCGTCGTTTAGCGTCAATAAAATCGCCAATCCGATAAACGGAATGAGCGCGCCCATCAGTACGCCGCGCCAAAAAGCGGATAATTCCATGTTTTTTATTTCTATTTTGTGAGTTTATCTCAGCTAATTAAAAAGTCTAATTTTGAGATGCTTTTGTAGTCGGTGAGGTCGTGCATCGCAGGCACGACGGCTACATAGCCGTTTTGCAGCGCAACGTAATCCGCGTCCTCGTCGGTGTCGTCGCAAGTGAATTTGCCCGTGAGCCAATAGTAGGCTTGTCCGCGCGGCTCGTTCGCAGAAATAAACTCTTCGCGCCAGTAGCCTTCCGCTTGTCGGCATACTTTTACGCCTTTTATTTCGGCGAGCGGCAGCGCAGGAATATTCACATTTAGGAGTTTGGGTGCGCGTTCGCCAGCCGCCAAAACCTGCTCGGCTATTTGCTTGACGTAGTGCTGTGCCGCTGTGAAATCGGCTTCGTATCGGTAGTCGTCGAGCGAAAAACCAATGGCGTGTATGCCCTCGAGCGCGGCTTCCATCGCCGCCGACATCGTCCCCGAATATATAATATTTATGGCGGCATTAGAGCCGTGATTGATGCCGCTAAGACACAAATCCACCTTTCTATCTTTCAGAATGATGTGCTTTGCGAGCTTGACACAATCGACGGGCGTGCCGCTACATTCGTAGGCTTCGATGCCGTCAAATACATCTACTTGATGCAGCCGAAGCGGTTTTTCGAGCGTCATAGCGTGTCCTTGTCCCGATTGCGGCGTGTTCGGCGCGACGACAATCACGGTGCCGATAGTGCGCGCAACTTCTACTAAGGCGCGTATGCCAGGCGCGAGTATGCCGTCGTCATTAGTTACTAGTATATTCAAAATTAAAATATTTGTTTATTATTAAAATATTATTTTTTTAGCTATATTTTTTATCTAGGCAGCAGCCCTAAAATACTTATTTTTTAGACTTAAAAAGTAACTTTCGTAATAACGATAAGAAATATGCGCTATGCCAATAGTTATGCTTAACGCAAAAATGTAGTATAATGTTGGATATTTGGTAATTAAAATGTGTAAAAAACCGATTTTTTCAATGCCAATACGCAAAAAATACGCGACGTAAGGGTGGAAAATATAAATGCCAAACGATATTTTACCAAAATAATAAAATGGTGTAGTGTAACGAGGTATCGCAGGTTTTCGCACCGCAAATATCAATAAAAGCGTCGCGAAAACTACGCCTTGCAGTAGATTATATTCGTCAAAAGCCTTTTCGGAAAACAGTATATATGCCATTAATACGAAAATAAACAGTCGAAAGAGCGTATTTTGTACTACTATTTGGATATTTTTATTATTATTGTAAAACAAAAAAGCAAAAACTCCACCAAGCAGCATAAAGTGGAATTTTAAGGTATAAATAAAACGAACGAAAACCGCACTTGCCGTAAAAAATATTTGCTCGCGTACCGCAATATAAAATAAGGTATAAATACCCAAAATAATACACAAACTAAGCATTGCGTGCTTAGTTTTGGTCATAAAAAGCATCATAAATGGAAAAACGGCATAAAACTGCTCTTCGACTCCGATGCTCCAAAGACTATATAACGCACCTATATTTTCTGTCCATTTTGCGATAACGAAATGCGGTAAAAAGCACAAATGAAGCAATAATCCTTCAAAAATAGGAAAGGAAAAGTACGATTTGCCGTAGTAAAACGGGTACAAAACGCCGAGCAAAACGTAGCCTATAAATACGGAAAGGTAGTAGAGCGGAAAAATTTTGAGTACGCGGCGCAGAAAGAAAAAATATATATTTACTTTGCCATTTTCGGCGCGCTCCTCGAGGTAAAGATAGGTCAATAAAAACCCCGAAAGTATAAAAAAGAACTCAACTGCTACATTTCCTTGTGCCAAAATAGGCGCGTTTGCGCACCAATTAACGCCCATTTGACTTAAATTTTGGTTGCAGTGCATCAGCACAACCAAAGTCGCCAAAATAAATCTGATGATATTATAGCTCTCGAAATAGTTTTTTGGACGCGTTCCTTGCATTATTATTCCTCCTTATTTCCAATATATTTTAGCACCAATCTGAAATCTGCATAAGTATATTTTCCGCCAAAATGCGCCATTGCGTCGTTCATCACCGTCGTATTATTGTCTATAAAAAATGCTTGTATTTCGGTCAATTTTTCCTCGTCCATTAGCTCGTTGATGGAGAGTTCGCCTGTACCTACATAGTGCGTCAGGTGCGTTTCGATAGTACCTGCGGTCAATCCGCGTGCGGCGGCGATTTCGGCTATCGTTTTCCCTGCTTTAAATAAGTCAAAAGACGATTGTTTAGTGTCACTTTTTGGTGCTTTTGGCTTCGCAATTTTTGGGTCGGCGAATTTTAATTGCGATTTATCGATACCAAAATCCTCGCAATACTCTTGTATAATATCGGCTATATCGACACCAAATTGCTTGATTTTGGCTGCGCCGATACCTTTTATACTTCCGAGTTCGTTGAGCGTAGTAGGCAGTTTTTCTACCAATTCGTATAGACTTGCCGTAGTTAAGATAAAATAAGTCTCCGTTTCTTTGTTTGCAGCCATGCGGGCGCGCCATTTGTGTAGGCGAGCGTAGAGTTCGGGATTTGGTGTATTGGTTTGCGGGAGTGCTTTCGGCGCGACTTCACTCACTTGCGTAGCCGCAAAATCAATCTCCGCGTCCGCTTTCGTGCGCAAATACTGATTGGTGTTAAACCCAATTTGCACCGTCACAAAACAAGCATTTTTTATAAAGATTTCTTTTTGCACGGCATCAACAGCTTCTTTGGCGGCTTTACCGATTGCTTTATTGTCCGTTTCGATGCGCATTGGCGTTAAAGCCGCAAACAAACCTTTTTTTAGCTTGTCTTCAAAATAAACGCCCGCTTTTTGCAACCGCTCTTGCAACGCCGCGTTCTCTTCGGGCAAACCTTCTTGCATCAAATAAAACTGCATTTGCGGTATAAATTTGTCGGCTACCGCAAATACGTCATTTTCGGCTTGTATGTATGCCGCTTTAAAAATATCGATAGCCGCTTTTTGTATGGTGTGGTCGTTGCCGAGCAGCGTCTGATTGGCTTGTTTGAATAGGTATTTTAGTGTTTTGAAGTCAAATAAATCCTCGATTAAGTTTTTTTGGAATACGATTTTGGAGGCGAGCAGGTCGGCTTCGGTAGGTGCATTTTTATCAATATCCGCGCTGTATCCGCGCACGACGTTGTCGGTACGAATGCTCGACATCGCTATCGGCGACCGCAAAACGATGCCTTCAAAAGTTTTGCAACGGCTTAACGCAACATAAACTTGACCATGCGCAAACGCGGCATTCGCGTCGATAATAGCGCGCTCGAAAGTCAAGCCTTGGCTTTTGTGTATCGTGATTGCCCATGCGAGTTTGAGCGGAAACTGCGTAAATGTACCGATAACGTCCTCTTCTACTTCTTTGGTTGTATTATTTAAAGTGTATTTTAGATTTTGCCATTCGGCGCGAGCAACGCTAATTTCTTTGGCATCGCCAGGACATTGCACCACAATAATTTCTTTGCCGATGCGGGTAACTTGACCTATTTTGCCGTTATAAAACAGCTTATCGAACGAATTATCGTTTTTCACGAACATCACTTGCGCACCTACTTTAAAGTCTAAAACCTGCTCGGTCGGGTACGAAAACGGTGGAAAATCGCCGTCTATTTCTGCCGTGAAACTATGCAACGGCACGGAAATACTGTTTAGTTTTTCGCCATTTATCAGTTGCGCCGTAGCGTTATGCGAGGTCAGCGTGATGTACGGCTCGGCTTCGGTCGGTTCAAAATTAGGAATATGACGGCTGTTTAGCTGCTCCAAAACCGCCGTATCTATCTTGTTATCGCGCACTTTATTGAGCAAATTGATAAAAATATCGTCTGCTTGTCGGTAAATGTGTTTCAGTTCGATGGCAACGGGGTGCGTTTGCTGCAAGGCGCGACTGCCAAAAAAATACGCGGTCGTGTAGTACGGTTGCAGCATCAGCCACTCCTCGTCTTTCACGATTGGCGGCAACTGATGCAGGTCGCCAATCATCAAAAGTTGCACGCCGCCGAACGGTTTGGTGCGGTCTTTGTAGCGGCGCAGCACGTCGTCGATGCCGTCGAGGAGGTCGGCACGCACCATACTGATTTCGTCTATAACCAAGAGGTCGAGGCTGCGTATCAATTTGAGTTTGTCGCCGTTAAAGCGGCGTTGCGGGGCTTGGTTCGCATCGGGCAGATACGGACCGAAAGGAAGTTGAAAGAACGAGTGAATCGTCACGCCGCCAGCGTTGATGGCGGCTACGCCTGTCGGCGCGACGATAATCATGCGCTTATGACTATCTTTTTTGAGTTGGTGCAAAAACGTAGTTTTGCCCGTGCCGGCTTTGCCCGTCAGGAAAATATTTTTGTTGGTGTAGCGCACATAGTTGAACGCAATATCTAGTTGTGGATTGGTTTGGAAGGTCATAAAATTACTTTTTTGGCGTTTTATAGCGAAAAAATGCGTTTTAGCTTAATCATTTTTATCATTTTTGATAATAATTAACCTAAAACGCACCATTACAATCAGAATTATAATTATAATTATAATTATAATATGAATTTATATCAAAATAACGAGATTTACACTAATTTTTTCAACGCCATAGACAATGCCGTAGTAGAAATATTGGTTTTTGACGGATTTTCTGCTTGTATATTTTTTATCGCTTGGCGAATAGTATCCGATACATCGCTAAAAATACCTTCGTCCGTCACCTCCGCGTCGTGCTGCATCAAGTACGCAAATACGCGCGCCATGCCGCAGTTCGCCACGAAATCGGGCAGTACGCTGATGCGCTCATCTACATTTTTGGCGGTCGGACCAAAGAAAATTTCATCGCCCACAAACGGCACGTTCGCACCGCACGAAACAACCTGCAAACCGTTCGATATTAAGCTGTCCATTTCGTTTTGCGCCACTATTTTAGACGCTGCACCTGGTATGAAAATATCGGCTTGCACGTCCCAAATACGGCTTTTGAGGTCGTCGAACGGTATCATGTTTGGCACGTCCAATTTATTGCCTTTTTTGTCTAAAAACAAGGTTTTTACGGCTTCATAATCCAATCCTTTTTCGTCTATAATACCGCCCAAACGGTCGATAATACCCACAATCACCGCGCCGCTTTGCGTGAGGTAATAGCCTGCTGCTGCCGCTACGTTGCCCCAACCTTGTATGATAACGCGCTTGCCTCGGAGGTCAGTATGGTGATATAAATCGTAGTAATGTACGACCGATTGCGCTACGCCGTAACCCGTAATGAGGTCGGCGACGGCGTATTTTTTGGCTGGGTCGGGCGTGTATTTTAGGTTTTCGACGGCTTTCGCAACGCCGTGACGGAGTTGTCCGATGATTTGGATTTTTTGCCCTTCGTTCGGTTTCAAGTGACCGTTCACGATGCCCTCTTGCGGGTGCCACAAACCTAAGTCTTCTGTGATAGGCACTACGTCTTTTAGCTCGTCGATATTGAGGTCGCCACCCGTGCCGTAGTAGCTTTTGAGGAGCGGCATCACGGCTTTGTACCAACGGCGTAGCACGTCTTCTTTGCGCGGGTCATTCGGGTCGAAACTGATGCCCGATTTTGCGCCGCCGATAGCGGGTCCGCAAACTGAAAACTTGATTTCCATGACTTTCGCCAACGAAACTACCTCCGATTTATCTAAGCCTTTGCGCATACGCGTACCGCCGCCTGCCGCGCCGCCGCGCAACGAATTGATTACGACCCAACCTTTTGCGTCGGTTTCGGAATCAGACCACTCAAATACGACTTCGGGTGCTTTATTTTTATACTTATCTAAAAGTTCTTGCATGCTTTTTTTTTGTTGATTTGTAAGCAGTAAGCTAGGAACGGCGAACTAAAAGTTGTAAGCGGAATATTACACCTTAAACGCAGCGCGACCCAAATATATCGCGCCGTCCTCGAGTTCCTGCTCTATGCGGAGGAGTTGATTGTATTTTGCCATACGGTCGGAGCGCGAGGCAGAGCCTGTTTTTATTTGTCCGCAGTTGAGCGCGACGGCGAGGTCAGCGATAGTCGAGTCCTCCGTTTCGCCGCTTCGGTGCGACATGATGCTCGTGTAGCTGTTTTTTGTTGCCAACTGCACCGCGTTAATCGTTTCGGTGAGCGTACCGATTTGGTTTACTTTTACTAATATCGAGTTCGCGATACGCTCGTCGATGCCGCGCTGCAAACGTTTTACGTTCGTGACAAACAAATCATCGCCTACCAACTGCACTTTGCTGCCAATCGATTTGGTGAGCAAATTCCAGCCGTTCCAGTCGTCTTCCGCTAATCCGTCCTCGATGCTGAGTATCGGATATTTGCGCGACCAGTCTGTCCAGTACGCCACCAATTCCTCTGACGACATTTTCGCGCCGCTCGATTTCTTAAAATGGTAGCATTTCAATTCGTTATCATAAAACTCGGAAGCGGCTGCGTCCATCGCAATAAACATATTTTCGCCCGCTTTGTAGCCTGCTTTTTCTATCGCTATTAGCACCGTTTCTATCGCCTCTTCGTTGCTTTTTATGTTTGGCGCAAAGCCGCCTTCGTCGCCTACATTTGTAGAATAGCCTTTCTTTTTCAAGACGCTTTTGAGCGTATGAAACACCTCCGTACCCATGCGCAACGCTTCGCTGAACGTTTCCGCGCCTGTCGGGACAATCATAAACTCCTGGAAATCAATACTATTATCGGCGTGAGAACCGCCGTTTAGGATATTCATCAATGGAACGGGAAGTACCGACGCATTCACGCCACCCAAGTAGCGGTAAAGTGGCATACGGGTTTCTTGCGCCGCCGCTTTCGCGCAAGCGAGCGACACGGCGAGCATCGCATTTGCGCCCAACTCCGACTTGTTCGGCGTGCCGTCCATGTCTATCATCATTTGGTCGATGTCGCGTTGTCGGCGAATATCGTAGCCGATAAGTTCCTCCGCGATTTTGGTTTCTACATTTTCGCAGGCTTTAAGAACGCCTTTACCGCCGTAGCGTTTTTTGTCGTCGTCGCGCAATTCCACAGCTTCGTGTATGCCCGTACTCGCGCCCGAAGGCACGGCAGCGCGCCCCACAAAACCGCTATCGGTGATTACATCTACTTCTACGGTCGGGTTTCCACGAGAATCGAGTATTTCGCGGGCAATTACATCAATAATTAAGCTCATTTTCTTTGATTAAATTGGATATTTATGTATTTTTTTATAATTTTTATTTTAAACGGCGATTTTCAGCCCAATTTACATTCCCGAATCAAAAACCTCGCTCAAATCAATCTCCAAATCAGGAAAAAGGAAGGGCGAAACGGTTTCGTCACCAAAAAAAGTAGTTTTCATTACATATTTTCCATTATCTTGTAATAAATAAACCAAAATATTCTCATATTCGGGTTGAATAATCCAATATTCGCCTACGCCGCTTTCTTCGTACAATTCTTTTTTTTGTTTCATCTCTTTGCGAGAATTGCCTTCGCTCAGTATTTCAATGACCCAATCGGGCGCGCCCAAACAGCCGCGTTTATCCAATTTTGTGAGGTCACAAATGATGCAAATATCGGGCTGAACGACGGTAATAATAGGCGCGTTTATTTTTTTATCGATATGCGATAATCGTACATCGAAGGGCGCGGAATAGGCTTGACATTTTTTATTTTTCAAATAAGCCGCAATCGGCAGTTGCAAATTCCATGAAATGCGCTGATGATAACGGTTCGGCGCGGGCGACATTTTGTAGATGTAGCCGCGCAAAAGCTCTACGCGCTCCTTGATTTGCCACGTCAAATAATCGGCGTAGGTGTATTGTTTGGAGAGGTCTAATTGGCTGAGTTCCGTTATCATAAAAATATTTTTAGCATCTTTTTTAGCTATTTAAGCAACTACTTCCGTCTCCGCGAGCATCGCCACAAACTGGTCGAACAAGTACCGCGAGTCGTGCGGACCGGGCGACGCTTCGGGGTGAAATTGCACCGAAAACGCAGGGTAATTGGTCAGCCGCAAGCCCTCTATGGTCTGGTCGTTGAGGTTGATGTGCGTGATAACCACGTCTTTGTGGCTTTTTACGGCTTCGGGCAAGACCGAAAATCCGTGATTTTGGCTCGTGATTTCTGATTTATTATTTTCCAAATTCAGCACTGGGTGATTGATACCTCGGTGTCCGTGGTGCATTTTGTACGTTCCGATGCCGACGGCTTGCGCCAATATTTGCTGCCCCAAGCAAATCCCAAAAATCGGTTTGCCCGTTTCTTTCATAATACTTTTTACGGTATCGATGGCGTAAGGCATAGCGGCAGGGTCGCCAGGTCCGTTAGAAAGAAAATAGCCGTGCGGCTCAAATTCCTCCATTTCGCCGAGGCTCGCTTTGGCATTAAACACCTTCAAAAAGCAGTCGCGCGCATCAAAACAACGCAAAATATTCTTTTTCACGCCGTAGTCGAGTACCGCAACGCGGTATTTAGCGGTTGGCGAACCAATCGTATAAGCCTCGCGGGTACTCACGCTGCTCGACAGCTCCAAACCCTCCATCGACGGAGCTTCGGCGAGGCGTTGCCGCAACACACCCAAATCCGTTATGTCCGACGAAACGATGCCGTTCATCGCGCCTTTATCTCTCATGTGGCGCACGAGCGCGCGCGTATCTACATCGGCGATACCGACCAAACCCTCCCAATCGCAGTATTCTTGCAGCGATTGCGTGTTGCCGACCGTGAGCGGACGCGAGTAGCCGTCGTTGAAGTTTTTGCAAATCAAGCCTGCTATTTTTACGCTCCGCGACTCTACTTCGTCGGCGTGTGCGCCGTAGTTGCCGATATGTGCGGCAGTTAGGCACATCAATTGCCCTGTGTACGACGGGTCGGTAAAAATTTCTTGGTAGCCCGTCATGCCTGTATTGAAACAGATTTCGCCGACCGCCGTACCGATTTTACCTACCGCGTGACCGCGATACACCGTTCCGTCGTCGAGCAAAAGGATTGCGGGAAGTTTTACCTTGGGAATAGACATGATATTGGAGTTTTTTTTAGAATAAAAAAATACATCAAATTATCCACAAAGGTAGTGTTTTTGTAGTTAGAATAAGCAAAAATTGGTGTAAAAAATAATTGGGTTTGTTTTTTTACGGGAGGTCGCATTTTAGCCTGACCTTATTTTCTCTTCATTCCTAAAACTAAAAAAGCGTTCTACCTGCTGGGGTGGAACACTTTTTATACGCTTATTATGGGTATTTCTTTTTGAGCAATTTTTTCTTTTTTAGCATATCTTGCACAAACTGCACATCGCGTTTCGTAAATATAAGATTTATTTCCGCGCTTTTTGCTGTACTGTTATCTCTCGCTCTACCATATCTATGCAAAGTTTGCAATCTAAGAAAAAGTCTAAGCCAAGAACGCCGTGCATATCAGAAAAAACGTTATTGTTAAAAAAATCGTAAGAACATATTTCTACATTACGGCGAGTAATGCCAAGCGCAGTTATTTCTTTTACCTTGAAAACATACGCCAAAAGTTCGCCTTTTGCGGTTTCAAATTCAACAGTTCTTATCGCATCTTTGAGTTCATAGCCCAAAATAATAAGCGCAGCAAGGTCTAAGACCGTGTTTGACGCACCCGTATCTAAGGCAAGTGTGTAAGCGTCACCGTGTAAACGACAATCTACAGTAACAATAAGACTGTCTTCATCTTCAATTTCAAACGCAAATTTTTTCATAACCAAAATTTGCGTTTCTTAGGAATTTCGCCCGTATAAATCAGTGTCACATTATCGTAGCCTTCTCGCGCTTCCTTACCTTTATAGGCTACTTCGTGCTTGTCTTTGCTATGAAACAAGACGATGCCGCTAATCAATTTCTTGATTATCGTGCCGATAGTCCCTTCTTCGCCAAGATTAGGATTTGCGATAAGCACCCATTCATTCGGATAGTCTAAACGAATTTGGTCAATTGTTAATATATTCATTTTTAGTTTTTTAAAGGAAAATTATATTTAGGGGTTAAATTCGGGAAGTTTTTTTTAGAATAAAAAAAGTACATCAAATTATCCATAAAGGTAGTGTTTTTGTGGTTAGGATAAGCAAAAAGTGGCGTAAAAAATAATTGGGTTTGTTTTTTTTGATGTTGTTAATACACTATTAATTGTGCTATCCTAAAAAAGGCATCTTTACTGATTACCGCCCGTAGCATGCCTTGTCTCTACCCGAACGTACCCGCACCCTTTTGCACGAACGAACCCGCACTGCACGGGCGTAAATATTACGCCACACGGGTTTCAATCCCGTACCCGCGCTACCGTATTAGCGTCAGCGTACCTGTTTTCACTACCGCGCGACTATTGTCCGCCTCTTTCACCTTTATATAATAGGTGTAAGTGCCTTGCGGGAGCTGCTGCCCGCCGCTCGTGCCGTCCCAGCCGCGCTCGATGTCTTTGGTTTCGAACACGCGCCCGCCCCATCGGTCAAAAATCGCCATGTAATAATCTACCGAATTAGTGAAGACCGAGTACGGCTTAAAAGTTGCGTTTTTGCCGTCAGGTACAAAAGCGTTCGGGACGTACAGCTTCACGTTTTGGTGCGCACAAACGGTATTCGAGCGGCTTACCGCAATGCCCGTGCTGCCGTCGGGGAATTTCAGTTTGGCGTTCGCCAACACATAATAACACACGTCTTGCTCCGCCTCAAACTGCGGATTAGTAGTGTCGGTGTGCGCCTCGCCGCTCGTGCTAGCGATGCGATTGGCGAACTGCCCGTTCACTAAGCGGAAAACCTCGTATTTTTGGAGCGTCCCGTAAGGATTGTCGTAGGCAGACCACTTCAAAGCGTTATTAAACTGCTCGTCGGGTGTAGCCTCCAAAAAAATCGTAGTTGCGTAATTAGAGCGCGTCGTCACGTCGCAGCTATCGGCTGCCGCCACTTCGTAGTAGCTTTTTTGGTTGTCGACGGGTTCGTTTTGTAGGTTCGTAGTGTTCGCGTTTGTAAGCGGAAATACAGGCGAAACGCTCGACGCGGTTTGCAGTCCGCCGCTATCTTTGCCGCTTCTGAGGGCGTACATTTTCATATCGCTATCGTTATTCCATTGCCAATCTAAGCGCACCGAGTTATCGGGGTTGACGCTTGCGTTGCGCAAATAAACGTATTTTATAGGCGCGACAATGCTTATTTGCATACAAGTATCGTTCGAAGCCGCCACATAATTACTCGTAGCCGC
>JAYWGJ010000329.1:0-18524 GCA_043778315.1 Saprospiraceae bacterium | reverse complement strand
CAAAACAAGGCAGATTTGAGGCGCGATGCCTAGCATCGTAACGATAAATCTAACGCAGTTTTGGCTCAAAAGACAAGTGAGAATACAGTACCTTATTTGAGACGCGTTCCTAAGAGACTACAAATCGAAATAAAACAATAAAAGCCGCCTTAACCTTGGAAAAACAAGGTTAAGGCGGCTTTTTACACCATCTCCAATATCAAAGACTCTTAGCTTCTACTCCCAAAACCGTTCGGTTTACCTGTTTTTTCTTTCATGAAATTGGCGACTAAGCCGATTGCTTTTTTCGCCTCGGGTAGCCATTGCCAAAACATGTGGAAGACGTGAACCATGTCGTCCCATACCTCGAGTTGCACTGCTACGCCTTCCGCTTCGGCGCGGCGCGCCGTGCGTATCGTGTCGTCATATAGGATTTCCTCCGTGCCTACTTGGAAGTAGAGTGGCGGCAGACCTTTGTAGCTGCCGTAAAGCGGCGAGATATACGGGTCGGTGAGTGCCGTGCCGTTCGCGTAAGTGCGCGACCAAAGGTGTATGCTTTTGAGGTCGATAAACGGGTCGAGCTTCGCGTTGAGCGTCAGCGAATTACCCGTTGCGGCGAGGTCAGTCCAAGGTGAAAATAGCACCGCGCAAGCTGGCAACGGCAATTTTTTGTCGCGCAGGTACATCAGCGTTGCTAACACCAAACCTGCGCCCGCCGAGTCGCCGCAAAAACTGATATTATGCGCTTCATAATCCGTGTCGAGTAGCCAACGATATACTTTCACTGCGTCGTGTAGCGCAGCGGGGTAGGGGTCTTCGGGTGCGAGGCGATAGTTGAATAATAAAAGCGGCATTTCGGCATCGAAAGCAATTCGGCTCGCCAACGGGCGATGCGTCACTATACTACCAATGGCGTAGCCGCCACCATGAAAATACAGCACAACTTTCTGATTATCAGCCTTTTCGGGCAGCACCCATTCGCCGCGTATCGCATCTATATCTATGGCGCGGTACTTCACGCCGCGTTGTTTCGGGTTGTTTTTACAGGCATCTTCGAAGCCTTTTCGGATAGCCACAAAGTTGTTGGGCGCGACAGTAGAACTGCGCAACCGAATTGCTTTTAAAGCATTTTTGACCAATATATTTTGTAAAGACACTGTTTTTGGATTTATTTGAGTAGGGTTAAGTTTTTGGTATTATTAGGATTTTTATAAACTAAACTTTGGAAAGATAAAAAAAACAGGTTTACATACCTGCCAACCGTACTAATTCCGCCGTACTCCACGCTTGCGCGTTTGCGCCACGCGGCGCGTGTGGCGGGTCGCCGTCCAATATTTCGGGCAACGTACCGATGCCGTAGGCGGAAAATAGCGGCGCAAAACCTTCATACCACGTTTTTATAAAATGCTCGCCGCTCCGCTCATACACCTTTAAGTAGGCTTCGGCGAACGCGGCAGACAACCAAACCCAGACCGTTCCGTTGTGGTACGCACGGTCGCGCACCGCTTGACTACCTACAATATGTCCTTTGTAATCGCTGTGTTTGGGCGAAAGCGAGCGCAAGCCGAAAGGCGTAAGGAGTTCTTTTTTGATATGCTCGACTACGCCTTGCTGCTGCTCGAGCGAGAGCATCGAGTAGGGCAGCGAAACCGCAAAAACCATGTTCGGGCGCACCGCAAAATCGCGATGCCCGTCTAGTATTACGTCCGCTAAATAGTTGCGGCTGTTATCCCAAAATTGGTCGACAAAACTCGCTTTTATCAGCGTGGGCAGTTCCGCGTAAGCGGCTATAAAATCGGTATCGTTTGCGGCACGAGCCGCTTCTAAGGCAAAACAAACCGCGTTGTACCAAAGCGCGTTTATCTCTACCGCGTAGCCACGTCGCGGCGTGACCGCTTCGTTGCCGTCAATCGCGTCCATCCAAGTGAGCGCGATGCCGTCCGCGCCCTGACTAATCAAGCCGTTCGAGTGCATCACTATATTATAATGTGTGCCTTGTCGGAAATTATCCAAAATATGTCGTATCGGCGCGCCGTACTGCTCCCACATCATCGCCGCCGAAAACGGCAGATTTGCTTTGCGAAATAGGTCGGCGAACGGCTCGCGAGTGCGCTGTTGTATCGCATTGACGAACCAAAGCGGCGCGTCCACGCTGTTGTAGCTGCCGTTTGTATTGTGAAATAAACCGTTTTTTAGGTTTGCCAACTGCGTAGCCATTATTTTATCAAATAGCTCAGGTTGCCCTGTTGCGGTAAGCAAACCTGCCGTACTCACAAAAGTATCGCGTCCCCACGTCCCAAACCAAGGGTAGCCCGCTACGATATTTGCTTCGGTCGGCGTAGCTATAATAAACTGATTAGCAGCACGTTGCAACGCGGCTTGCGGCGTATCTACCGTTTTCGGGAAACGCGCTAAGGCTTGCTCAAATTGCTTTTTGAGGTTGCTCGATTTGGCTTCGGTTGTACCTGCCGCTACCACCAATACGTCTCCTTTTTTGAGGCTCACCTCAAACGCTCCTGGCGCAAATAGGTCTTCGGTAGCGGCGTAGCCGCGCTCTATTTCGCGGGTATATTCTACTTTGTAGTACCAATCTGGGACGGCTGTGTAGTCCGCTTTGCGGCTCGTTTGTAAGTGCAGTTTGTCATATTTTTCATACAACTGCCAAGTCGCACCGCTGTCGCAAGGCGTATATTTTTTATTGATATAGGTATTTGCCGCGCTCAATCCGTGCCGTCCGCGAAAGCTCAAAAACGGGCGCAAAATCAAGTTGAGTGGCTGCGGCGCGTCCAAAACCGTGTAGCGAATCAATACGCGGTTTTCGTCGTTTGCCAATACAATTTCTTTTTTTATAATACAATCTGCCACTCGATAAGTGAAGGTCGGAACGGGTACAGACGTGAAATCGACTAAATATTTATGTCCGCGCGGCTCGTAGTTTGCACCTTCGTAGCGGCGCAGCGCGAGGTTGAACTCGTAGTCTTTTTGGACTATCGTTTCGTCGATGCTATGCAGCAAAACGTGCCACTCGTGGTCTATTTGCGGCTGTTGCACCACTAGCAAACCGTGGTATTTTCGAGTGGCGCAGTTCGCGAGGGTGCTTTGCGCGTAACTGCCAAGCGCGTTTGTGGCGAGGTATTCGCGTTGTAGCGAATACGCCAAATTTACCAATTGTTCTTTTTCTATGTGCATCGTTGGTCGTTATTTTTTATATCTATTGTACAATCAATTTGATTGAAAAATTTTCATTGTTACAAAGGTAAACTTTTTTAATTATAAATATTTTCATTTTTAACAAATAAAATCAATTTTACAACAAAAATATTTCTAAAATTCGAACAAAAAAAGCCCAACTGCACCCAAAGGTGCAACTGGACTCTAACGTTTAACCACTAAAAACACAATTTAAAACTTCTGTGTAGGGGACAAAACGGTGCGACATAAATTGTGGCTGTTTTGTCGGGTGTTCCCAATTCAGCTACCTAATGTGCCGAACCTTGTGGCGCAATAAGTGTACCGCCTGTGCGGGTTGGCGTGCCTTCTGGCTGCGCTTCTACCTCGCCCTTGATGGTCAATACCGCAGTTTCTTCTGCACAATTGGTTGTCAAAGTAACGGTTTTGGTGAATGCACCCAAACGCTGTGTGTCGTAGCGCACTTCAATCACGCCACTTTCGTTAGGCATAATCGGCTCTTTGGGGTAAGTAGGCACGGTACAGCCGCAAGAGCCGTGTGCGTTTTTGATAATCAACGGCTCTTTGCCTGTATTTTTGAAGTAAAACTTACGCAACGGGTCGCCGCCTTGTACTATTTTACCATAATTGATTTCTGTTTTTTCAAACTTCATACCTGCGCCGCTTGTATTAGCTGCCGCTTTTACGGGTGATGCAGCAGGTGTTGCTTTTGTGGAAACAGTTACCGATTTTTCAACTGCTTTTGCAGGGTTTGCTTTTTTAGATTGTGCCAAACTTATCGTTACGGTACAGCCTATAATTGCCGCTAAAAGGAATATTTTTTTCATTATAAAATTATTATTTTTTATTTTGAGATAAGTAAATTAGATAACAAAAGTGAATAGACACAAGACCTAAGTTTTCAAAGAAAAATTAAACCTTGTGTCTATTTATTGGCAGTAATTACTCCGCAGCAACTGTACCCGAGATAGTCAAAACTTTGCTTTCTTGACCTTCTGCGTTGGTAGTTAAAGTTACCGTTTTGGTAAATTGACCTGGACGTTGTGTGTCGTAACGCACGTCGATAGAAGCTGATGCGCCTGGCATAATTGGCTCTTTCGGGTAGGTAGGGACGGTGCAACCGCATGAACCCTGTGCGTTTTTGATAACCAATGGCTCCGTACCTGTGTTTTTGAATTTGAACTGGCGCAAAGGCTCTGCACCTTTTTTGATGCTACCGTAGTCGATACGGTCAGTCTCGAAGCTCATTTTTGCTTTTGATGCTTTTTCAGCAGCAGCCGCAGTTGGTGCAGGTGACGCAGCAGCCGCGCTGCTGTTGTTCCAACCCGCTATTTCTACTGGTGCTTTGCTAGCAGCAGCAGGAGCTACACTCGCGCTCATTACAGGTGTGCTAGTAGTAACTTTTGCTTTTTTAGCGTGTTTTTTCTTTGCTGCTGGTGCAGATTGTGCGAAAGTCAAAGAAACCGAGACAGCTACTAATGCTACGATAGAGAATAATTTTTTCATAAGAAAATTAAAATTGATAGATTAAGAATTAATTTAGATACACTGATATATTTTTTTTATCAAAAAATAAACGTTTTTGCAATCATTATTTTAGTAATAATATTAAATTTGCATTTTTATTACCAACCTCAAACCACTCGTTGCCGCCTATCTTCTCTTTGATGATGCAAAAGTACGACCACTTTTTGGACGCTACAAATGTTTAACAAGTCAATAAGACTTTTATGACGAACTATAAATCTCCGTTTCTATGCGATTAGCTGCCCTGCAAACGATGCTCGAGCGCGAGCCGACCGACGCTTTTCTCCTTTTTGCAATTGCCAAAGAGTACGAAAAAAAACACGACGACGCGACCGCACAAACCTATTACGAGCGTTGCTACACCCACAATCCTACTTATGTGGGCTTGTATTATCATCTCGGTAAGTTGCACGAGCGCGCCCAAAACCTCGACGCGGCTGTACATATATATAAGGAGGGTATGCAGGTGGCGCAAGCGGCGGGCGACCGCCACGCACTGAGCGAACTCGCTATGGCGAAATTGGAATTGGTAGATGAAGAGGATTAAGCGGTAAGCTGAAAAAATACTCAAAGCGGTAAGCTAAAAACTAAAAACTTTTTGATGCTCGCGAGGGCTAAAATACTCAAAGCGGTAAGCTGAAAAAATACTCAAGGCGGTAAGCTAAAAACTAAAAACTTTTGATGCTCGCAAGCATAAAAGTTTCTTGCTTACAGCTTTCTTGCTTACAGTTTCCTAACCCTCGCGACGGTCAAAGTTTATAGCTTATAGTTTTTGGCTTATATCTTCAAAGTAGTTTATAGCTCACTGCTTCTTAAATATTTTCTCCAAACGCATCAAAAGCTGTCTGCCCTCCGCGTCGAGTTCGGTGTCAGGGTTTCCTTTTTTATTTGGTTTTTTTGATGCGATAAGCAACGCGAAATTTTCAGCCAAAATCTCGTCGGGGTGAATATAATACTCTGTATTCGTGCCTATTTGCTTGAAAAATGGCTCTTGCCAAGCGTTCGCGAGTGTGCTTTCGCCGAGTGTATCTGCTATCACTTCCCACGCGCCGCCGCGTCGCTTCACCTGAAACATATCCGATTTGAAATGCTCAAAAAACTCCGACCGCGCATTGAGCGGACGGCTGTAAGTGAGCATCACGCCTTGCAGCGTGTCGCTGAGCTTCATACGATACTGCATATTTACTCCGTCAGGATTTACCAACAATTTTTTTAGTAACACCTCTGGTACGCGCATCGTACTCATCGTGTCAAAACCGATAGCGGCGTAGAGTGCGGCTTGCAGTTTGGTATGATACCGAGATATAACATGAAAAACCTCGTGCGTAATCGTCCGCCTGAACGCGACGGTATCGCCTGCGAGTGCGGCTTTTAGCTCCTTTTCGGGAATAATGATATTAGCGTTTCGAGTATAAAAAATGTCTTTGCCGTAGCCCTCGCCGTCTATTTTGATAAAGTAAAGCGTTTTGGGCAGTAGGGTAGGAGAGAGGGCGTTGGTATAAAAATACGTTTCGCGGACGGAGGTGAGTAGCTCCGCTTTTTCGGCGTTTGTGAAGCTGAGCGTGTGCTGCTTCAAAAATTTGATATAAGAATGCCGCAGCGAGTCGTGCTGACTGTCGGTGTAGTCGCTGCCCATCTGCAAACTCATATCTAGGTTGTTTATCCGCTCAAAAAACGGCGTGAGCGTATCGATGCCGATTGCTGCCGCCGATGCCGTTTTATCCAAAAAAATGATAGTGCGTTGCGGGTCTAACCGAACGGTGTCGCCTACGACTACCTTACTTTTGCTGCCGTTTGTTCGGTCGCAACCATAAAAAAAAGACGCAATCAGCGCGCAGCCCACGAAAAACAAAAAGTAAGTAAAACGCATATTTTTTCTTAGTGAACAGATAATAGTGAACAGTTTTTTTAACGATTAGTGTTCAGTGATTAACTTGATATTGTAATTATAACTTACACTAAATCAAGTAGTTATAAACAAAAAAGATTGCAGAAGGTCTTTTTTTGTAGGAGAATTTTACCACGAATTTCGCGAATTTCCACTAATTTTATCGGCGAAATGTTTTTTTAATTGACTTCGTCTAATCTTCGATTTTCACTAATATTTTTATGATTTTCATTCGAAAATTATAAAAATTACGCGAATTTTAATCTGTCTTCTCCGCACAACTGGTGGAATCAGTGATTTTAATCAAAATAGAAGATTTTTATTAAAATAATTAGTGAAATTAAAATTATCAGGTCGTCAAAAATTAGTGAAAATTTGAGCAATTCGTGGTGAAAGCTATAAGACCAAAAATACCTTTTGCAAAAAATTATTATACTAAAGTATTGATTTTCAGCAAATTATAACGATTTTATTAACTTCAAATTAACGATTAATAATTTTCATATTTCACAAAGGTACGCAAATTTATTTGTTGCTTTACGCAAAAAAAACGTCCAAAAAACCTGCTGTGGTTCTTTGGACGTTGTATTTTTTGTTACAATTTAGCGACTAACGCGCAATAACAAATTTATTACTCAATACGTCAGTACCGTTGCTGATGCTATAATAATATACACCTTGTGGCAATGTGCTACCGTCAAAAAATACGATATTAGACTGACCCGCAGCCAAATACACTCTTTCGGTCGCTACTCTTTTGCCATACGCATCGGTTACGATAAACTCCGCGCCGTCTATTTCTTTTTGGCTACCTACATAAATATTGATAGGACCGTTGGTTGGATTTGGGCTTGACGCAACAGACAATGTACCTTTTTCGTTGCGCGTACTTACATAGCAAGTGGCATCTGAACTCGGACAGGTTGCGGCTGCGTTCGGGAGTACGGCAAGCGTATAATCACCTGTGATGGTGATAGGGTCGCCCGATTTGCTCGGAAAACTTTGCGATAAGCAAGGGAAACCCGACAAAATACACACGTTCGTATTGACTACCATAGGGTAAACACCCGCAGTAGTGGGTGTACCCGTCATTTTTACGCAACCGATTGTACTTTTCGGGAACGTACAAGAGGTAGAATTAGCCGCGTTATTAGATTGGCACACATAATTGATGCCCGGAGGGCGATTATCTACGCTAAGAATTACTACTTTATTTAATGCAACATTAGCACCGTTGTAGGGTACGGTGGCAGGAACTACCGCCGTGAACGTGAAGGCATAAGGTTGTCCTACTATTGCGCATGGCAACGGCGAATGGCAACCTTGCGCGCTACCTGGCAATGAGTCAGGCTTAGGATAAACACCCGTCGGGCTAGCAGTAGTGTACTGTGGGTCTGGGGTACAGTTTTGTGCATTTACACTGTAAACGGCTGCGATGCAAAATGATAATGAGAATAGAATTTTTTTCATACGATTAATTTGGATAAAATTGATTTTTAAAATGAGTAATTGATTTGCACTAATTAATTTATTTCGTGAAGCAAAAATACAACTTATATTTTAATATGTACAATATTTTTATAATTATAGTGATATTTTTACAAAAAATAAATATTGCGCAAGGCAGCTATTCGCTTGTTTTACACGTTATATATAAGGTGTATTTTTTGTGTAAAGATAAAAATATAACGAGCGCAATAACTTTCACTCTATTTTTTAGAATAAAAAAACGACCTTTACGTTCTACAAATATTTCTTATGAAACCATTTTTATTGGCGACAAGCCAAGCCGTATTTTTTTTATTGCTAATAATAGGCTTTACGCCAATGGCGCACGCGCAAACCGCAACGCTCTTTGGCAAAGTGACGGACAAGGAAACTCCCGCCTCGCCGATCGAGGGCGTTTCGGTACACGTTAGCGGCGCGCCCACGGGCGCAGGCACAGACGCGAAGGGCGCGTACTCGCTCACAATTCCTGCTGGGCGCGACGTACTCGTCGAGTTTTCGTATATCGGCATGCGTACCGAAGTGGTCACGGTGCGCGCAAAAGACGGCAGCCGCAAGCAGCAAAACGTCCGCTTAGAAGTAGCGGTGAATATACTCGATACCGCCGTAGTCCGCGCAGGCAGGCAGTCGAACGAAGTGAACCGACAGAAAATTGACCTCGAAGCCTTAAAATCACTCCCACTCCCAAGCTCAAATGTGGAGTCGGCGATTGGTATTTTTGGCTTAGGTGCGCGCATGACGGGCGGCGAAATGTCGGCGCAGTATTCGGTACGCGGTGGCAATTACGACGAAAACCTGATTTATGTCAATGGATTTGAAATATACAGACCGCTACTTGTCCGCTCGGGGCAGCAAGAAGGCTTAACGTTTCCGAACGCCGATTTGGCGCGGAGCATTGCGTTTTCGTCTGGCGGATTTGAGGCGATGTACGGCGACAAAATGAGTTCTGTTTTGGATATAGAATACAAAGTACCTACCACTTTTCAAGGCTCAATAGCGGGCAGTATTTTGGGCGCGTCGGGTCATGTGGAGGGCAGCGTGCGCAAAAAAAACGATACGACGGGCATACAGCGTTTTCGCTATTTGATGGGCGTTCGCTATAAAGATACGCGCTATTTGCTAAAAGCGTTGCCGCAAACGGGCGAATATCAGCCTAATTTCACGGATATACAAGCGGCAATGAGCTACGATATTGGTAAACGCTGGAAAGTGGATTGGATTGGTAACTACAATAAAGGCGTGTATCGGTTGCGCCCCGACTCGGTCAAAACGACTTTTGGTACACTGCAAAATACGCTGAGGTTATCGATTGATTATCAAGGACAGGAAATCACCGACCTCACTACCGCGATGACGGGGCTTGCACTCACACATGCTCGCCCCGACAAAGGTTACTTTTTGAAGTTTTTAGCGTCCGCTTATCAGAGTGAAGAGCAAGAGCGGTTTGATGTGATAGGCGCGTATCAATTGGGTGTTGTGAGTACGCAGGGTAGTACGGCTGGGCAGACGGTTGCTGTTATTGGCGACGGCATCGACCAACGCTACGGGCGCAATTTCCTCACAAGTACCGTTACTAATATAGAGCATCGCGGCGGCTGGGAGATACGAAAAGGTGGACGGATAAACCCCGATTCTATTTTTTTGAATCGCAAGCGCAGCGAAAATAGTCATTATATAAAATGGGGAACGCGGCTACAAAACGAGCAAATCACCGACCGCCTCAAAGAATGGTCGCGATTAGATTCCGCAGGCTACTCGCTGAATTGGGATACCACGCAACTCAACCTTAAATCGGTCGTCAAGACGCAAATCGGCATCAATTCTATTCGCCTCAACGGTTACTTGCAAGATACTTGGACGCTCGTAAATCCAACCGCAGAGTGGCGTATCAACTACGGCGTGCGCGCCAATTATTGGAATTTCACGAACGAAGGATTTATCACGCCGCGAGCGCAAATATCCTATAAACCATTGACTACCAGCAAAGATATAACTTTCCGTGTGGCTGGCGGCTTGTATTATCAGCCTGCTTTTTACCGTGAGCTACGCGATATGCAAGGCAATATCAACAACAAATTGCGGTCGCAAAAATCGGCGCATATCGTAGCTGGTTTGGTGTACGATTTCAAGTGGCTCAACCGCCCGTTTCGCTTTATTACCGAAGCCTATTACAAGCAACTTTGGGACCAAGTGCCTTACGAAGTCGACAATGTCCGCCTCCGTTATTACGCAACTAATAGCGCGAACGGCTACGCGACGGGTTTAGATATGCGTTTGAACGGCGAACTGGTGCCGGGCGCAGAGTCGTGGATAAACCTCTCGCTGCTACGTACTCGCGAAAGTCTCGACGGCGTGCAACATCAAGCACTCCGCGAAAACCGTATCACAGGTGCTTATGAGGCTTACGACTCGCCCGATGTGCCGCGTCCGACCGACGCGCTCGCGTCCCTCAACGTATATGTACAGGATTATCTGCCGCGCAACAAAAACTTTAAGGTGCATGTGAACGGCAGCTTTATGTCGGGACTGCCGTTTGGCAACCCAAATAATAATATTATTTTTAGGAATGCACGCCGCTTCGATTTTTACAATCGAGTCGATATTGGTTTTTCCGCGCTTGCGTGGGACGCTAAGCGGCATACAAATATGCAATGGTTGAAGCATATTCGGCAGATTTGGGCTAGTTTGGAGGTGTATAACCTCAATAATACGCCGAACACGCAGTCGTATTCGTGGGTGCGCACCGTACTCGCCGACCAGTTTGCGGTCAATAATCGCCTCACAGCTCGCTTGATTAATGCGCGGGTGCGGTTTGAGTTTTAAAAAATAAAAGTATAGAAAAATATTTTTTTATTTTTTATTTAGAATAAAAATGCTACTTTTACATCGCACCTTTGCGGAGGTGACGACCGCTGACGGGTATTCTTTGCAAAAAGAATACCCGTTTAGAATTGCGGGCGTTCGTATGCCGAAATATTGTAGTTTTTTATAACACTTCTTTATTTTTATTAAACGCTTTCCAAGCTAATAAATATCTGACTGCCAACGATTTATGCGCGCCCCATTGCTCGGCGACAGCTATCATTTGCGCCTTCAATTTGCTGTTTGGATTCAAGCCGTACAGCTTTACCATGATGTCTTTGAGGTGAAAATCGTCGTAAGGAAAAACGTCGGGGCGTTGCAGCGTATATAATAAAATCATATCAATCGTCCATTTGCCCACGCCTTTTATCGAGGATAATTGAGCCGCAACTTCCGCGTCGGTCAGCGATTGCCAATCGATTTTGTTCGCATCAAAAAAAGCGAGCGTCGCCAAAATCGTCTCGTATTTATTCCCCGAAAACTTCACGTTTACAAACGCTTTGCGCTCAAACGCCTCAAAATTATCGAGCGTAAGCGTCTGCAAATCAGCGCGTTCGAGCATTTTGGCAAAAATGCGTTTGGTGCTGCGGTAATGAATTTGCTGCTCCAAAATACAACTCATCAAATCAAAAAAAACATCGTTCGTGCTTTCTATATTTGGCACGGGAACGATAGTCATTATTTTTGCTAAAACGGCATCGGAGTTGGAAAGGGCAGTTTGTACTTCGGAGTTCATATTTCAGAATTTTAGTACCTGAACTAAATTAGTTTGCATTATTTATCTACACTTGAAAAATAGCTTAAAAGCTACGTTTCACTACGTTTTAACTATTTTTCGGCGTTCCTGATAATGCAAACTAATTTAAAACATCTACTTTGGATAAATTAGCCTTGCGTAACAAAAAAATCATACAATTCCCACTATAAAAACATCAATAACTTCGCGATGTCGGGGTCGGTAGCGGCTATCAGTGCGCGCCCGCAGTCAAAAGCGGCGGCGTAATTCGCCGTATTATCCAAAGTCATATAAAAACCCTGCGAAAACTTGGTGGCGTGTAGGTCGGGCAGCGCGTCGGTGCTGCCTATCACCGCGAGGTGCGGCAGCGCGGCTTTTATGGCTGTGGCTTGCGCCGCCGAGTAGCAGGCACTCAATATCACGCAGCGTAGATTTTGGGCGGTTTGAAGGGTCGGAACTAAGCTAACGATGGGGTCGGAGGTGCCGTCTTCGCGCTCAAAAAACAAGTTTTCGTGGTCGCCATGTAGCGAAAGATGCAAAATTTGGGGATTTTTTTTGCGCAGTATCCGCATAAAACCCGTATAAGTAGCTGCTTGCAATTGCAGCAACTCGAAATTAGTATCTGCGAGCTGCACCTCCGTATCTATCGCGTTGTACTCGTTGCCCGTGCGGAGCGTCGCGGTATCGGTCGGCGAAGCCGCCACAAAAAATATAATTTCTTGCTTATTCGTAGGCAATATAGGTGCCGGTTTCGGCGCGTCGGTGCTGACTTCTACCTGCACATTTTTCTCCAAAACGGTATATTTGGTGACGTGGTCGCCGTCGATATTGAATAGCGCGCCGACCACCAAATTCAGCGCGAAGCTGCCCGCCTGATTCGGTTTCACCGTCCACGACCACTCCGTCACGTCGCCTTTGAATAGCGGCTGATTAGCGGCAGGGTGACGTGGTTTGATGACGAAATTGTCGTCGGTGCTTGGGTCGCGGAGTTCCACCGAAACGATTTTGGTCAGTTTTATTTGCGTATCTACCGAAAAGCTGCCTGCCGTCAAACCCGCCGTTACTTGCGCTACGTCCTGCCCTATGCGCACGCGACAGCGTGCCTCTACGCCTACTTGCATCACGGGCGGGACTTCGGTTGCCACTGCATTTTCAACCAACGGATTAGTGTCGCTGCCCTCGGACGGCGGCGGCGGCATTGGTGGTGGAACCTCCATTGGCGGCGGCGGCATTGGTGGCGGCATCGGTGGCGGACTATTCCCGTTCCATTCGTCCGTTTCGGGTTCGGGTATTTCGCCCGCAGTAGCAGTTTCGGTGATTGGCTCGGGGTCAAGCAGTGCCTCTATCGATACGCCGCCGTTTGTGTGTGGTTTGCCACGTTTATAGTCTTTTATTTCGGCTGTCCACTCTTTCAAAAAATCGAGCAGTGAATCGGCTACGGTACTTTGCTCTGCCAAACATTCGGCATCGCTCAATATGCCTTTATGGTGCTGTTTTTCGTTATCCTTATAAATCTTGGTCCAAAATTTTACGGTTCGTGCGCGCGCATCGTCAATCGCCTCCGCTTTGAAAAGCGATTCTGCTTTGAAATACGCCAGCAAAACCGCCAGAGCTTGGTCGGTGTTTCCCTTTGCGATAAGGTTTTGCGCTTGCGCTATGACTACTTTTGCTTCCATTGTAAATGTATTTTGTTGTAATTGCTTTTTATAACAAAGATAGGCATTTTTCTAAGTTTGGTGTATTTTTTTATTACAATATTGAAACTAAAAATGTAAATTTTACTGTAAAAAAAGCCGCTATTCCTCACAGAATAACGGCTTTTTTTATTGGCGCAAAGCAAAAATACCTATGATTTCACAAAACGGATATTGCTCACCGTACCGTTCGTTTCTACTAACCGCAAAATGTAAACTCCTGCGGGTAGGGTAGTGGTATTGACGCTGAAAGTATGTAAACCTGCGGCTAAGTTGATGGACTCGTTGCGGAGCAACACGCCGTCGATGGTCGCTATTTGTAGTGTTCCGCTTATCGCTTCGTCGCTCGCTAAGGTGTAGTTGAGCGCGTCGCGGATAGGGTTGCCGTTGATGCTGATGCCTGCGGCTCTGCCTTCAAAATAAACACTTTCTATTTTGCTTAGGCTGGCTTTGCCATCAAAATCTATTTGGCGCAAGCGGTAATAATTAATTCCTTTTGCGACGTTTACATCAGTAAAATTGTATTTGAGTGCTACGCTCGAGTTGCCGTTGCCTTTCACGCTACCTATTTTGGTAAAGGTTGCGCCGTCGCTGCTGCGCTCTACCTCGAAGCGGTCGTTATTGCGTTCGCTGGCTGTTGCCCATTCCAAAAACGCTGTTTTGTTTGCCGCACGAGCGGTAAACGATAGCAACTCTACGGGTAGCACCGTGCTTCCGCCGCTCAATATTTGGAAAGGAGAGAAGTGGTCGATGCCGCTTTTGGTGGTGTTGGTAGAGGTAGCGAGGGCGGCTGCGCCTGCGGCGCAATCTACGTTGCGCACGCCTGCGTGCAACATATTATTGGGTCCGCTCGCGAAAGGGTTGTCGCCTGCCGCGTCGAGCGTGAGGGTATAGCTGTAAGTGCTGTTAGTGCCGTCGCAATCTAATTCCCAGGTACCTGATTCTTTGGTGTAGCTCGTTTTGTCGTTGGCGATGCCTTCGCTGTCGAGGTCGCAGAGGAAGGAATAAGTAGAACTTGAATTGGCACTTGCGCTATTGTATTCTGCGGTAAGCGTAGTTCCGCCGCCCACATTCGCAAAATTAATAGTTGCCTGCTGGCAGCCATGCGGAAGGTCGCCTACGGGCAATACGAAGTTTTGACTTACATCAATATCTTGTTTTAATATGCCTGCGATGTATTTATCTTTCACACCCGAAGCACTGTATCCCGCAATAGCGGTATTGATAGGGTTGGTAACGTGAACATTATAACCCGAAGGTATCACTAAAATACCTCCGCTTACAAATTGGAGCTTTTGGGCAACGTTGAGACTAATATCGGCGGTGGTGACGACTGTTCCGAAGGGTTTGTCTATCAATAATTGAGCAAATTCTTCGCTAAAACCGTCGGGAACAGCGATAATTTGTGTACCTGTACCGTTAAAAATCACTTTACCTGTAGCACCGCTCATATCTGTAAAAGCAAAGGTGCGACGGGTCCAGCTGCCGCCTACTTCTAAGGTGCCGCCCATTTGCATATCTAAGGCTAAACCGACATTAGCGTCCAACGCTAAGTCACCTTTTACTTGTAGCTTGTCGGTAGCTGCCGCAAATACAATACCACCGCCAGCACCAATAGCATCGCTTTCGGTTAAGTTGCGACAAACCGCCACACCGCCGTATTTGGCTGCGTTTGGAGCGGTAGCGTCTATGATAATATCGTTACTCGAGTTCACTACTACGTCGGTAGTTGCGGTTGGTATGGTGAGGTCGTCCCAGTTGCCACATTCAAACCAGTTGTTGGTGCTTGCGGCTGCCGTCCATGAGCCTACTGCTTGCGCGGTAGAGCTGATGGTGATAGGATAATTGGCGAATGCAGCATTGGCATTATAGGCAGTACAAGTCGCGGGTGCTGTCCAAAGCGTCGGGTCGCGGAAGCGGAGGAGCCAGTTGGTTTTGGTGGCTGCGGTGAAGGGTCCGTTATACACCAACCATTTCGAGCCGCTTACCGTAGGCTTGAAACTGAAACAATCCAAACCGCCGTAGAGCGTAGATTGTCCCGAACTTGCGCCGCCTGGTGCTGCGTCCCATGTGGTAGAGGTAAAGGCGTTCAATACATAGCCACCTGTATAGGTTGCGGCATGGGTAGGCGCGCCTGCCGGCCATACGCCGCCTTGCATAAAGTGGACTTGGTCACCTGCATTAGCTAAGGCTATAGCTTTGGTACCGTCGAGGTTGGTTATTGTCCAAGTATCTCCTGCACGGCTGGTCATAACAGAGGTCGCGGAACTGGTATTTACTAACAACTGGAGGAGTGTACCTGCGGGAATAGCGGCGGTTAGGTTAGTGGTGCTGGTATAAGTGAGGCGGTAGATGCCTTCAGTATTCCCCCATTTGCCTGCGCTCACGCGCTCGTAGCCGTTATCTGTAATATCGATACTGCTGCCTACTTTGAAGTCTTTGAACAAAATGAAGTTGATTTTGTCGGTGTTTGCAGTGCAGAGTACATTATCCATATTGATACCTACTACCGCGAGGTCACCTGGTTTGAGGACGGTAACGTCGGCTGGCGTGACGGTAACGGGTACGCCCGCCGACCAATCTGCGCCTTTGCGGGTATATATTTTAAAGTAATAAGGTGTACCGTTGGTGAGTGCGGTGACCGTTACTCCTGTACCCGCTCCCGAATACACCGCATGAACCGCGGGTGTTCCCGTCGTTCCGCCGTAAGCGGCATTGGCAGTATAGCCTGTAAACGGTGCGGAAGGAAAAGTATTGGCGGTGTTAGCCAGCACCAATACTTCATCGTAGCAAGCTGCCAAAGGTGGGTTTGCCCACGAAATAGTCGCGCTGTTATTGGCTGCCGCGCCCAATAGATTACTCACATCGGTAAGACCAATAGTCTGCGACTTTGTCGTTCCCGTTGCCCATACCGTACCTGTGGCATTTTTGTAGGCGACTGCTCTGAATACATAGCTCGTGCCTTGCGTCAGCCCCGTGATAGTCACGTTCGTACCTGTGCCTTTGTACACGAGCCGCCCGCCTGTACCGTAGTCCGTCGCGGCGGTGTAGTTAGCGTTCGCACCAGTATATACTGATGCGTTGCCCGTCGGATTGACGGGTGTCGTTGGGCGCGCAAAAATCAATACGCCGTCGTTCGCGCCTGTGCCATACACCCAGCTTAGGTCGTAGGTGGTGTTACCGATGCAACCTTCGGTCAGTACCACATTAGTGGTCTGTGCAAAGGTGGTCTGCGCTCCGAAGAGGGGTGCGGCGCAGAGTATGAGGTAGAGTAATTGTTTTTTCATACAATTTGCTTTAATAATAATTAGAAAAAATAGGTTGAATTTTGTTTTTGGAATTATTTTGCAAACATACGGCTTTACGCTAATACATGGAGCAGTTTTTGTGTCAATAAAAAAGTAGAATGTAGGAAATAAATAAATTTTGATAGTGGAAATCATCAAATAAATAGCTGATGTGACAGCTTTAAAACAGGTAAAGTAAGTTAAGGTTATACCTTGCATAGTCGATTAATTTAAAAAATGCAAATAGTTGTTTTACAACAAAAAAAACTACCTTTGCGATACAAAACACACCCTAAAAGCGGTATAAACAATGGAAGTAATCGGCTACGGAGGTGCAATACTGATGGGTTTGCTGCTCGGATTAGTCGGCGGCGGCGGTGCGATATTGGCACTTCCTATATTGCTATATGCGTTTGGGGTAGCACCAGAGCAAGCGACGCTGTACACACTTTTCGTTGTAGGAGTGACGAGTTTTTTTGGGAGTATCACGCATTTACAGCAGGGCAATTTTGATACTAAAATGGCGTTGCAATTTGGTGGTGTATCGGTGCTGTCAGTGAGTATTACTCGTTTGGTTTTGCTGCCGCTAATCCCCGATACTGTTTTTATTGTAGGTAATGTGGAAGTCACAAAGTCAATTTTTTTATTGCTAATATTTGCTATAATAATGCTTATCGTAGCTTACAAAATGATAATTGACCCGCCGTTAGTAACAATAAATACCATACAATATACTACCTTCGCAATAGTTGTTCGGGCGGTATTTGTAGGTATATTAACGGGTTTGGTGGGCGCGGGTGGTGGTTTTTTGATAGTGCCTGCACTCCATATACTAGGGCATCTGGAGTTCAAAAAAGCGATAGGCACATCTTTACTTATCATAGCCGCCAATTCGCTAGTTGGTTTTGCGGTAAGCAAAATAGGGAATACAGACAGTATAGATTGGACGCTGCTGCTGTCGTTCTCTGCATTTGCAGTATTGGGTATTGGGCTAGGCGTGCGGCTTACGCGCTTGGTTTCGGGCGCGCAATTGAAGCCCGCGTTCGGTTGGTTGATATTAATAATGGGTAGTTATATTATTATAAAAACACTGATTATAGATTAATTTTATAAAAAAAGCGTACTTTTGTATAGGAAAACTAAAAATATTTCATTTCATTTTTTATAATATTCAATTTTAAGGTCAATTTACAATGAAAAAATCAATCTTTACGGTATTGGTATCTGTGCTTTTTAGCACCTTCGTACTCGCGCAGTTCTCTATGGACAGCGACGGCAAAACGCTCCGCAACAGCAGCAATTCGTCTTGCGGACGCATCGACAGCGACGGCAGAACTATCCGCAACGGCAGCAACTCGTCGGTCGGTAGCGTGGATAGCGACGGTAAAACCATTCGCAACGGTAGCAATTCGTCGGTTTTGCGCGTGGACGGCAACGACATTCGCAACTCGTCGAACAGCGTTATCGCTAAGATGAGCGATGTGACGAACGCGATTAAAGGCGCGCAGCCTACTGCGGCTTACGTCGCCCTTTGGTGGTTTATCGTGAAAGGCAATAGATAGGTCTGCAGTTTATTTTTAATTGAAAAACCCTTACAAAACTACCCAAAATGGCGTTTTGCAAGGGTTTTTTGTACTGATTTTCTCTACACCCACACCGCGAAAATATGCTTACCATTGACTGCTATCTCTTCCGACTGCCATTCTTTAACTTCCGAATGGTCAAAAATGAGCAAATAGCCTTCGTCGAGGTTTTGTCGGTCTAAGTAATCGGCAAGTTGGACGAGTCCTTTTTCGTGCGCTTTCGCGCCGCGCCATAGTTTTAGCTCTGCCACATATTTACTGTTTAAATGCGTA
>JAYWGJ010000328.1:0-4997 GCA_043778315.1 Saprospiraceae bacterium | reverse complement strand
GTAACCAATGAACTTTTGACCGTTAGTTGGGCAGAACTATAAGCGGGAAGCTAAAAACTAAAAACTTTTTGACCGTTAGCGGGGCTAAACTGTAAGCGATAAGCTAAAAAAAATAAAAAGAGATGTCTCTATAAAAATTGTCAGAGAACCATATTTTTTTAACAACCAAATAATTTTTTTATTATGAAAAAAATACTACTATTTTTATTTGCAATTACAATATGCAGCAGTATTACGGCACAAAATACTTTTAAAGCCATCATAAAAGACGGCAAAACAAAAGAGTTACTAATAGGCGCGACGGCATCGGTGGCAGGTACTCGAAACGGTGCTATCACTAACGAATATGGTTTTGTGGAAATCAATAATATTGCGAACGGAAAACAAACAATTCAGGTCTCTATGTTGGGCTACGCCCTCAATGAACAAGTGTATAATTTCCCTTTAACGGCTAATGACACTATTAAAATTGGACTTACCGAAAAAACAGACTCGGTAGAAGAAGTAGTGGTACAAGGTACTCGAAGTAATAGAAGTATAGCAAGAACGCCGACCCGAGTGGAGGTTTTGACCGAGGAAATAGACGAGGCTAGTACGATGGACCCGAGCAAAATCGCGCATTTGGTTACGCATAGTACGGGTATTCAAGTGCAACAAACGTCCGCGACAAGTAATACCGCAAACGTGCGTATTCAGGGGTTAGACGGTCGTTATACACAAATATTGAAAGACGGCTTTCCTTTGTATGGAGGTTTTTCGGGCAGTCTTTCTATCATGCAAATACCGCCGTTGGATTTGCGTCAGATAGAATATATTAAAGGTGGCGCATCTACGCTGTACGGTGGCGGCGCGATAGCAGGGCTTATCAACGTGATTTCAAAAGAGCCTACGCCCGAGGAGACCCTTATTCATTTGAATGTGTCGAGTGTGGGCGCGGTAGATGTAAATACTTTTATCAGTCGGAAGGTAGATAAATTTGGTTTTACGCTTTTGGCGCAACGCAATACACATAAGGCTTTTGATGCCGATAATGATGGGTTTACCGATTTGCCGCAATTGGAGAAATACAACTTTAATCCAAAAATATTTTACACTTTCGACAACAAAACAAAACTTAGCATAGGCGCGACTTTGACTAGTGAAAAACGCGAAGGCGGTGACATGAAAGTGCTGAATAATGAAACGCCTACGGCAACCAATTTTTATAAAGAGAAAAACGAAATAGGGCGAGTTACTACTCAATTCAAATTTGACCATAAACTTACGGCTAATCAAAGCCTTACTTTACGCAATTCGGTAAACGTATTTGATAGAAATATATTTATTACACCTTCGTTCGCAGATGGTGAATACCGCTTTGGTGGTCAGCAGGTTTCCTCTTTTTCAGAAATTGCTTACACACACACCAAAAATAAAAATGTACTCATTTCAGGATTAAACTTTTATACCGATGACTTCAAAGAGGCAGCCATTCAAAGCACCGTACTACGAAACGAAGGCTACAAAACAGCAGGTGGATTTGCCAATTATACCTTTGATATTGGTGAGAAAGTAGCTATTGAAAGCGGTCTGCGCGCCGATTATGTGCTGAATGATAAAGTGTTTTTGTTGCCACGCATTTCTGCATTATTCAAGTGGACTAATCAATTAACGACAAGAGTTGGCGGCGGTTTAGGGTATCGCAATGCGAGTATTTTTAATCAAGAAGCCGAAATACTAGGCTATAAAAACGTGATGGCTATCAATCGGCAAACCACACAAGCCGAGCAATCGTATGGTGGAAATATTGATTTGGGTTACAAAACTACTTTTGGAGCTAAGTCTTTTATTAATATCAATCAGATGTTTTTTTATAATAAATTGGATAAACCTTTGATATTACAAAATAAGGGTAGCAATTATGCGTTTCAAAACGCAGACGGCTACACACAAAGTGTAGGCGCGGAAACTTTCTTTAAATTCGGATTTTATGACTTTGTATTTTTTATGGGCTACACTTATACCGATGCAACCAATCATTTTGACGGCACTACTCGCGACCTTACGCTCACGCCAAAACATAGCGTAAAGGGAGATTTATTATATGCGTTGCCAGGAAAATGGCGCATAGGTTTGGATTACGAATACAAAAGTAGCCAGCTTTTGAGCAACGGAAGAACAACAAGAGATTATTGGACTTACGGCGCAGTGGTTGAATACACCTACAAAAATTTTACCTTTTTTGGCAATGTAGAAAACTATACTAACGTCAGACAAACCAAATACGAAAGCCTGCTCTCTGCACCTTATAGTACGCCACAATTTACAGAAGTTTGGGCACCGCTTGACGGAATAGTGTTAAATACAGGATTGAAAATAAGGTTATAAGTAGCTTTTAGCAAGATATGACGGTCAAAAAGTTCACAGCTTACAGCTTATAGTTTTTAGCAAAATATAACGGTCAAAAAGTTCACAGCTTACAGTTCATCGCTTACAGCTTAATAAAAAAATGTTCAAACTCAATTCGCCCGCAAAGCGGCTTTTCTTCGTGGCAGGTCTTTTAGTCTTCGTTGGTTTTATTATCAACGCGATAGGGCGAAAGTCGTCGACGAACACGTCGGAGTTGCGCATCACTATCACGGACGAAGCGGAGGCGCGATTTATTACAAAGCAAGAAATAAGGCAGACGATTATAGATACTTTTCAGCATAATTTGGGCGGCGTGCCTATCGGCAGCATCAACGTAAAACGGGTAGAGGAAGTGTTGGAACATAATCCTTTTATAGATAATGCGGACGTTTTTGTGGATATTACCAATCATGTCAATATCAAAATCAGCCAGCGAAAACCCGTCGTGCGCATCATTGACCTACGCGGAACGAGCTATTATTTGGACGAAAAAGGGCGATATATGGGCGTGAGTAAACACTATACGGCTCGCGTGCCAGTCGTAACGGGTTTTATCCGTTCCGATATGCCAAATTTGGCAGCTATTGATATTCGTCACCCGCTCAATCCCTTGTTTTTGATGGTATTAGCGATACAAAAAGACAATTTTTTGAGTGCGCAAATAGAGCAAATTTACATAGATAAAGAAGGCGAATTTACGTTAATAACTAAGCTCGGCGATGCCAAAATATTGCTCGGCGACGCGCAAGACTTAGTAGAAAAGTTCAAGCGATTAAAAATTTTTTTTCGCGAAGCTGTACCCTACGAAGGTTGGACGAAGTACAAAACCGTAAACGTGAAGTTTAACGGGCAGATTGTCTGCGAAAAGCGGTAGAGTGAGTTAAATTGACAAATTCAATTATTTTAATATAATAATAAAATATTTACAATTTTACAAAAAAATAACTAACTTTGCTGCATCTTTAAGGGTGTAAAGTCTTCCTAATCAAAATAAAAATTCGATAATCAAAGTAACCGTATTCCCCACATCCTAAAATAAAAAATTATATTGTAATGAATCTAAAACCTAATATTTCCGATATTTTAGTTGCCTTAGACATAGGCACTACCAAGGTCTGCGCTATCGCGGGTCGCCGCAACGAGTTCGGTAAACTCGAGATACTCGGCGTAGGCAAAGAAGAGTCGACAGGCGTGTTGCGCGGCGTAGTTTCCAACATCGAAAAAACCGTAAAAGCGATAAGCGACGCAGTTGTCGAGGCGGAACGCCGCTCGGGCAGTAAGATACAAAATGTGTATGTCGGCATCGCAGGGCAGCACATCAAGAGCTTGCAACATCACGGCATTTTGACCCGTGATAGCATTCACGACGAGATAGCGCAGCGCGACATCGAGCGTATCATCAACGATATGCACAAACTCGTTTTGCCTCCGGGAGATAAGATAATTCACGTCTTGCCGCAAGAATATACCGTTGATAATGAGCAAGGTATATTGAATCCGATAGGTATGATGGGCAACCGCTTAGAGGCGAATTTCCATATTATCACGGGTCAGGTGACGGCGATACAAAACATTTATCGTTGTGTACAACGCGCCAATTTGAATGTGAGTAGCCTCACGCTCGAGCCTATCGCGTCGTCGGCAGCTGTCCTCAGCGAAGAAGAAAAAGAAGCAGGCGTTTGCTTAGTTGATATAGGCGGCGGCACGACCGACGTAGCGATATTTCACGAAGGCATCATTCGCCACACGGCGGTCATTCCGTTCGGCGGCAATGTGATTACGAAAGATATTAAATTTGGCTGTACCATCATGGAGCATCAAGCGGAAGCACTCAAAGTGCGGTTCGGCTCGGCACTTTGTGATGAGGTTTTTCACAATCGCGTTATCTCAATCCCTGGACTGAAAGGACGCGACCCGAAGGAAATCAGCGAAAAGAATTTGGCTAAGATTATCGAGGCGCGTATGGAAGAAATCATCGACCGCGTGTTTTGGGAAATCCGCCAGTCGGGTTTTGAGCGCAAACTCATTGGCGGCATCGTACTTACAGGCGGCGGCGCGCTGTTGCGCAATATCGACAAACTCGTAGAACTCAATACAGGTATGACGACGCGCATCGGTACACCTATCGACCATCTCGCACACGGCTACGCCGAAGAGGTTTGCAGCCCTATTTATTCTACTTCTATTGGTTTGATAATCAAAGGTTTAGATGATATAGAATCGGGACGTATAAAAGTAACGCAGTCGCAAATAGCCGATATTGCTAATCCGCAAGTAGCAGCCGAAAAACCCGAATTGGCAACTGCGGACGCAGGCGAAAGTTGGACGGAAAAAATATTCAAACGTGTAAAAGATTTCTTTGAAGCCGACCCTGATAGTGAATTTTAATGTAACGGCGTGCGGGTTTTAACCCGCATATAATAAGAGGCGTGCGAGTGGAAACTTTCACACTGTTATAAATACATTTTTTTATAAAAAAAGACTTACTTTTACAGTCCTAAATATTCATTTTATTTTACAATATGTAGCTGAAATAAATTAGTTGTGATTATTTATCTACACTTGAAAAATAGCTTAAACCTACGCTTTGCTACGTTTTAACTATTTTT
>JAYWGJ010000327.1:0-1847 GCA_043778315.1 Saprospiraceae bacterium | reverse complement strand
ACGCCTGGCATCGTCCGCGACCCGATATACAAGATGCACGAGGCGATGAACCGCTTTGTACACTCTACTTTTGAGGACGCAGATGTGATGCTCTTCGTACTTGATGTGAACGAAGAATACACCGACGACGACCCCGTAGTGGAGCGTCTGCAACGCGTAAAAGTGCCTATCTATTTGGTTGTCAATAAGATAGATACCGTAGATAACGAGATATTGGAAACGGTGGTGAGCCGTTGGCTGGCGTTGGTGTCGTTTACGAAAGTACTACCGATTTCTGCAATAGAGAATTTTGGCATCGCCGAACTGACGCAAGCGATAACCGCCGCGCTGCCCGAAGGACCCGAGTATTATCCGAAAGACCAACTGACCGACCGCTCGGAACGATTTTTTGTGTCCGAAATTATCCGCGAAAAAATACTGCTGCTGTACCGCGACGAAGTCCCGTATTCGTGCGAAGTAGCAGTCGAGGACTTCAAACCCGACCCGAAAAAGCCGCTTACGCGCATCACCGCAACGGTTTATTGTATGCGGGAAACGCAAAAATCGATACTCGTAGGCAAAGACGGCACGATGATAAAAAAACTCGGCATCGAGGCGCGCAAAAGCATCGAGCAATTTGTAGGACAACAGGTGCATTTGGAGCTGCACGTTAAGGTGCGCGAAAACTGGCGCGACGACGAGCGGTTGCTCAAATATTTTGGTTACGAACAGTAAATATATTGTTTTTTGCTTATGCATTTAGACCCTAAAAAAATAGCGACTTTACAAAGCGGCTTGCGCGATTTCAAGCCTTGGCTGCTCGATGCGTTGCGTGAAGGCGTGGCTTCGCTCGAGGCGCAGCCGCCTGAGTTTTGGCAAACCGCCGCCGCTCGCCTGACCGACGTAGGTGCGCGCGGCGCAGCAAATTGGCTCAAAGAAATACCCGCGCAGCATTTGCAACAGCCCGATTGGGCGGCACAAACGATGCGCATTTTTGGAGATATTTACCTCTTGGTACAAGGTTTTGAGCGTTTCGAGACGCTGCCCGAAGCCTTGCAAGACGAATTGCTTATCGCCGCAGGCGTGACGATACAAGCGAAAACACTACTTTTACAAGATGGTATTTTGGATACTTGGCAGGTTTTGGGGCAGCATTTTAGTAGAACAATCGATGGTTTGTTTGCGCGCAGAACTTGGCTCTATGGCGCAGCAAACGGCATTTTTTGCTTGTTGCAAGACTACGCCTTTGAGGGTTTCGCGGCGTTTACTACGCACTGGAACGTAGGCACGGAGCTACGTGCCGAGGTGGTGTATTACCCTGGAAACGCGGGTTTGCGCGGCATCGTGAAGCCGCAAGACGCGCCGCAACTCGCATATATCACGGCTTGTACGAGTACAGAAAGCATTGTTTATTTTCATTACGAATACGCCAAAATCAGCGCGGACGCGCCTTTTTTATCTTTGTACCCTTGCTTATTAGCGGCGGTTACGCCGACGTATCGTAAAACAGACAATACTTTTTATTTGATTGATAATGAAGGGTTTAGCTTACCGATATTGTGCAAAACAGCCATAAAATGGAAGTTGCTGGCGTTGAGCGGCAATGCGCCGATTACCGTTTTTGGCGAATATACGGGCGCGGCTGTCGCGCCGCTTTCGGTGTTGGTAGGAGAGCGGTTGGTGGTGTTGTAATAATAATTTTTTGTATATTTGTAGGAAATTAAATTATTCAGAAATGAAAGATAAAATAGAAAAACACATCGACATCGTTTGTTCGTTATTAGAAGAGTACGCTGCGCCGTTTGTGGGCAACTCGTCTTACGAAAAACAACTTTTAATAGATACTAAACACCTACATTTTCAGTTGC
>JAYWGJ010000326.1:0-18836 GCA_043778315.1 Saprospiraceae bacterium | reverse complement strand
CCGCGAGAGAGCCGCGCCTGCCCCGTCATCAGGGCTTCGCCCGACTGTCCGCCGTATATCATCACCTCCGACATCATCATCGCGCCCGCGCTCGTGCCGCATATCACAAAATCAGGCTCGGTATGATAGCGATGTTTTAATATCTCCAAAAACTGCGTACCGAGCAGCGCAGAAGCGATTTTGGCTTGGTCGCCGCCCGTAAAAAGCACGCCGTCGGCGGCGCGTAGCCGCTCCAGATACTCTTTTTTGTCCGCCTGTCGCATAGTGCGAATATTGAGAATACCGACACTCTCGCAACCCATATCCCTGAATACCTCGAGGTACTCGGGTGCGATGATATTTGGTATCGCCGACGCGGTCGGTATCACCTCGAGGCGCGAAGCCGTGCCTTTCATCTCCTCGAGCAGTCGCCCGAGTACTTTCAGCTTTGCGCGTAGGCTGGTTTCGGGTATGTTAGCGCGTTTGCGTTCTGCGCCGCCCACAGCAAATAATTTTCCTTTTGGTTTCAAAATAAATATTTTTGGATTTTATAAAGATATAATAAATATAAAACACAAAAATAGTTTATTATTTTAATATTAGTATTTTAAAATCGAAAAGAAAGCAAATAAAAGAGAAGCAAAGATTTTTTGAGTATGGAAGTTTTTTTAAACGCGGAGAAGTTTTTTTTAGACGCGGAGAAGCGGAGGAACAAAGAGGCAGAGTGAGCGGGTATTTTTTTATTGTAAAGAAGCAAAGGTTTTTGAGTATGGAGGTTTTTTTAGGCGCAAAGAAGTTTTTTTTTAAACGCAGAGAAGCGGAGGAGCAAAGAGACAGAGTGAGCGGGTATTTTTTATTGTAAAAATCTGCAAAGGTTTTTGAGTGAAGCCATTTTTTTAAACGCAGAGAAAAAAGGCGGAGTGAGCGGGTATTTTTTTATTGCTAACAAAGCAAATGTGACATCAAAAAAACAGCCGCTTCTACCTTATTGGTAAAAACGGCTGTTTGGTAATTTTTATTGTACAATAAAAAAATAATTTTTATTTCACCATTCTAATATGCCTAATGCTGTACTACTACACGTTGGTTGAGGCGGGTTTCGCCGACCACTATTTGTACAAGATAAGTACCCGACGGGTAGTTAGAAATATCAAATGCCTCGTTGTACTGAGCGGTATTAGCTACCGTTTTGGTTGCTACTACTTGACCTAATGCGTTAGCTATTTCGATAGTTGCGCTTGCGGTATTTTGCAAAGTATAGCTAATATTCAA
The DNA here is from genome assembly GCA_043778315.1 of Saprospiraceae bacterium. GTDB lineage: Bacteria > Bacteroidota > Bacteroidia > Chitinophagales > Saprospiraceae > JBEEMU01. Next base: position 17,585 of record JAYWGJ010000326.1, on the reverse strand, counting down.
TACGTTATTAGCAGGGTTTGGTGCTATAGCAAAATTCGCTATTGCGCCGCCCGCGTTTTGTGTACCTACTAATACTACTGCAAAAGATGCCGTTCTGGTACAACCGTTTCCGCCGTCGGTAACAGTAACAGTATAAGTATTGGGTGCTAAACCCGAAATAGTACCTGTATTTCCGCCATTACTCCATGCAAACTGATTGTTAGCTGGATTTGTTATAGTAATAGAACCGTTAGTACCCGTAGAGCCTACAACCGTAGCTGTAACGGCTGGCGGCGGCGTAGTATTTGATGCAACTGCTACCGAGGTAGAGGCTGTACAACCGTTAGCGGTAGTAGTAGCGGTTACGGTGTAGATACCCGCAGCGATTACTGTTTTGGTAGCACCCGTGGTAGCACCTGTCCATGCGTAGGTATTGCCTGTACCCGACGCGGTAACTGTAACACTTGCCGTGACACAAGTAATTTGTGCAGTAGGAGCTGCAATAGTAACGGTAGGAGCAACTTTATTCTCATCAACCGTCACGGTAGCTGTACCCGTACAACCAATTGCATCGGTCGCGGTTACGGTGTAAATTCCTTGGGCTGTAAATGCTGCAACAGCCGTACCTGCACCCGTCGACCACGCATAGTTAGCACCGCCCGCAGCTGTAGCTGAAACGCTCGGAGTAGCACAGGTAACAATAGACGCTGGTCCTGTTACAGTTGGTGCTAATAGGGGGCAAATAATATGTGGACGTAAGATATAAGCAATGTTGAAACCAAACGCCTCTGGGTGATTCCAGGCTGCGGCTACGCTTGTTTTTATCCAGTTTTTGTTGGCTCTATACAAGAAATCAGAGCAAGCTAAACCGATATTAGTACCGCGTGCGCTATGCCACAACGCTACCATATAGGTAGAACCTGCGGGGATAGTCAATATTGAGATTAATGGTAAAGTGATGAAACCTGGTGCTGGTGCTGAAAGGACAAGCTGATTTGATTGCATTATGGGCGTTGCGCCAACTACGCCACCTGTCACCAAGTAAACTTGTGCTTTGATGGTATCGCCAGCACCGCCACCTCCTATTGCGAAAGAAACAGAGTCCATACGCGCCGCTTTCGGGAAATCGAATTCCACGCCTTGTACTATTTTGACAGGGTTAGCTGCCGCGCCGTTTATACCTAAACTATTGGTTGCACTACCATTGTCACGAGCATAAGCGTTCGGTGATACTATTAGAAAAGAGTTGATAGTATCGTTGCTGCGGTCAATATCTGCGGTTGCATTAGCGATATATTGAATTAGATACGCTCCAGTTGCGGTAGCCGACGGTGTCCAAGCACCGTTGCTGACGGTTTGCGTTACGCCTGCGGCGATAGCGGTTGCAACAGAAGTATTGGTGTAAACTACGGCACTCGTTGCATTATTAGTCACCTTAACGGTAACGGTAGTGTTGGCAGGAACAGTCCCTTTGTTGCGCAATTTGACGCTCATAGTTTGTGCCACTACCTCTGTTTGTGGTACTAATGTGTACTGCTGACCCACCAAATCCAACATTTCGGCATCTGCACCTGTTCTTGGTAAGTGCAGCCGAATCATGTAGGCGATGGCAAAAGGACCAAGGTCTTCAGGGTGCGCCCATGCCGCCCCCGCACTCGTTTTTATCCATACTTTAGCTGCCGTAAAGATAGCATTTGCATAGCCCATACCTATATTGGTACCGCGTGCACTATGGAATAAACTAACCATATAAGTAGTACCCGCCGTTACTGCCAAAGGCGTAGGCAATGGAAAATTGAGTAACCCAGGAGCGGCAGCCGCTAAGGTTTGTGCAGGCAAAGCGAGTAGTGGTGTAGCATTTACTACGCCTGCGGTTACGGTGTAGATTTCTAATTGAATAGTATCGCCCGCGCCGCCGCCGCCGATTTGTACATCAACAGATGCCAAAGTGCCGTTAGCCGCAATAGTGAACTCTTGTCCTTGACGTACTTTTATAGGTGCCGCAACTGTGCCATTTAGTCCTAAACCGTTTACACGCACACCGTTATCCCGTGCCATGATATCACTCGTTACCGAAAACGGGTAAGTGATAGTATCGTTAGTTCTGAGTGCGTCGCTTGCGCTATTGGTGTGGCTCACTACATATTTAATGGTATAATTAGCAACGGTTGCGGGCGGAGTCCATGTACCTGCGGTGAAGGTAGCGGTAGCGGCTGATGCCAAAGCTGCGGGTGTGCTGCTGTACGTTTGTATTGCCACGTTTGAAGCATTAAATACGGTCGCCGTTACTTTGGCTGCTGCCAATGGGTTAGTACCGAGATTGGTCACTACGCCCGAAAGCGGCAATGGCGCTACTTGGGTAAGTGGTATCGCTGTGTATTGCTGCGAAACGGTTTTGAGTTGTGCGTCATAAGCCTGTGCCGCTACACCAACTACCGAAGTAATAATGGCAACGGATAAAAATAACAGTTTTTTCATGAAGAAAATTTTAAAATTTTGGTTTAAATAATTAATATCGAAAGGTAATATTTTTTATATTTATAATATGTCACAAATTTAAAAGACAGGGCAAGCTCTTACATTGCGCAATTTCGGCACTCTAAACCATAGATGCTGTACGCTAAGTTCGAAGCCCCCATCGCGGTTGGTAGCGGCGCGAAACGCGGACGTATTTACGTCATAGCTAAGTCCTACGAGCCACTGATTGTAGCGCAAACCGACGGTTGGCATCAGCGCGTCACCTAAGCGGTAGCGGCTGCCTGCGGTGAGGTCTATTTTATTAAAAACGTCGTTTTTTAGGTGGTAATTAATCTGCGCGCCTGCCACTATTTCTTGGTATTTCGCTTGTCGCTGAAAAAGTATAAGCGGCTGTATATCAATGTTTTTTATAATAGGAAAACTCGCAACTATACTTGCTGTATAGCGGCGCGATAGGCGGGTTTGGCTGGTTTGTGCAAAAGCGGTATATGGCTCGTTGAGGTGAAATACGGCGGCAGAAAATTGCCAACGCACTGTATTTGTGATGTGTTGCAGCGAGACGGAGGTACCAAAATCGGCGTAAAAAATCGGTTTTGTCGCGGCAAATAATGGGTCTGCATTTGGTAAATTAGCGTCATAAATATCGCCATTAAACTGATTATTAGTCGTCAGTTTTTGGGTTTCTACGCTGCGCTGCGCCGCGCCTGCTTGTAGCGAAGCGGAAATATAAGTATTTTTTTGTATTTGATAATGATAGGCTGCGGTCGTTTGCAACTGATAAGTACTCAAATTACCATCGCTCGCACGGTCGAATAGGGCTGCTACGCCCGCACCAAAACTGCCTTTTTTGCCAAATATTTTTTTGTTTTCATATAACCGCTCCAAACTAAATAGCGCACTGCTGTACGGCACAGGCACGCTCTGCCATTGCTGTCGATAGCTCAATGCGGCGCGCTGATAGGCGTTCTGATAGCCGTTGCCGCCGAGCAGACCCGTTGTAGCGGGTGCGACGAGCGCGCTATTTTTTTCGAATTGAGTGAAATGTATGTCTTGCGCCAAGCAAAATTGTGGTAATGTAATACTTACAAATAGTAATAATAGTGGAGTGTGTGGTTTCATTTTTATGGCGTTTATTAGATAATGTGGTTCTTTGAAAGTTTTTGTGGATTTTATCGGTGTGCGGGTTTTAACCCGCACAAAATAGGCAAGGTGCGGGTTAAAACCCGCACACCGTTGCGCTTCGCCCCCAAAAATTCTCAAAAAACCGATAATGTAAACAAAGTTAGTTGTTTTTATTTACTTATTATCACTGATACCGTTTTTTATTTATATTATTTTTTGTTGAATAGGCATTTCGTAGTAAACTGCCATATCGGTCAGCATATTTTTGGTGGACGATAGGTGTGGCGCGTCCAATTTTTCTATTACGCGCTGTAATTTGGTGACGTATTGCTTGCGATTGGTCGATATCCACTGCGAGCAATAATAAATACCATGCAAAGTGAGGTCGTTTTCGGGATTGGTGGATTTGTCGAGCATTATTTTTTTGTAGCGTTTATAATTTATCGCCACTTTATCGTGTTCGCCCAAGCAAAAATAGCTACATAATAAATTGGCAAATATGCCGTCCAAAAAAGTATGAAACGGTATTTGTTGAAATACTATCAGCGTTTCCTCGAGTACCTCTGTCGCCTTTCTGATGTCTGCTGCGTCGCCCAACATCAGCAGTCCCGAATATACGGTGCGGATATTGATTTGCCGTATCAAAAAGTTTTTGGAGTCCCAATATTTACCGTCGATTATCTCCTTGCATTTCTTTTTGGCGCGGGTGATGTGCGCTATCACGTCGGCGGGTATCCGCTCGAGATGGTCGTGCCGATAGCTCGTCATGTAGTGCGTGACGTAGTACGATGCGTGTACCGACGTAGCAAACATGGCAGGAATTGGGATAAAACTCTTCCAAAACAGGAAGTTTTCACTGTGGTCTAATAAGCGGTCAGCCTCTTGTACTAAGGCTTCGGTATCGATATTATAAAATAAATAGCGGAGTTTGAGGTAGATGATTTTGTGCTGAATATCCTCCAAATAAGGAAAAATCAAATATTCGTTTTTGCGATACTCTTGCTCTACGGCTACTATTTTCTCGAAGGTTTCGGGCAGAAAGAACTCGGGCATATTGCTTTGCTGCATAATAAAGCAATAGCCAAAATAGCTCAATAGCCGCACCTGAACGTTGTCATCTTCAAAATAACTCGTATAAAACTTAATATTTTGTCTGATTTCGTCGTGCGAAAGCCCTTTTGTTTTAGGATTAAAATAGCGGCGCAATTGTAAATAAATATGATTAATTTTGCGCTCAATGCGCAAGTTATTATCAATCAGTTCGTGGTAACGCACCGCGTCATTGTAGTTTTCGAGCCACGTTTGCTGATGTGCGAGCATCGAGTAGCAGTTGTTTGCAGTGCTGCGGTCACCTATTTTGTCCGCCAGATCGGTCAGTAAATCTAAGGTGTAATTGGCACAAGTGGGCTTGCCGTCGTTGAAGTTTTGCTGTATCGTATTGATATTATGGTGCAAATACGACGGGTAATTGCGGCTCAAAAACGCGGTTAAGCGAAAACTGTGATGCGCTAATTGGAAAAATTTTTGCTTCGTTTGCTTGTTCGCGTCGCCATACACCGCCGCACAGAGCGCGTCGGAGTCTTGTGCAATATTAATAGTCTTGTCTATTATATCTATTAGACGCAGGGGTTTTGTCGCCTGTATATCGGTCAGATATTGGCGAAAGATAGCTAAATGTTCGGGGCTTAGCAGTTTTACTACTTTTTCAATCGTTAGCATAGGTGTTAGTTTGATGGCAGTTTAAAACGTAAGATACACTTTTATAACCAAAATAATTGAGGCTGAATTATCATTTTTTTATTATAATTAACAATTGTTTAACGCACAATAAATAAAACGAACTAAACGTTATCCTAAATAGACTAATTGTAATATTCTTTACGCTACAAAAACACTACCAAAATAAATTTAATATGAATAACATTTTGTTATGCACAGCGACTATCATTTTACTATCCGCGACTATTTTATGGAATAGCTGCACGACTGTAACAAGTAAAAAAGTGGTGACTGCTCGGAACAAAACCGCCTCGAAACAGAGTGCAGCACCCAAAACAAGCACGAATAGTACCAACAAACCGACTACCGTGCGGCGCTCTACTTCTCCACAAACGCCCGAAATAGTACCCGAGCCGACCTATCGAATGTCGATTAATTTCACTAAAAGCATCATGATAGAAAACGCGCTCGCAACCGCGAAAGCGAGTAATAAGCCTGTTTTTATCGATTTTTATGCTGATTGGTGTGGACCCTGTCGCGTGATGGAGCAGTATGTGTTCACGAACGCGAGTCTGGGGCAATATATGAACTATAATTTTGTGAACTATCGCTTCGACGGCGGTAACTTTGATGCCGACCCGTACCTCAAAAGGTATAAAATACAAGGTTACCCAACCGCCTTATTTCTTGCACCCGACGGGAGAGTGCTGAAACTACACTTCGGCTCGCAAGGGATTACCGAGTTTCGGCAGATGTCGACAGAGGTGTTGCGGAAATGGAAAACGGGAAAGTAAGTAGTAACGGCGTTCGAGTTTAAACCCGAATCTATCTTATCTTATTCGGGTTTAAACCCAAACGCAGTTACAAAAAAAGTGTTACACCGATGAATCGACGTAACACTAAATAGATATTGAAATTTAATTTGCCCTTCGCTGAATGTAGGAACGCGTCTAAATAAGCACCCCTTAGTCTATCACGACCTCTTGTTTGATGGTATTACTGTAAGTATTTACCTCGATGGTGTAAGCACCCTTGGCGTATTTCGACATATCGATTTCGATAACCGCGTCGGTGCGTTCGGTCGCAATGTCTTTGTCCAAGACAGTTTTTCCCGTGTTGTCTTTCACCAAAATCTCACTTGCCGCGCCGTCCAATGCTTTTACATCGATATAGGCCATTTTAGTTTCTGGGTCTAAAAAAATAACTGCACTCGGCGTTTCGGTCTTCGCGACCGTAACACGAGCGGGTTGTATTGGCGTGATAATAGAGATTGAATTGGCGTAGGTCGCTTGCAAGCAAACAACTGTAAATAAGGCAACTGCTGTTTTTTTCATTTTTTAATTTTGAAAATACGTTAAATTATAACTTGTTACAGAATTTTGTTTGGATATAGAACAAACTATCTATCCATTCACTCAGTACTTTATACAAAAGTAGATATATATTTTGGATTAAACAAATATTATTGAAAATAAAATAAAAAAAATGCCATTTATAATGTAAAATTTTTCTTATAAATTCTTTTTCAATACTACACCACGAAATATAATGGAACAACGAAATAAATAGCTGAAATATTATAATATTGAAAAACATTTATTTCTGCAAAAGGTTGTATTTTTTATTCGTCATATAAAAAATATTTTGTAAGTTCAAAATTTAGATAACATTGCTTACCTTTGTGGGGATTTAAAGCAGTAAAATTATTCTTTATACATACACCTATATATAAGGTGTATTCGCGAACAGTGTCATCATCAAAAAAATAAAATATGCAATTTGATATTATCGTAGTAGGCTCGGGTCCGGGTGGTTACGTCGCTGCTATTCGTGCGGCGCAGTTGGGTTTCAAAACGGCGATTGTAGAACGCGAGTCGTTGGGCGGTATCTGTCTCAACTGGGGCTGCATTCCCACAAAAGCCTTGCTCAAAAGCGCACAAGTATTCGAGTACATCAATCACGCCGCCGAGTACGGCATCACGGTTGGCGAAGCAAAAGCAGATTTTGGTGCAATCATCAAACGCAGTCGCAGCGTAGCAACCAAAATGAGCGGCGGTATTCAGTTCTTGATGAAAAAGAACAAAATCGAGGTGGTGATGGGCAACGCAGTGTTGCAAAGAGACAATAAAGTGGAAGTGACGGCAGCTGACGGCACGAAAAAAATAATCGGCGCGCCACATATTATAATAGCAACGGGCGCACGTCCGAAGCAACTCCCGACTGTCCCTATCGACGGCGAGCGCGTCATAGAGTACCGCAAAGCGATGACGCTCGATACGCAGCCGAAAGCGATAGTGGTAATGGGTGCAGGTGCGATTGGCATCGAGTTTGCTTATTTTTACAACTCGTTGGGTACAAAAGTGACGGTGGTGGAATACCTCGATGCTATACTGCCGCGTGAGGACGCAGACGTGTCGCGCGAAGCAGAAAAAGCCTTGATAAAACAGGGCATCAGCATCAAAACGGGTCATAGCGTAGAGCGCGTAGAACATACGAAAGAGGGCTGCCGCGTTCATCTCAAAAACAAAGGCAACGGCTCTGAACAAGTGATAGAATGTGACGTGGTTTTGTCGGCAACGGGCATCACGCCGAACACCGAAAACATCGGTTTGGAGGCGTTAGGCATCAAAACTGAGCGCGGTTTTATCCTCGTAGATAACTACTACCAAACGAGTGCGAAAGGCATTTATGCGATTGGTGACGTGATACCGACTGCTTCTTTGGCGCACGTTGCAAGTGCCGAGGGCATACTTTGCGTAGAGCGCATCAAAGGCATGCACGTCGAGCCGATTAACTATAATAATATACCGTCTTGTACTTACTGCTCGCCCGAAGTAGCGAGCGTAGGCTACACTGAAGCCGAGGCGAAAGCGGCAGGTTACAAAATAAAAGTAGGCAAATTTCCGTTTTCTGCGTCAGGCAAAGCCTCGGCGGCGGGTACAAATACGGGTTTTGTAAAGGTCATATTTGATGATAAATACGGCGAGTTTTTGGGTGCGCACTTCGTTGGCGCAAACGTGACGGAGATGATTGCGGAGGTGGTAGTGGCGCGCCGCTTAGAAACGACGGGTCACGAAATCATCAAGTCGATACACCCGCACCCGACTATGAGCGAGGCGATAATGGAAGCGGCAGCAGCAGCTTATGGTGAAGTGATACACATGTAATTTTATTAATTTTATAATAAAAAAATAAATACTTGTCTTTACGTTGGTAAGGCAAGTGTCTGTTTTTTGTTGTGGGGTTTTGGTACAAATTCGCTAATTTAATAATCTATAAATAGTATTTTTCTTCTAAATCCATTCATTGCTTCGTTGACGATAACGTTAGCTAAATTCTTTTCCGAGAGCAACACTACGTTTGGTAGTGTTGCTCTTTTTTTGTGATATAATTTAAATATTATCCAAAAAAAAACTATTTTTACATTTTATTTTTTACAAGTTATCACTCGTACTTAATAATCGTATCCAAAAATGGAATAATCTTAGGAGTGAAAAGAAAATAAGGTGCTGAATATTGTCGCGCAGAATTTCGGGTTAAAACAAGGCATATTTGAGGCTGAACAAGCAAAAGCGATACTGAATCGCATTTGCGAAGTGAACGCACGAAGTACAGCCGTACATCGTAACGAAACCCGAGCGAAGCGAACTGGCGAAGCAAATCTAACGCAGTTTTGGCTCGAAAGACAAGTCAGAATACAATAACTTATTTTGGACGCGTTCCTTATTGATTACAACTAATGTTGTACGCATACTTATAACAAAAAAATTCTAATTTCACGTTAGGAAATCTTATAAAATCAAATTTCAATTGATAAAAATATGAAAACAATACCGCTCCTCCCCTTTCTGCTTTACTGCGCGACTGCGATTATCGCGATTGCACAGCCTGTTTTTGCGCAGTCGACAAACGCACAACCGACTATCCCGCGTTGCTTCACGCCAATAAAAAACGCGACAGGGCAAAACCTACCTTCGGCATGGGCAGGCGGCATCAATACGCCGATGTTCGGCGCGGGCGACCTCAACGGCGACGGCATCGCCGACTTAGCGATTTTTGACCGCATGGGCGCGAAATGGCTCACGTTTATCAATGCGGGTACGCCGAACCAAACGAGCTACACCTTCGCGCCCGAGTACGCCGACGAGTTTCCGCGCATCACCGATTGGGGTTTGGTGCGCGACTACAATCAAGACGGCATTCCCGATATTTTTACACATAGTTTTATCGGTATCGCGGCGTATCGCGGCTACCGTCAGGGCGGAAAAGTGAAATTCACGTTGGTAACCAATAATATAGAGTTGCCCGACCCGTACAACCCTAATTTCATGACGAATATTTACGTCGGGCGCGTGGACTTGCCGAGCATCGAGGATATGGACGGCGACGGCGACCTCGATATTGTATCCTATGCAAGCGACGGCGCGTGGGTAGAATACTACAAAAATATGTCCCGCGAACGCGGCTACGCAAGCGACAGCCTAAGCTATAAATATGCAGATGGCTGCTTTGGGCGATTTGTCGAAAACCAACTCAATAGCGGTATCAATCTTTCGCCGCGCAAAGATAGCTGCGTCAATAAACCATCTTATTTTGGTTTTCGACACGCAGGCAGCACTATTTTATGTGTAGATGTGGACGGCGACGGCGATAGCGACGCGCTCATCGGCGATATTGGCTTCGATAAACTCACTTATCTGCGCAACGGACTCAATAAAGATAGCATTTGGATGACTGTCAAAACGACCGTTTTTCCCGATAATACCACGCCTGCGCAATTTGAGTCGTTTTTGGCAGCGTATCATTTTGATGCAAATAATGACGGCAAAAAAGATTTGATTGTTACGAGTAACGACACCAAAGTCAATGAAAATATAAACATGAATTGGCTATATACCAATAGTGCCAATATAGGATTGCAATTGATATTCAATAAAAAGAATTTTCTGACGGAGGAAATCATAGATATTGGTGGAGAGTCCAAACCCGCCTTTGCGGACATCGACAACGACGGGCTGAAAGACTTGATTATCGGCGGTTTGGGCGGTTTTCGTGCGCCGCCTGTGGCGGGTAATTCGTTCCGTTCTAGTTTGTATTTATACAAAAACGTGGGTACGGCAACCGCGCCCGCGTTTCAGTTAATCACCGACGATTGGCTCGGTTTGGCGGCACGCAACGAGTCGTCGCTCGCGCCTACTTTTGGTGATATAGACGGCGACGGCGCAATTGATTTACTGCTTGGCAACGAGTTAGGACAGCTTATTTTCTTGAAAAATACGGCTGCGCCGAATCAGCCGTTCAGTTTTGCCGCGCCTGTAAATAACTGGAAAGGCATCGATATAGGCGTGGCGAGTGTGCCGCAAATTTTGGATTTAGACGGCGACGGCAATAACGATATGGTGATAGGCGAACGCCTCGGCAACCTCAATTATTACCGCAATATTGGTGGCAATAATTTTGCTTTTTTGAGCGATTCGCTCGGCGGCGTAGATATGCGCAACAATAGCATCGGCTTCCCAACGGGATACGCTACGCCTTGTTTTTACAAAAAAAATGGCGCGTGGGAACTTTTAGTTGGCTCAGATGCAGGAAATATGCACCGCTACACCAATATTACGGGCAACGTGATGGGCAAATTTACGCGAGTAGATAGCTCTTACGCGAATATTTACGAGGGTACGCGCTCCGCTCCTGCCGCTACCGACCTCAATATGGACGGTAATTTAGATTTTGTAATCGGTAATTCTCGTGGCGGCGTAGCCTTATATAGTACGCAGGCGTGGGTTGCGATAAGCAATATATTAGCTACAAAAAGCAATTTAGTTGCCAATATTCACCCAAATCCGACACAAAACAGCAGTTTATTGCGTTGGAGCAACGATAATATGCAGCGCACCGAAATAAAAATATCTGATGTTTATGGTCGCTTAATAAGCGAACAAACGACCACAGGCGACAGCGCGGAAATCATCACGCAAGAGTGGAGTTCGGGTATTTATTTTATAAAAATAATATTGAATAATGCGCAAGAAACGGTATTGAAATTGGTAAAATAAGACGAGAATGTGATTTTTTTACCCTTTTTTGAACAATTCTAACCGCAATTTCCATTTATCTTTGGTGTTTGCGGCGCGTACTTCTGCTAGTGTTTTGGGTATAACAGCGCCGAAAGGCTCGCCCATCTTTAAAATATGCTTAAATAAGGTGCTGCTCGCCATCTCCCATTTCAATAAAAACTGTCGCCGACCGTTATTTTTTACTACACGACCCGTACTCCGCGACTGAAAATGATAGACGCGGCTGCGCTCGATGCCGTAGAAAGTACGCACGCCTGCATGATATAATTTGAGCATAAAATCGGGGTCGGAGTACATTCCTGGCGTGAGTTCTACGCTCAATCCGCCGACCGCGTTCCATACATATCGGTGCAAAACCAACGGATACCAACTGCTGCCCGACCAATCCGCAAACGGAATTTGTTCATATTCTGCCAAAAAACGCGCCTCCTCAAACGCTTCGGGGTGCGTACCGTAGTCGTAAGGCGTGAGCGACGCAGGGTTGCCACGGTCGGTCGGCTCTATCATCGTGCCACTGATGCACCAATATATATCTGCCTGTTTATCAATCTCTTGCATCAAAAAATAATCCCAATCGGGACAGACATACATATCGTCGTCTATCAAAACCAAGTAGTCGGCGGTCGCTAACGCCGACGGCGCATTGAAGCCGTAGCAAACGCCCGCGTTTTCGGTCGAGTAAGTATGCGATAAGCCTTCGGCGCGCACCCACTCGAGCGTCCCGTCGTTACTTTGATTGACGTGTACCACAATTTGATGCGCATAGCGCGAATTTTTGCGAATACTCGCGACCAAAGTTTGCAAATAAGGTAGATTATTCCACGACGGAACGAGTATCGAAAATACAGGTTTTACCTGAGACGGATAAGGAAAATATTGTATCATTTTTTTAGTCCATAAAAAACGACGCTTCGCGCACAAGCACACGAAGCGTCATTTTATTTTTTTTAGAATTTAAGCGTATTCCTGCATCGGCGGACAAGTACAAATTACGTTTCTATCTCCAAAAGCGTTGTTAATACGCCCTACGGTTGCCCAAAACTTGTTTTTAGCCACCCAAGGAAGCGGATAAGCGGCTTTTTCACGCGAATACGGCAAGTTCCATTCGTCATTGGTAATAATAGCGGCTATATGTGGTGCATTTTTGAGTACATTTTGCACTTTATCGGCTTCGCCTGATGCAATTTCGTTTATTTCTGCCTTTATTTGTATTAAAGCATCACAAAAACGGTCAATCTCCGCTTTATCTTCGCTTTCGGTCGGCTCTATCATTATAGTTCCTGCCACAGGAAACGACATAGTCGGCGCGTGAAAACCGTAGTCAATCAAGCGTTTTGCTACATCTTCCGCCTCGATACCGAGTACTTTGTACGGACGTAAATCGACAATTAACTCGTGCGCAGTGCGTCCTTTTTCGCCTAAATACAAAATCGTATAATCGTTTTCTAAACGAGTTTTGATATAATTAGAGTTCAAAATTGCATATTTTGTCGCATCAGTCACACCTTTTGCGCCAAGCATACGAATATAAGCATAAGAGATCAGCAAAATACTCGCGCTTCCCCACGGCGCAGCCGAAACAGCACGCATTTTGTAACCGTTATCCGTCACAGAATGCCCAGGAAGGTAAGGTTTTAATTTGTCATTCACACAAATAGGACCCATTCCCGGACCGCCACCGCCATGCGGAATAGCGAACGTTTTGTGTAAATTAAGGTGACATACATCTGCGCCGATGCGCGCAGGCGAGGTTAAACCGACTTGCGCGTTCATATTCGCGCCGTCCATATACACCAAACCGCCGCACTCGTGTATTAGGTCACAAATCTCAATGATTGAGGTTTCGAAAACGCCGTGTGTACTCGGATACGTCACCATCAACGCCGCTAAATTAGCTTTATGCAATTCCGCTTTTTCGCGCAAATCTGTGACATCGATATTACCTGCTTCATCGCACTTCGTAACCACCACTTGCATACCTGCCATCACCGCAGAAGCTGGATTAGTGCCGTGCGCCGAAGCGGGTATCAATGCAATATTTCTATATGTATCACCGTTAGCTTGATGGTAATTCCGGATAGCTAATAAGCCGCTATACTCGCCTTGCGCGCCGCTATTCGGCTGTAAAGAACAAGCCGTAAAACCTGTTATTTCACATAAATACGCGTCGAGTTCTTCAAATATTTGATGATAACCCGCCGCTTGATTGACAGGCGCGAACGGGTGTATGCTACTAAAACCAGCCCATGAAAGCGGCATCATTTCGGTAGCTGCATTTAATTTCATAGTACAGCTTCCTAGCGAAATCATACTATGTACCAACGATAAATCCTTGTTTTCTAAGGTTTTAAGATAGCGCATCATCTTACTTTCGCTGTGATGCGAATTAAAAATTGGGTGCGTAAGATAAGCAGTTTTACGATGTAAAGCGGCGTGTAAAGGCGAACTAATTTGTTGCGCAGTAGCGTGTATTTCAGTTTCAGTTGTAATAATACCAAAAGCCGCTAAAATATTAACTAAGTCGCTCGCACAAGTAGTTTCGTCTAACGAAAGATGCACTAAATTATTTCCATAACGGAAATTCATACCCATACTTTCCGCTTTTTTACCTATCGTAATATCCTTTTTGGTAGCGATAGTTATGGTATCAAAAAAGTTTTTATTGACAATTGCAAAATCATTTTTTGCCAATATATGTGACAACACAACGGTCAAATTATGTGTACGTTGCGCTATATTTTTGATGCCTTCGGGTCCGTGATAGGTCGCGTAAAAACCTGCCATATTTGCTAACAAGGCTTGCGCGGTACAAATATTAGAGGTTGCTTTTTCGCGGCGAATGTGCTGCTCGCGCGTCTGCAAAGCCATACGCAAAGCAGGTTTACCGTGCGAGTCGATACTCACACCAATTATACGACCTGGTATTTGCCGCTTGAAGGCTTCGCCCGTAGCGAAGTAAGCCGCATGCGGTCCGCCGTAGCCCATCGGTACGCCAAAACGTTGCGTATTACCGACCGCCGCATCTGCGCCCCACTCGCCCGGCGGCACTAATATCGCCAAACTTAATATATCTGCCGCCGCTATCAAATAGGCATCTACGGCGTGAATTTTATCTGCAAGTGCTTGATACTGAGCGACTTCGCCGTTACTGTCGGGATACTGAACCATTGCTGCAAAAGTAGTTTCGGTCAAATTCCACTCGCTCACGGGCGCAACTTTCACATCAATGCCAAGCGGCTCTGCACGAGCAAAAAGTACATCAATCGTTTGTGGAAAAACGGTATCGCTCACCCAAATTACGTTTGCTATCGCTTTACCTTTATTTTTATGATGAAAAAATAAAGACATCGCTTCGGCAGCCGCAGTCGCTTCATCGAGGAGCGACGCATTCGCCACCGACATTCCCGTAAGGTCGCTAACCATAGTCTGGAAATTGAGCAGCGACTCCAATCTGCCTTGTGCAATTTCTGCTTGATAAGGCGTGTATTGCGTGTACCAACCCGGGTTTTCGAACACGTTTCGGAGTATCACCGACGGCGTTATCGTACCATAATAACCCATACCGATATACGATTTAAAGACTTTATTGCGCTCCGAAATGGCTTTTGCGTGTTGCAAATACTCGTGTTCGGTCATCGGCTCGGGCAGATTTAGCGCGCTTTCGAGCCGAATATTAGCGGGTATGGTTTCGTCAATTAAAGCGTCGATACTATCAACGCCAATTGCGCGCAACATTGCGTCCGTTTCGAGCGTGTCTGGACCTAAATGTCGTTCGGCGAAGCCGTTGGTCGGTGTAATTTGAAGCATAACGAATTATGAAAATTTGGTTTGAAAAAGAAATTCTATTTTTTTATTCTAACAATAAAATGAAATAAAAGTTGATTGATTGTAGGATTCTTGTCGAATTTGCTACAATTTTAATATAACGGACGAACCGTGTAGCCTGCGTCGCGCAAAAGCTGTATCACGCCGCGTTTACCACCCAAATGCCCTGCACCTACGGCGAAAAAAGTCACTTTTTCTTTCGCTTTTTTGCTAATGACGGGTATCCAATTTCGGTTTCGAGTATCTAATAATGCCGCCTCAAAGTTATCTGTACCCGCCGATTGCGTGTGTATGTATTGATAAATCGAATCAATATTTTGTTTTTTGTATAACCGAATAAGCGGTGCAAGCTCGTCTTCGCCTGATTTTTCGGTGCTGCGCATCGACTCTATCAACATTTTAGCTTGCTCTTTATAAGGAATACTATCGAGCATAGATAGCTGAAATTCGGCCGTCTCGAGACCTATCAGGTCTATTTTTTGCTTTTTCGCCATCTTAGAAAACTCGATTTCATACGACATCATCTTATCGGCATCGCCGCCATCTTTTTTATTTTTCTCGGTCAGCATCGCGCTAACCAAAATCGGTTTCATACGCTTGACGAACGACATTGACAAGCCTTTTTTCTCCAATTCGCTCGACAAATACTGGTAATCCGCCTCGGTTACTAACTCTTTTATGGTCTGTCCACCCTTCATATACATACCTTTTAGTGCCGAAACCGTCGTCATCGGGTCGTCGATATCTACCTCGAGCGCGAGCCTTTTACTTTCTGCGAATTTGCGCAAAGCAAGGTCGGTCAGAAAAAAATCTTTTTTATCTATAAGGTGTATTGTGCCATACAAAAAAGAGGGATTTATTAAGTCTTTGCCTGATATTTCCCACAAAAGCGACTTGTAATCCGTAGCGTCAAATGCTGGCGCAAGGTAAGGTTTTACGTTCCCCGCACTTTTTTGCGCAGTATGACAACTCGCCGCTATCGCAGCTATTATAAGTACAAAACTTACTTTTTTAAACATTTTTCTTGATTTATAATCCTAATTTTAGTCACATAATTACCACTTTTACGCCGCAACAGTTTCTTTTGCTTTATAATACAATACAGAAACGCCGTCGGCGCGGAACATTTTTTGACAATGCGCGGCAATGTCTTCCGCAGTAATTTTTTGATACATCGCGGCTTCTTGATTGACAAGTTCGGGATTGCCGAGTAGTTCTGCAAAAGAGAGATTAATAGCAATATTGAGTACGCCCATTTCAGAAAAAATAAGGCTACTTTCCGATTTATTTTTCACTTTCTGCAGTTCGTCGGCGGCTACGCCATTTGCCAAAAAGTCATTTAGCACCGCCCAAACTGCGGCTTCAGCTGCCTCAAGCGACACACCCGCTACTGGTTTACCTTCTATTATAAATAAACCTGCATCGAACGCCTCAGTGATGTAAGCGTCTATTTCACTGAAAATCTGCGCGTCTTTCACTAAGCGGCGATACAGCCGCGAGGACGTGCCGTTTGATAAAATATCACTAATCAAGTCGCAAGTGTAGTAGCCTTCCTCCAAGCGGGCAGGCATCACAAACGCCATATACAGCGCGTCGACGGGTACGTCGGCTGCTTTTTCTTTAAAGCGGCGTTCGGTCTGTATAGGCTCTTTCGGTAGATTTCGAGGTATTATTTCTCCTTTTTCTATGTCGCCAAACCACTTTTCAGCCAATAGCTTAATATTTTCGGTCTTTACATTACCCGCAACAGTCAATACGGCATTATTAGGACGATAATGCGCATAAAAAAAAGACTTGACATCTTCTAAGGTCGCATCGCGGACGTGCTGCGGCACTTTGCCGATTGTGGGCCAGCGATACGGGTGTTTTTTGTACGCTAAGTCCATTAATTCGTGCCATACGTCGCCATACGGCGTATTCAAAGTCGTTTCTGAAAACTCCTCGAGAACTACTTTTCGCTGCACTTCCAATGATTTTTTGCTGAACGCCAATTGCTTCATACGGTCACTTTCTAACCAAAAAGCGGTCTCGATGTTTTGCGCAGGCAAGGTTTGATAAAAGTTGGTCACATCATTATTCGTAAAAGCATTGCTTTCTCCGCCTGCCAATTGTAGCGGGTCGTCAAAGTCTTTGATATTAGCTGAGCCGCCAAACATCAAATGCTCAAAAAGGTGCGCAAAACCTGTCCGTTCGGGATTTTCATCTCGCGGGCCCACATTATATAGCATATTAAACGCTGCTATCGGCGTAGCTGTATCTTCATGTACCAATACGGTTAAACCGTTGTCTAATACAAAACGATTGTAATTTATCATATTTTTTTAGTTAGGTAAAATCAATGCTGCCTCTTTTTTGATAGCAAATTGCGCTTGGTCTAAGGGTGTG
>JAYWGJ010000325.1:0-18974 GCA_043778315.1 Saprospiraceae bacterium | reverse complement strand
ATGTAATATTTCATATATAAATACCTGAAAAATTGAATTTAACCACAAATATACGCACTTTTCCGACTAATTAAGCAAAATAAAACACTAGTGAAAATCGAAGATTAGACGAAGTCAATTAAAAAAACCTTCCGCCGATAAAATTAGTGAAAATTCGCGAAATTCGTGGTGAAATTTTCCCGTAAAAAAAGACCTTCTGCAAGATTTTTTTATTTACAACTGTTTGATTTACTGTAAGTTGTAAAGATAATCATAACATCAATTTAATTGCATTTAGTAAACGACACATTAGCAATTACGACTTAATAAGTTTTTACCCATTTCGTCACAGTCCCTTTTGTATCGTTGCCAAAACGAACCTCCAAGATATATGCACCCTGCGCCAAGTCTCCAACGGAGATTAAGAGCGTATTATCGTCACCTACGGTGTAACTACGAGTTTCGGTACGGATCAGTTGCCCGACACTATTATATATAAGGAAATTTATATCGCTACTATTTTGAGCGACAGCAATACGAATATTTAACTGTGTAGATGCAGGATTAGGATATACAGACAATATGCGGTTTTCCGCGCTCACGCTGAATTGTTCGCGGAGCAAATCCAAACTTTTACCCACATTGAGGCGACCGTTAGTGACACATTCGCCATTCAAATCCGCTATTTTATCAACTCCATCGAGTAGTACGCGACGTATCAACTGCGCGGTAGCATAAGGTTGCGTCGCAATTTTGTCACTAAACGTCCTATTCGGAAAGCTATACAGCAGCGCAATTGCGCCCGTGACGTGCGGTGTAGCGACTGACGTACCCGACTCAAAATCATACGTCCCAAAACGACATACAGGGACGACTTTACCAGGTGCGGCGAGGTCGACGAAGCGTTTACCGTAGCCTGCGTTAGCGTCACGGCGGTCGTTTTGCATAGTAGCAGTCACGGCAATCAAGCCATCGGAACTACACGAAGCGGGGAAATCTCCACGTATATCTATATTGACATTATCGTTCGGCGCAGCGCAAGCGGTGAGAATACCCACAAGACTAAGGCTATCGTACATAGCGCGCACTAAAGGAAATTCGGTATCACAAAAAACATCAGTGATACCCCAACTTGCATTAGTAGCTACTACGAGCGCGCCACGCGTACCGTTTGTTTTATTATACAATTTGCGGAGGTCAAGCGCGTACCGATAAGCACCCAAAACCTTTGCAATACTACTATTCGCGTCTTGCAATATAATCATTTTGCTACGCTGACTAACACCCGTATAACCAATATTATTATTGCCGCGAGCAGCGACAATGCTACTGACTTCTGTGCCGTGCGGATTGTTTGTATCGTTAATTGCACCGTCACCAGTATTATAATTCCAGCCGTTAATATCGTCAGTATAGTTATTGTTATCATCATCAATCCCATTATTAGGTATCTCGAAAGGGTTAATCCAAACGTTATCGATAAGGTCAGGGTGCAGAATGTCACAACCACTATCCAAAATCGCCACTGCAATAAGTGCGCCGTTAGCAGCAGTACCGCCGTCGCAAACGTCCCATGCCTTCGGCGCACCGATGCGTTGCATATTCCACTGTTCCCGAAACAAATCGTCATTCGGGTTGCCGCGCAAAGGTACACTGCAGTTTGGCGTAGGCATACAGCCTAATCTACGCAGTTCTTCCCATTTTTTTTTGCCGTCAGCAACACTTGTATCCATTCTAATAATTTGCCAATTCCAATCTTCAAATAACGACTTACCTACACGGTCTTCTATAAAAATACTCTTATTTTGTGGCAACTGTATTATCCATTCGGTAACGGGTACACTGCTTTGCGCCAACGTATTGTTAGTATAAGAAAAGACTGCTATGAGTAATAAAAATAGTGTGTTGTAATATTTTAACATAGCTTTGTGTTTAAATTTATGTGTGTTTATATCTATTATAGTATATTTTTTATTTTATAAGAGTAGTTTACAAACAAAAAAGACTTAAAAGCAATAGTCAATACAGTACTATTACTTTTAAATCTTTTTGTTATAAACTGTAAACAGTAATTATATAGTTCCCGTAACAGTAACTTGAACTATATTGCTATAATTACCCACTTCTTCGTCTTTGTGAACATATATAATTCGATAAGAGCGAACAATACTTTGCCCAGAGGCAGGTAAAGGCGATTTGTCGACGTAGCTACTGTAACTCGCTTGTGCTAAAAGCGTCCACGCGCCAGTACCCGTAGTATCAAAGTAGATACGAACGGCTTCAAAACCAGCTTTCGTCCACTTTAACTCAGGCTTACCGCCTTGAACAAGTTTGTAAGTGACGTTAGGTTTAACTGCATTGAGGTCGATAATTTGTGTAGCACCAATAATACCTAAGTCCTGCCCATCAGCATCAGTATAATTGGTGTGTTTTTTAATTCGTTGCACCAAACTACGCGCTCTACTGAGTATAGCGGGAGCGACAGTAAGAGGTGCAGCAGCAAACACAGGCGCAGCAGGAGCTAAACTGTTACTACCCGATACTTTAACGCCATTCAATAATTCACTTTTGTACGCAGTAAGTTTCTTGCAATACTTATCGTATTCACTGTGGTAATTGAGCCAATAGCCAAACGCTGCCGCAGAGGCATTAAGGTCATCGACTTCGGCAATAGTAATACCGTACTTAGCTGCATACTGTGGTAATTTACTTGCCATGTTGTTTAACCAAACGTTTTTTTCGTTTTCCTTGTCAGGAATGTAGTTGTTTTTCATAATAAAATGAAGTTTTTAATTTATAAAAATAAGTTTTTAATTTATAAAGCTCTTGCGATACTTTCAATATTGCACAAAGTAAGTACTTTTTTTAATATATAAGTATTTTTTAGTTTATTTTTTTATTATAAAATAATTATGAGAATAAAAAAGGCTTTCATTAGTGTTTGTAATCAAACTAATATAATTTATAATAGTTTCTTTGGTGTTCATATTGTAGTCAATAGTATTTATATTGTAGTCAATAGTATTTGTAATAGAGTCAATAGTATTTGTAATAAAGTCAATAGTATTTGTAATAGAGTTAATGGTATTTGTAATAGAGTTAATGGTATTTATATTGTAATTATCAGTATTTATGTTAGTGTCAGTAGCGTTTATACTGGTGTCGGTAGTGTTTATACTGATGTCGGTAGTGTTTATACTGGTGTCGGTGGAGTTTGTACTGGTGTCAGTGGAGTTTATACTGGTGTCGGTGGAGTTTGTACTGGTGTCAGTGGAGTTTGTACTGGTGTCAATGAAGTTTATACTGGTGTCGGTGGAGTTTGTATTGGTATCGGTAGAGTTTGTACTGGATTCAGTGGAGTTTGTAAACTTTTGTTTTTTTATAATAAAATATAGCTTAATGGTTATATTGCACTAATTATATAAAATAACAAAGTATTTATATAATAAAGGCTTACCATTATAAATAATGATAAGCCTTTTATATAATACAATCTTTTATTTTATACTGCTACGCTATCGTAATATAGTCTTGATGTAATCGCGTTCTGTTTGCATAGCCCTGACAAAGGCTTTGATAGCAGGTTCGCTCATTGTATCGGCATTGTACTCTATTTCCTGGGCTTGTTTGGTGAGTACGCCGAGTGAAACAGAAGACGCAACGCCTTTGAGTTTATGTGCATTAGCTTTAAGCATAGTATAATCGCTACTATTAGCGTTTTCACCGAGTTCATCAACTAATTCATCAATACTATTTTTGGTCATATCGATAACTTTTTCTACTAACGACAACCGATTGTCTAACCGCGCTTCTAATTCAGGTCTATTAAAGTGTCGAGTGATAGCGTTAGGCGGAGGCAGCCAAGTATCTATAATACGTTGGATAGTAGTTTCCATAACGGGTTTGGTAATAAAATCAGTCATACCTGCTTCAAAGCACTTGTCTTTTTCTCCATGCAGCGCGCCTGCGGTTAGCGCGATAATAGGAACTTTAATATTGAGTTCGCGAATAGCGTGCGTAGTTTCATAGCCGTTCATTTCGGGCATTTGTAAATCCATAAAGATAAGGTCGGGTAAAGTGTTATTTATTTTTTGAATAGCCACTTTACCGTTTTCAGCTTCACTGATACGCGCATCGGGTACGATGTTTTGTAAAATACTTTTAAGGAGAAACAAATTAATAGGGTTGTCTTCTACAATTAATATATGCGATACATTATCATCTATAACTATTTCGTTAGTATATTCGTCCAATCCGTTATTATCTGTAACGTTGTTGCCTAAGTTTATAGGCGAAACACGGAAACTATTTTTGAGTTGTAAATTAGTTAGCGTAGTAAAAAAATCATTGATTTTAACAGGTTTGACCATTTTATGCGCTACTTCAAGTTTCGTACACGACGCAGCAATGTATTCATCGTCTGACGAACTATACAACAAGATAATAGGAAGAATATCGGAGGTAAGTAAAAGTTGGTTGCGGATATGTTTGATAGTATCAATACCATTCATATTAGGCATGTGGCAATCCATAATAATTACATCGTAATTATTATTAGTTGCCATAGTAATACCGTGAATACCATCTACTGCTTCATCAACTTCAATGTGTTTGAAAGCCAACATTTCCTTTAAAAGTAAACGGTTATTGGTATTGTCATCTACTACCAAGACTCTTTTTATGCCATCAATCGTATCTTTTTCTAATACCATAATATTATCAACAGCTACATCGAGTTCAAAAAAGAACGTACTTCCCTCTCCTACTACACTAAACACTTGCAAACAACTATCCATCAATGCAAGTAAGCGGTTAGAGATAGTTAATCCTAAACCTGTGCCACCAAATTTGCGCGTAGTAGAAGCATCTTCTTGTGAAAACGCCTCAAATATTTTAGATTGGTTGTGTTTTTCAATACCAATGCCTGTATCACGAACCGAAAAGCGTAATTTTTGATTGTCACCGTAATCCTCGAGTATTTCAATCTTAAGTTCTACTTCACCCGCGTCTGTAAATTTAATCGCATTGCCCATTAAATTAACTAATATTTGACGCAAACGAAAACTATCAATATGAATACTGCGCGGAATATTAGGCGGAATGTTTAGTAAAAGTTCAAGGTCTTTTTCATTAGCCTGGAAAGTAATAATATCGGTCACTTGATTACACAATTCAAGTATATTAGACTGCTCAATGTTTAGCTCTAGTTTATTAACTTCTAATTTAGAGAAATCTAAGATGTCATTGATAATATCCAACAATGCATTAGCAGAATGCAAGACTGTGGACATATATTGTTGCTGTGTTTTATTAAGATTGGTGCGCATAAGTAAGTCCGTAAAGCCTATAACACCGTTTAACGGTGTGCGGATTTCGTGACTCATGTTAGCTAAAAAGTCCGATTTGGCTTGATTAGCACTTTCAGCGCGTCTGCGGGTATCTATCAGCTCTTGTTGAAAATCTTTTTGAGCGGTAATATCTTGAAACGAGCCAAAAATATGACTTACCGTGCGTCCATCAATAGACATATCGCAGTGTCCGATAGTTTGCAACCATATAGATTTAGTAGCACTGATATTGACAAGAACTTCAATGTCAAAAGCAGTAGCGTTTTGCATCAAATTTTGCATTGCATTTCCAAAAATAAGACTTGAGCCGCTCTCTTCGTCTATAATTTCCATGGCTTCAAGGACTGTAAAGGTAACACCGTGCGGCATTTCCATAATATCGGCTGCAATATCAGACATGATAAAAATACCTACGGTAGTATCGAGTTCCCAGCCGCCAAGTCGTGCTAATTTGACGGTCTGTCCAAGTTGCATTTGTATTTTGTGGAGTTCGCGCTCAGTTTCGCGGCGTTTATCCGCCTCTATCGCCAAAGAAATAATGTCAGCAATAGAATGCGCAAAATTTACATCACAATCTAACCACGTCCGTTCGCCACTCGTATCTTCACAGCAAAGAATACCGACAAGTACACCACCACTCCTAATAGGTATGTCAAGCATTGAATTGATTTGATTAGGTTTTAAATAAACCTCAAAAAATTCTACGGTGTATGGATTAGTACGCGCATCGTGTGCAATAATAGCCCAACCGTTAGCAATAGCGGAGAAATAAGCTGCAAAATCTTTGGCAAAAAGCTCTTTTTTATTGGTGTGTGTATTGTCAATTACTGTATAGGAGTCTCTACATATAATAGATGTACTATTATAATCCCATACGCTTGCGCGCGAAACCATCAAGCCTTCGCAAAGACTTTCAGTCGCCATTTTGATATAACTATCTAAACTGCCGTAAGTTTCGAGCGGCGTAGTAGATATTTTTGTAAGTATTTTATGTTGAAACGTGATTTGTGCAGCGTTTATATCGCTTTGCGCAAATATAAGTGTAGTTATTTCCGCTTTGTTTATAGGTTGAGAATCACTAATATTGACACTATTAGTATTTATTTTAGTATCAATATTGACTCCTAATATTCTGCTCGGCTTTCCATTAGCATCAGCCAAAACTATACCCGCGCATTTGAGCCAAACAGTGTTTCCTTTTCGGTTAAAAAAGGGCAATATTATATCAAAATTAGCTATATTATTAGGTGCAACGGGTACGCTAGCCGTTGCTTCGTTTACAATAAAATCTAAATCAGAATGGTCTAAAATGCGCGGATACTGCCCTTCAAAGCAACTGACTTCCTCGTAACTGTATCCGAGTAGCTGCCAAAACGAAAGGTCTATCCATTGATGTGTAGAGTCTGTCAGACTCCAATACCATACTCCGTTTGTACCATTATTTTGTATGAATTGATATACATCAGGCTGTTTTTGTAATAAATGGTAAAATTCTTTTTTTAATGATGTGTTAGTAAGTGACATACTCGAGTATTTATATTAAGAAAAAAGATTATACTTTAACAAAAAGACGCGCAAAAATATGGAAAGGTTGCCTTAGCAGCAAATAAAATAAAGGTAGTTAGCTGTGATTATATCAAATTAATTTGGACTGTACTTTCGTTAATATAAAAAAAAATCTTCACGTTATTCCTCGGGCTTTTCAAGCAACAAAACTTGTCCTTTTTGTAAAATATACGGCTCATTGAGTTTATTATACTTAGCAATATTAGATAATTGCACTTTGTATTTGTTAGCAATAGAAAAAAGGGTTTCTTTTTCGGCAACGATGTGCTGTTTTATAGTCCGTTCAGGGTTAATATCGGTAGCTCGTGCAATAGTATCGGTAATAATAACAGCAGGTTTTTGTGTCATATTGTAGGTTTTGTTACCAAATACAGATGCAGAACTATCTTTGATAAATGTCTCAGTAGCACTCGGTACATAAATTTGCTCTTCGGATGTAAGCAGCGTACTTGCGCGTAACTGCAACTGTGGATTTAGTAATTTAATTTCTTCGGGTGTAGTGCTGTATATTTTGGCAAGGGTATAAAACGTCTCGCCAGCATGTGCAGTGTGTAGTTCATAATTAGTAACGATAGTAGAATCAATTAAAATATAATTGGTGTCCACCCAACGGAAGCGTTTAGTAGTGTGCGTAGGACGTGTACTATTCATCGTAGTACCATTCGGTATTATACCCTTTCGCTCTATTACTATATCATAAATTTCTTTATCAGGTTCAACTACAAAATCATATTTAGTCTCATAATTATATAAACGCTCAGGATTTTCAGAAACAGAATTGCATATATTAGGATACTCGCTTTCGGCATTACAAACCGACGCGGTTATTTGTACAAACTGTTTGTTAATAGGTGTAAAAATATCGGCATAGAAAAAGAAATCGGTGCTGTCACGGTGTCTTTGCTCCCAACAAACTATACCAATTTGCCCTTCTGTACCTATTGTATCGAAGCTAACAGTAGGTAAAATACCGCTATTACCGCGCTGCGTGAAGTCTTTATCTACAAAAACAGCCTGCCAACCTTTTGTCGTTTGCTCCCAAAGCGCGCCGCTAAGTGCAGTAGCGCAGTTAAGGCAGTCGAAGCCATCAGTCGTACCAGTAATCTGCCAACAATAGTTGGTATTTTGTTCGTTCGTGAATAGTTTACCACTAAAAAAATACTTACCGAGTGTTTTAGTAAATACTTGTTTACTATTAAAATTCACTTTGCCTTTGTAGGTGTGTATTACGCAACTATCTAACGACTCGACTACGCCTTCGGGCGTACCGTAAATTTCGGTAGGCGATATTTTAGCCTGAAAATCGCCCTTAAATACTGCCGTCAAAGCCGCAGCGTCGCTCCATTCGCCTAAATAAGACTGCGCCGCAGCACCATTCGCGAAAAGCAAAAGCAATAAAAAGTGGGTATATATTTTTGTCATTGTTTGAATAGAATTGTCGGTATTATTATAATTAATTATAATATATATTGACGCGTTTTTTATCTAAAAAGTTGTTTTTGTGAAAATGTTTTTCAGGTTGCTCAATGTTTGTTTATGATTTGGCATTAGGGTTTCAATCCGAACAAAGTAAGTTAAGTGCGTGTTAAAACACGCACGCCGTTAGAAAATTAAAATATACACTTACTTATGCAACGTTTCGCACCAAAATAGCATCTTATAAATATAAATTATTAACATTATAAAACAAAATATATGCCCCGCTCTTACTACCTATTACTTAATTTATGGCTTAATTTATTCCTTTTTATTTTCTTATTGCCCATAGCGAGCTTTGCGCAAAGCAAAAAAACGGCTAAAAAAGGAGAAAAGAAAGCAATTTCTGCTCAGAATAAGCAGAAAATACTGAAAAAAGGAGAAAAAGAAGCGGTAGAACTTCCCGCACTCCTCACCGTGCAACACAAACGCGGCGCAGCAAAACGCACCGAACAAGCTCCAAAAATAGACGGAAAGCTCGACGATGTGGCATGGGAACTCGCTACACCAATGTCAAATTTTACGCAATACAGCCCTAATCCTGGCGCACCTGCGACCTTCGCTACTGATGTCAAAATTGTTTATACCGACAAATCCGTTTATGTGAGTGCGATGCTACACGACGACGCACCGCCCAAAATCCGCAAAGAAATCACATTTAGAGATGCGATTAGTGACGACGATTATTTTGCGGTTTACTTAGATTGTTTTGACGATAAACAAAACGCTTTTTTGTTTGGCACAACCGCCGCAGGCGTACAGATTGACGGGAGAGTAAACGGCACGATAGAGGATTTGCAATGGAATACGGTTTGGAAAAGTGCCGTGAAGACGAATAAAGACGGCTGGGTAGTAGAAATGGAAATCCCGTACTCGGCGTTTCGCTTCCCCGACCGCCTACGCCAAAAATGGAATATCAATTGCCGACGCGACATTCGCCGCTTGCGCGAAACGTCTTACTGGAACGTCATCGACCCGATTGTGGACGGCACGGTGCAGCAGTTTGGACGGCTCGATAGCGTAGCGTACATCAAGCCGCCGATGCGACTGGGATTTATTCCGTACTTGGCAACCGTGTCGCGGCAAACGCCCGTCGCCGACCGCGAAACAACTACTTGGGACACGAAAATCACGGGCGGTATGGATATAAAATTAGGATTAGGCGAAAGCTATACGCTCGACGCATCTATCGTTCCTGACTTCGGGCAGGTGCAGTCGGACGATGTAGTGCTTAATTTAACGCCGTTCGAAATTCGTTTTGATGAAAACAGACCGCTTTTTCAAGAAAATATTGATATTTTTAGACGCGGTAATTTGCTGTACAGTCGACGCATTGGCGGCAGACCTATCAACTATAACGCTGCTAACGATTTAGTCAAAAACGACAGTACGCGCAGGGTCGCTTATAACCCCGACCGCGCAAACTTGCTAAACACACTCAAAATTTCGGGACGCGACAAACGCGGCTTGGGTTTTGGTTTGCTGAACGCCGTGCAGGGCAAAAGTTTTGCACAGATAAACAGAGGAAAGGGTTTGATGGAGAACATAGAAACCGACCCGCGCACCAACTATAATATGATTGTAGTAGATAAATTACTAAAAAATAATTCATATATTAGTTTTGTAAATACAAACGTGTTGCGCGAAGGCTTGCAGCGCGACGCGAACGTAACGGGGACGGAGTTCAGATTGGTCACACCGAGCAATATGTTTGCGCTCACGGGACGCGCGGCGTTTAGTAGTATCTATAAAAATGATACCGCGCAAACGATAAAACGCGGTTATTCTTACCTTTTTGGCATTTCTAAAATTAGTGGAAGCACGCGTTTTGATGTGAGCCGCAGCGTAGATAGCGACACTTACGACCCGAACGATATGGGTTTTTTACTGACTAACAACTTGGTACGCAATCATTTAGGCATCAGCCGCGTGAACTTTACGCCGCGCGGCGCAACCAATAAAATGAACGTGTATATGAATACGACTTATACGGAATTGTTCAGTCCGAGCGTATATATGTCGTGGCTGTTTAATGTGGGCGCGCAAATTCAGTTCCGCAACTTTTTGGAGATAGGCGGCAATATGGCGTATCAGCCGAACGTGACGCACGACTACTTCGAGGCACGCTACACCCGCCGCCGCTTTGTGCGCCCGTCGGACGTGATGCTCACAGGAACGATACAGACCGATACGCGCAAAAAAGCGTCGGTTTTGGCTACTTTTGGCTATTACGCCGCGTCGGATACGAGTCACTGGACGGGCTATTCGGCTGCGGTAGATGCGCGGCTGCGCCTGAGCCGTCAGTTTACGCTGATACCGAGTATTGCTACTAGGTTTTATAAAAATGAAAGCGGTTTTGCCGATACGTTGAAAGGTCAAGAAATATTTGGCGTGCGCAACCGACAGGAGATTATCACGACGATTACGGCTAATTATTTCTTTTCGTCGACGGCTTCGGTCGCGGTGCGCGCGCGGCACAACTGGACATTGGTGGATTACCAAAAATTTGGTAGTTTAGACGACGAAGGCATCTTGAAACCTATCGCAAACCCGTTCGGCGACGACCGCAACCCGAACCGAAACTACAATATTTTTAACCTCGATTTGGTGTATCGTTGGATATTCGCGCCAGGGAGCGAACTGAATTTAATTTGGAAACATAGTATCATAAACGACTCACGCGCCTTGCAATACAGCTATACGCAAAATATTAATGATGTATTGCAACAAAAACAAGCGGATTTGATTTCTGTGAAACTACTCTACTTTTTGGATTCTGCTAAATTGAAAAAGCGCAAAAGAACGGTGGTGAGTGATGCGCCGCAATAAATTAAGCTTGTAAAAAAAATAAAAAAGTCCTGCACGCCAAAACGGTGTGCAGAACTTTTTTTGTTGTTGTAAAATAATTATTTTCTTATCGTAAAAACAAGGAATTTAGCAGGAAGAAAACGACTAAATATATCCATAATATATCTAAATAATGCCAATAAGTGGTAAGCAGACGAAGTTTCATCAGCTTAGCAGGGTCGCTGAAATAGACTAAAACGCTCACGGGTTCGCGCATGCGCAGCACCGCCGTTGCCAAAAACAAAAGCATAAACGGCAATCCGCCTACGATATGTATAAAATGCAAAATAGAAATGGCATAAATATAATTGACGCTGTTGCGGTCGGTGGAAGGCGCGTGCAAAAACGGCTGCAACTGCTCCCAACCCACATATTGCAAGCCCATAAAAAGCAGCGTCAGCCCGAGCGTCGCGCCCAAAGCTACTTGGTATCGTTTAGTTTCGTCGGCAGCGTAGCAGTTGTTCGCCCAGTTTAGCGTAAAACTGCTACCAATCAGCACTAACGTATTGATTACGAACAACATAGGAACGGGCAACGGCGGCGTGTGCATCTGTACGCGGGTGAACAAATACGCGCCCGTCGTCGCTAAAAACAAAGCCGTTATCCCCGCCAAAAGCAGGTACAATAAAATTCGGTACGGGTGAAACGGCAACGCCTCCTCGTGGTAATAATCTTCTTTCGGTAATGACATAAAAATAAATTTTGATACAAAAATCGAACACCAAAATAGGGTTTTGGTTTATGAAAAAGAAAAAATTTTATTTTTTCTTCGTTGCTTAACGGTAAAAAGCCGCAACCGCTCGGAAGGAGGGTTGCGGCGGATTTTTGGGGGAGTGGTGGATTAGATTTTTTTTAATGCGGTAATCAAACCCTTCATACCTGTATTAGAGTTGTAGAGCCAGGTGTTGTCGAAGTCGGCAGTAGCACGTTGATTATTGCTTGCGCCAATTACCAAACTGTGAAATTTTGTATCGTTAGCGCGGGCTTTTGCCAATTGATTTTGCATATTTTCGTCAAAAGCGGGCATCACAAAATCCGAAATCATCAGCACATCTGCTTTTTTGTACTCATTGGTATTCAACATTCGCATTGCTTCGTGCATTGCAGGTGTAGCGTCCGTTCCGCCGTGAAATGACATACCCAAAAAATGTATCAATTTTTCTAACGAATTTTTAAAATCGCCCAAATCAAGCGTTTCTATACTTGTTGAAAACGAAATTAAATAACATTTTCGCAGCTCTTGAATTGCTTTTTTTATCATCGCAAAACACAATGTTTTGGCAACATTTTCAGGCGTTCCGTGCATCGAGCCGCTTGTATCGACGCAAATAATAAAGGGACCTTTATCGGTTTCTTTCGGTTTCTGCCGCTTTTTTTCTTGATTTTCTTGTTCGTAAATCGCTGTTTTATTTTGATATTCAAAGGTTTGCAATTTTTTTTCTGCAAACTTTTTATAAAACACAGTTTCCAAAACGTGGTCGCTCAACAATGCGGCTTCCGAAGGCAACATACTGTTAAGGTCATCGCTTTCGTGAATACCCGCAATGTCGCCGCGATAGGCGTGAACGGGTTTCCATTTCGTTTTCAAAACCGTTTCGCTGTACGTTTCTTCTTCTAATTCTTGTTCGGCAGTTCGCATTTTTCCGAGCATTTCGATAAGTTCGGCGAGCGTTTTATCATTTTTTAATAATTCGGCAAAATGTTTCAACAAGTCAAAATTGGCGCGCTGAAAATTGCCTTTCGACATATCCCAAAGTCTGCCTAATTCGTTGGTAAACGGTGCTAATATTTCTTGCAATTTTTTCAACTCGTAGATGCGTTTGTATAAGTCTTCGCAGAATTTTTTACGCGCTTCGTCAATAATCGCCAACTCGTGTTTTGCCTTTTTTACTTGAAAATGCTTTTGCCAGTTTTCTATGAAGTGCGCCTTTATGCTCTCGACGCTTATCTTGGTATTTGCTACATTTTCGGTCGTATTTTCTGTTGTATTTACAGCTATATTTTCTACAATATTTGCTACAATAATTTCCGTTTTTGCGGTACTTGCTTTCTCAAATTCTTTGCGGTAGAAAGCTAAATTGAGTTCGTTTTTTTGATAAAAACGACTCTCCATAGCTATTTTTTCGTTCCAAAACTCGTCGCGTTTTGACGTGTTGCGACGCGTAACTTTGGGTAACTCCGCGAGTATTGTTGCGTCGGTTGTTTCAATCGCTACTTGCTCGTCG
This sequence comes from Saprospiraceae bacterium, assembly GCA_043778315.1. Taxonomy (GTDB): domain Bacteria; phylum Bacteroidota; class Bacteroidia; order Chitinophagales; family Saprospiraceae; genus JBEEMU01. Next base: position 5,533 of record JAYWGJ010000325.1, on the reverse strand, counting down.
TACAAGTCGCCGCTTTTGCGCAAAATTTCCTTTTGCGTATTTTCTACAAAAGCCAAAATTTCGGCGGTAATTTCAGTTGCAAGTGCTGCGTCTTGTGCGCAAAGTTCACGCAAAACTTCGTTTCCGTTGATAATTTCCGCGAAGGCAGTCGCAAAATTATCCGTTTCCGCGTCGCTAAAACCTAAATCTGCCTTGCCGTTTTGCTGCAATGCCGCGTGTAGTTGTTCGGTCAATCGGCGACGCAATGCTGCGTCGCCGATGCTACCAAAAAGCTCGAATTGTTGTATCGTTTCGTTTGTCATTTTAGGAGATTTTTTTGATGTCTAACTGTTTTTCTGCCTCGATATTTTGGTAGTAATCTTTGATTTGATTTACCTCAATTTCTAACATTTCAATATTTTTCAAAATATTATCCAAATGCGATTCTACCACGGGTGCATATTCCTTATCCACAAATAAATTCGTGCGGACGTGCTTCAAATCCGTATCACGGAAATGCTGTATTTGCGATTTTCGATTACTTGTTTGCGTCAAAACAATCGCTATTTTTTTGTCCCACGATTTTGCTACTGCATGATGCGGTTTTTTGGTGAGCGTAATATCCTCGTCTTCGTCATGCGTAGCAATATCAAAATGATGCCATTTATTACTAACCTTCAACTGAATTTGCCTAGCTTTCACTCCCTCAGCCGCTACAACATCTGATGTTTGATTATTTGTATCTCTACGAACAATAGTTGTACCATTATCGGCTTTTAATTTCAAGAAATCGTCCGCATCTATTAAATCTTCATTTTCATAGGTAAAAAAGCCCTTTAATCCTAATATTCTTAAATATTTACCATCTATCAAAGTAATGCTAGTCGTTGTTTCTTTTTTCACATAACTCGTTTCCTTTTGCACATCTTTATCCAAGTCCTCCAACTGTTTTTTTACGGGTTTCAAATCCAAATCAAGCGTATAGCCGTGTTTTTGAATCGCATCGCGCACAAAACCCTTTACCGTTTCGCATTGCATTGTTTCGTCCCAAATACAATCCGCGATTAAAAAACAATCCATCAAATCTACGGCAGCGCGGTCGTTCAAAAAAGCAGAGGTACGCAATAATTGTACGATTTTACGCCAGCGACGGTCAGATACATACAATTGTTTTTCGTCTGCTTCTACTTGTTTTTCGTTGTGTTCGTTAATATAGTTGCGAATAACCATAATTACATTCAATACATTTTCGGGTACGGTAATGTCCTCAATCGCAAGTTGCCAAAGTTCGTAATCATCGGCAGTAATTTGTAAGTTTTCCGCAACGGCGTTTTCGGCGTTTTTCATCGTAATCATTGTATTAAAAGCATCATTATTTTCGATACTTTCCACGTTGTAACGCACTAAAAAGCGGTCATACAATGCCTCCAAACCTTCGCCTTCGGCAGGCAATTCGTTTGAAGCCGCAATCAACGCTTTCATCGGCACTTTAATTTCTTGCTCGCCGTTGCGAAACACTTTTTCGTTGAGTACGGTCAAAAGTGTGTTTTGAATAGACGGACTCGCTTTCCAGATTTCGTCGAGAAAAACGACTTCGCTATCAGGTAAATAGCGCCCTACGATACGTTCGTACTTATCGTCGTTTTTGAGTTTCGAAATAGAAACAGGTCCGAACAACTCGTCGGGCGTGCTAAATCGGTTCATCAAATAGTCGAAGCTTTTAGCGTCCTTAAACGCTAACTTCAACCGACGCGCCACCAAACTTTTGGCAACGCCAGGCGCGCCTAATAAAAAAATACTCTCACCAGCAATCGCCGCTAACAGCGACAAGCGGATAACCGTTTCTTTTTCGTAAACGCCTTGATTTAGTGCAACAAGTAGGTCGCTAATCCGATTTTTAGTTGTTTTTTTTGACATCTAATTTTGTTTTTTTAGTTTATAAAAATTTTGTTTTTTGAAAAGCACTAACCCTTTCCCTTGAAAAGGTTAGTATTTTCCAGCATTACTACTCCACTATTTCCGAGCTGCTTTCCCAATCGTATATTCCCTGCCGTTGCTCAAACTTATCGGCATCTATACTTACTTGCTGCAACGCTTTCGGTATGCCGACACTAAGTATTGGTTCGCTATACGAAAGTTCGCCTTTTGTATTATCGTAAAATCGCCCTGCGGGGTCAATCATCGCATAAGAACCTGTCATCGCATCATTATTTTCGGGAACGGTAACGATGCCGACGGCATTCAACCATTCATGTCTTGCCACATACGCCTCAAATATAGTATCATTTATCACAAACTCGTCAATATGCGCATCATTTTGTCCCTTTATCGGCAATACTTTAAATAGTTTCCACCGCTCAGGCGCGATAAACTCAACGAAATCGCCCATATCATCAGTCGCATTCACACTACTAACCACCGTATTCAGTTTCAGACGAATGCCGTATTTTTTCACATTAGCCGCTATCTCCGCGTACTTCTCCGAGGGTACGGGTTTGCCGTTCTGCACACGTCCCATCACGATTTGTTGTGCAGGGTCGAGCGTATCGATGCTGATAGTTACCCAATCGAGGTGTCCGTGCATTTTCTCGAGCCACGCTTCGGTTAGCATAATTCCGTTGCTAACAATCATGGTCGTCATACCGCCTTGTTTAGCACGAATAATTAGCTCATCGAGCCATTTACAGAGCGTCGGTTCACCGCCCGCAAAAGTGATTTTCTCGAAACCAGCCGCCACAACCGCATCAACCACGCGCAAAGAGTCCTCGCGGCTGAGATGACCTTTCGGCAAAACCGTATTTTTCACGTCCTGAAACGTAGCGAAGCAAAACTTGCATTTCATGTTGCAAGGTTCCCACAAGTGGTAATTTACACTAGGAATAGGTACTTTCATAGGATTAAGTGGGTTTAAACGTGAGGAACGATGTGAGTTACGAAGGTTTAAATTGTAATAAAGAAAAAGGTGAAAAGATAACTACCTAAAAATAAACACTTCACCGCGATGCGCCACCAGCAGACCTAACTGATTGAGCGAATTGTATTTATAAATGGTGATAAGCACAAAATTTTTGAGTGCTAAAACCAGACATTCGCCTTTGCGAAGTTTTGGTACGTCGAAGCCTTGCTGTCGCAGCTTTTGACAATATTGATACCCAAAAATCAAATTGTATTTGGCTTTCGCATCATGCTTGGCGGGCAAGGCGCGCATCAGTTCAATCAGCAAGCGGTCATCAACAGACCTGTCCCACTGGCGATACAAAAAATGGTCTGCTTTACGAAACCCTGCGATTATTCGTTCCATCGTATTAAAGTGTGATTAAAATGATTCGAAAAAAGTAATTTTCCACTAAAAAAAACAGCCGCCGCGCTACTTCTCCGCAACGCGGCGACTGCTGTACTACTTATCCTAATCCTTTTTCAAAGGGTTATCCTTACCTTTGGTAGGTTGATGATTAGGATTTAACTGATTGCCACGATTGTCGCGTTCAGGTTTCGCAGGCACGACTATCGGTGCGGGCGGTGTTTGCTTCGGCGGCGATGGCTTCGGCGGAGTTGGATTGTTTGCCATGATAAATGGTTAAAACGGTGAGAAAAAATGATTGATATATTTGCAATTGCTATAGCCGAAAGTTGTAAACGATTTGTTAATATTTTAGTCGTATATTTGCATAACACAACGTAGCAATAAATAATTCCATGTATTTTGGATATTTGAAAATAAATATTTTAGGGTGTGTTTTGGTCGTAATTCTATTTTGATACCGCAAAGATACGGACAGACGTAGCGTCGATAAAACGACAACTTTTCAAATTTTTTGACTTTATAAAAATCTACTTTTCTGTAAATGACTTGTTAATTTCATTTTCATACTGCAAAGGTACGGGCAAGTGTAGCGTAGATAAAACGACAACTTTTTGAATTTTTTGACTTCCTAAAAATCTATTTTTCTGTGAACAACTTGTTAATTTCATTTTGATACTGCAAAGGTAAGGGCAGGTATAGCGTAGATAAAACGACAACTTTTCGAAATAAAAAAAAGTTGTAACGCATAACTGCATTACAACTTCTATAAAAATGAAATATAAATTGAATTAATTTAACAACCCAAAATCATGTGCGAGTTGTAGAATAAAAGCGTCCGCTTCGTGCCGTTTATCTATTTGAGTATCTTCATTATACCTTTCCATAGCTTTTTCTACATATTTCTGCACATCTTTAGATTTTTTACCAATACTTTCTAGTGCTAATTCAGAAATTCTATATTTATAATCGCCGATTTTTTCATCTTTTTTGCGCTCATTTTCTCTCATTGTTTTAATAAACGCGCCAAAAATTTTCCTATTTTCAGATTCCTCATCTTTATACACCCGCTCTACCAGCGTCTTGCGCACCTTTTCTATCTGCGGACTATAATGCGGCTCGCCCGTTGTGCTATCTTCCAAATGCAATAACGCAGCCTCAATCGGGTGAATATCGTCCGCCGTTTTCGGTTCTTCTTTCCATATATATGCATCTACGAGTAGCTTATTCGCGGCTCTAAAAATGTAGGCAGGATTATCGTTTACAGAATATAAAATACACTTCGTATCCTCGTATTTGTCCTGTATATGCTCCGCCAACTGCATACCCGACTCGTCGGGCATCGTAATATCGGTAATCACGACCTTCACGCCGCCGCCCGCCAAATGCGTTTTCGCTTCCGCCATGCTACGCACATATTTTATCGTTCTGCCCGTTCGGTGCAGCAGCGCGCAAAGCCCCTCTCCTATTTCGCGCTGATTATCCACAATCAAAATATTATCGGTCGGGTACGCTTTCGGTGTGTTATCGCGTACTTTCGTAGTAGCTTGATAGGTACTTGGTATTGCGGCTTCGCGGACGAGTTGCATTGGCACAAAAACTTTCACTTTGCAGCCTTCGCTCGGTGCGGTCGTGATTTCGCAAGTGCCGCCGATGAAATTGCTGCGCGTAGCGATGCTGCGCAAACCGACGGTCGTGTCTATATTGACCACCGTTTTATCAAAACCCTTACCAAAATCCTGCACTAAGAGGGTCAGCATTTCGCCCTCTTTGCGCAACCTGATGCAGACGATAGGCGTATCTGCTCCGTATTTCAGCACGTTGTTCATGCATTCTTGCACGATGCTAAACAACTGATTTTCAATGCTTTTTGGGATATAAAAATCCACATTTGTCCTAAAATCGGTGTTAAACTGCTCGCCATAAATCAAATTCAGGTTACTTTCGTAAATATTCAAATACTCGACGAGCGAAAACTCTTGCAGCATTTTTGGCGTAAGCTGATACGCAACGGTGCGCACGTCTTGCAGCACACCGCTCAATGCCTCAAACAGCCCTCGGTCGTGTGCATAATCGTCGCGGATTAACCGCAAGTTATTTTGTACGCGGTCGTGCAGGTCGAGCGCGATGCGCTGCCGTTCGAAGTCGAGGATTTCCAGCATCGCCTCCTGCACATTAGAAAGGTCGTTGAACTGCACATCTGAAATTAAAGGTGTAGGAGTCATTTTTTATGGTTTAAATTGGTAGGTTTTG
>JAYWGJ010000324.1:0-5042 GCA_043778315.1 Saprospiraceae bacterium | reverse complement strand
CCCGCTACACTGAATATGTTTGTCACGCGTGTTTTTAGTTATGATGAATATGTACCCGATACCACGCGCAACCCAAAAACTTTGGGCAGGGCTTTTGCCGTATATATACCCGATATGATAGATGGCGAGTTTAGCCGCTCTGGTCCAGACGAGTACGTTGCGGATAAAATATTGGCGGAAAATAAGCAGTATAAAGCGGTGGTTTACAAGTCGCATAGCGGTTTTGATGATAATTATAACTACATTTTGGCTACCTATTCGCCTTTCGGCAGACTGATAACGACCGTGCCTATCGCTTACTCGGACGGTTACGAAAGTCTGACGGCTTGCAAAATCACGGCTTTGCCCGACGACCAGTTGAAAATTGCGAAACTGACGTACAAAAACCAATTTTTATTACCTATCGAAAGAAATGATTTTTATAGCGATAAAAATAAAATTACAAATACGATATTGACGAACACCGAAGACCTAATTATTACACGAGAAGGAAAACTACAAGACCTCAAAACGGGTTTGACGCAGGTCATAAAAAAATAAATTGCAAACGCATTACTTTTTATCGTATCTTTGTGACTGATTTTATTTTACAATAATTACCCATAAATATAAAAAATGTACATACACAAAGAAGGGTTTAAAATATTGGGCGGAACCGCCTTAGCAATTGGCGCGGCGAACGCAATATTATGGTATGCGTATCCCGAAGTGACGGATTGGCACTACGCAGCAGGTATATTTTCGTTGGGCGTGTTTGGTTTGGTAACGCAGTTTTTTCGCAACCCGAGTCGCGAAGTGCTTATCGCCGACGATAATATAGTGTATGCGCCCGCCGACGGCAAAGTGGTGGTGATAGAAGAAGCGCAAGAAAACGAGTATTTTCACGACCGTCGTTTGCAAGTCAGTATATTTATGTCGCCGACGAACGTACACGTCAATCGCAACCCGATGGGCGGCACGGTCAATTATTTCAAGTATCACCCTGGACGCTACTTAGTGGCGTGGCACCCGAAAAGTAGCACCGAAAACGAGCGCACAACCGTCGTTTATGGCAACGGCAAAGACGAGATTTTGATGCGTCAGGTAGCAGGTTTGCTGGCAAAACGCATCGTTTCGTATGTCGATGAAGGTACGGAAGTAAAGCAAGGTACGGATATGGGTTTTATCAAATTCGGCTCACGGGTCGATTTGTACCTGCCCTTAGATGCCAAAATAGAGGTTTCTATCGGACAAAAAGTAAAAGGCAACAGAAGTATTATAGCAAAATTGTAATTTTTTTACAACAATTCTATTATTATAGAACATTTGGGCTTATATTTGTGTTATAAAATAGTAATTGGCCACAGCCGCTTATCTAATAAGGAATGAAGAGAAAATAAGGTACTGAATATTATAACGCAGGATTTTGAGTCAAAACAAGGCAGATTTGAGGCGCGATGCTGTGCATCGTAACGAAAATCTAACGCAGTTTTGGTGCGAAAGACAAGTTAGAATACAGTAACTTATTTTAGACGCTTTCCTGGTAAATCTTAATCATTTAACGCTGCGAAAGCGGCATAAAAATCTCCATTATTTATGAAAAAATTAATCTTATTGGTAGCTTGTGTAGGTTTCACATTCGCGGCTAACGCACAATGCACAGGTAACAAAACTGCAAGCGCAGGTAAAGCATGTTGCTCAAAAACGGCTGCAACTACCGCAACAGCAGCAGCGACACCAGTTAGTACCGCTTCACTCGAAGTTACAAAAACGGACGAAAACGGCAAAAAATGCACCAAAGGTGACAAAGCTTGCTGTACCAAAAAATCGGGTGTAACAAGCACATCGGTAACTGCGGTTGAAGCAAAACAACAAGTTCCAGTAGTTAAGCAAACTTCAATGAACTAATCATTGATAATGACAAAACGCCTCGACTATTCGTATGAACTGTCGAGGCGTTTTGTGTTTATACGTTGCGAAGTGAAAAATAAAATTTCTTAATTCCTTATCAATCAATAATTTATAAATTATAAAAAATGAAAGATATTGCCATTGCTAATTTGATAGAACGCGAGTTGCACCGTCAGCGCGAAGGCTTAGAGCTTATCGCGTCCGAAAATTTTGCGTCCGCCGAAGTGATTGCTACGATGGGCAGTTGCCTCACTAATAAATACGCCGAAGGCTATCCGCGTGCGCGGTATTACGGCGGCTGTCAGGTAGTTGATGAAGTAGAGCAGTTGGCGATAGACCGCCTCTGTCAGCTTTTTGGCGCGGAGTACGCTAATGTGCAGCCGCACTCGGGCGCGCAGGCGAATGCCGCTATTTATCTGGCTTGCATACAAGCAGGCGATGCGATTTTGGGCTTCGACCTCGCACACGGCGGACATTTGACGCACGGCTCGTCGGTAAATTTTTCGGGTAAACTATACTCGCCATATTTTTACGGCGTTGAACCCGACACAGGTTTGATAGACATGGACAAAGTGGAGGCGATTGCGCTACGCGAAAAGCCAAAAATGATTATTTGCGGCGCAAGTGCTTACTCCCGCGACTGGGATTACGCTCGTTTTCGTGCTATTGCCGACAAGGTAGGCGCGATACTTTGGGCGGATATAGCGCACCCCGCAGGCATGATTGCCGCAAAATTGCTCAACGACCCGTTGCCGCATTGTCATATTATTAGTTCTACGACCCACAAAACGCTGCGCGGACCGCGTGGCGGATTGATTATGATGGGCAGTGATTTTGAAAATCCGTTTGGTATAAAATCACCGAAAGGCGAGACGCGGCTGATGTCGGCGGTGCTGAATAGCGCGGTTTTCCCGGGTATTCAAGGCGGTCCCTTAGAACACGTTATTGCGGCGAAAGCGGTTGCTTTTGGCGAGGCCTTGCGCCCCGATTTTGCGGTTTATGCGGAGCAGATGCGCCGCAACGCACGAGCAATGTCGGGCGCGTTTACCGAAAAAGGGTACAGTATTATTTCGGGCGGAACGGATAATCACTTGATGCTTATAGACTTGCGCGGCAAAACAACGGCGCACGGCAAAGCGGTAGAAAACGCACTAGTAAAAGCCGATATTACGGTCAATAAAAATATGGTACCGTTCGATAGCCGCACGCCGTTCACGACTTCGGGTATCAGAGTAGGTACGCCTGCTATCACTACGCGTGGCTTCCGCGAAGCGGACTGCGTACAGGTCGTCAATTGGATTGACAGCGTGATAGAAAACATTGATAATGAAGCGATTATCGCTAATGTTAAAGCGGAGATTAACGAGTTTATGACGCAATTTCCGTTGTATATGACTGCGGATAGTGTGGTTCATGCGTAAATTATCGAGTACGGAAATTTTTACACGCGGAAAGAATTTTTTTAAACGCGGAGAAGCGGAGATGCAAAGAAGCAGAGCGGTGAAGTAGCAAAGTGAGCAAAGTTTTTCTATTGCTATGCAAAGAAAAAAGCTCAATTTATTTCAGTGATAAACAAAAAAAAGCTGCCGTTCCTTCCATAGGGAGCGGCAGCTTTTAATATCTTTACGTTTTACAAAAAACGAATGATTGCAAATTTCTTTAAAAGCATACGACTAATGGTGCGCTTTTGATTTTTCTTTGTGTCGAATCAACTGGCGGCGCAAACCTTCGCTCGCCTCATCAACGGCTTGCTCGAAGGTCTGGAAAGTCTCTTTGGCTACAAACGAATGTCCAGGAACATGGACTTTTATCTCGGCTAATTTGTCGCTGATTTGTCCGTGGTTCTCGAGGCGCAAATAAACCTCTACGTCTATGATATTATCATGGAAAGTACTTAATTTATTCATTTTTTTCTCGATGAAATCGAGCAACTTCACGTCTGCATCAAAATGCACGGATTGGGTTTGAATCTTCATACACGAGTACTTTTGGTTTTAATAATACGATTAAAAAAATATAATTCGGATAAATAACGTTTGTAAAAACAATTCAACTAAACTATAAGTTAAATTATTGTTTATTCCAAATATTATTTTGCAATACACGCCCGCGATGTCAAAGAACTTTATTCTTTTGTTACTTCCTAAACCCAAAATTGCAGTCTTTTATTGATATTAACAAATATTTGTCGATTTATTTTTAAAATATTTTATTAAGACCGATTATTACGGAAAAAACTAATGCGTAATGCGCGGATTGGTATTAGTTTAGAACAAACAAAAAAATACTACCTTTGCCGTATCAATTTATTTTTACAAATAATATATTTTTGAATCCTGCAATCTAAAAAGACTGAATGCAAAAATTATCTATGGACGCGCTGGCGCGCCTCACACCCGACGAGTTTCGCGCCGAAGCGAAAACGCCAATCGTTATCGTGTATGATAATGTGCGCAGCGCGCTGAACGTCGGCTCGGCGTTCCGCACGGCTGATGCGTTCCGTTTGGAGGCGATTGTGCTTTGCGGCATCACGGCGCAACCGCCGCATAAAGAGATACTCAAAACCGCGCTCGGCGCAACCGAAACGGTAGCTTGGACGCATTACGCCGAAACAACCGACGCGCTGCAAGCCTTACGCAGCAAGGGTTATACGCTGATAGCGATAGAGCAAACGGCAGGCAGCACGTCGCTCGAAGCCTTCGCTGTGCAGCCCGATGCGTGCTACGCTTTGGTGTTGGGCAACGAAGTAGATGGCGTGAGCAGCGAAGCTCTCGCGCTCTGCGACGGCTGCATAGAAATACCGCAAATCGGTACCAAACACTCCCTAAATATCAGCGTCTGCGCGGGTATTGTGGTGTGGGATTTGTTCAAACAAATGATGGTTAATACCGAAAAAAGATAAAATGGCGCATTTACTCGCAGGAATTTTGATGGGTCTGACCTTGGCTATCATGGCAGGTCCGATATTTTTTATGCTCGTGCAGACGGGCATAGAGCGCGGCGTGCGCGCAGGTATCGCGGTGGGCGCGGGCGAATGGATAAGCGATATATTTTATATAGCGGCTACTTATTTCGGCTTGTCGTGGGTGTTGAGTCACGTCGACGAAGCGAAATTTAAGTTTTATATGGGCTTGGGCGGCGGCGTTTTGCTG
>JAYWGJ010000323.1:0-1867 GCA_043778315.1 Saprospiraceae bacterium | reverse complement strand
TTAGGATTTTGTGCGAAATTACTGCATTTTTGATATTTTCGTTGATTTTGACTACTTTAAATTCCATTGTTTTACCAACGTATTGGTCGTAGTCGGTCACAGGGCGAATATCGATTTGTGAGCCTGGAAGGAAAGTCTCCAAGCCGCCACAATCTACTATCAAGCCACCTTTCGTTTTACCGATGATGTGACCAGTAATAATAGTGTCTTTTTCGAACGAGTCGATGAGGTTTTGCCAAGAGCGGATAAGTTTCGCTTTGCGGCGCGACAATATTAAACGTCCTTTTTTGTCCTCTTGCATCTCTACATACACCTCTATATAGTCGCCTACTTTGAGGTCGGGTGTGTCGCGAAATTCGGTGCGTTGTACCAAACCGTCGGCTTTCGAGCCAATGTCCAAAATAACGTCGTTCGCCGACATAGAAGTCACACGAGCGTGAACGACCGCGCCTGTTTCCAAGTTACTTAATGTCTCGTCAAACTGAGCCAACATTGCAGCTTGTTCGGTGAGGGTGTATTCAATTTTGCGCTTTACGCCTGCGGCAAAGTCAAAATCATCATGCGCTTTGGGCGCAGCTTGTTCTACTACTTCTACAAGCTCAATTTCGTGGTTGTTGTCTTCCAAAATTCCACACTAATTTTAATTGTTAACGATATGGTTTATACATTGCACTACGTTTCCGTAATGGGCTGCAAAGGTAATAAATAATTTTTATTTAATAATACAATAGTTAAGTTTATTTTTTCTAATTTTATATTTTTATTTACGAAAGTGAGATTTTTAGGCGCGAAGAAAGTTTTTAAACGCAGGCGTTTTTTTATTTTTTTAACGCGGAGAAACAGAGGAGCAAAGAAGCAGAGCTGTTGAGGTAGTTTTTGTTTTTTGGACGCGAAGAAAGTTTTTAAACGCAGGCGTTTTTTTATTTTTTAAACGCGGAGAAACAGAGGAGCAAAGAAGCAGAGCTGTTGAGGTAGTTTTTAGAGTTGCAAAAACAAGTTTTTTTTATTAGCAACAAGCGAAATACCTTGATTGCTACAATATTTCTATGTCTTTTTAATGTAGAATAATTCTAAATAAAAAAAATAGTACAAGTATTAATAAACTATTACAAAAAATTATCATTTATTAGGTACTTTTGCAGTGTGGAATGTAGTTGTATTGTAAAAATAAAAAAACATTGCGCATCATAATTCAGTTGTAAAAAAAATCATTGTAAAAATAAAATAAAAATACATCTTAAAGTATGAATTGGTTAGCCAACTTTTTTGTGTCCTCTATCGGACAAAAGCTCGTTGTGGGCGTTTCGGGTCTGTTTTTGATACTGTTTCTGACGATACACGTTTTGGGCAACAGTCAGTTGTTCATCAGTGCCGACGCGTTTAATCACTACGCGCACGTCATGGAAAACAACCCTATTATTATATATGTGGCGCGCTACCTCACGTTTGCGGCGTTTTTGGTACACGCATTTCGCGGAATCGCGCTAGCGTGGGCGAACAAAAAGGCGCGTGGCGAGCAAGGCTACGCGGTGGTATCGACCAAAAGCAGCAGTTTTGCGGTGCGTTATGCAGCCATACTCGGCTCTTGGATATTCATATTTTGGGCGTTTCATTTATACACTTTTTGGTGGCACTTGATGGTAGGCGCGTCGCCGATGACTACCCTCGACGGCGTACAAATCCCCGACGTATATAAGATGGTGCAAGTGGCGTTTCAGCAGCCCGTTTTGGTTATTTTTTATGTATTATCGATGGGCATATTAGCGTTTCACTTGCAACACGGCTTTCAGTCGGCGTTCCAAACCTTCGGTTTGAGCCACAAAAAATACACGCCGTTCATCAAAGGTTTTGGCGTAGTGTATTCGGT
>JAYWGJ010000322.1:0-1868 GCA_043778315.1 Saprospiraceae bacterium | reverse complement strand
CAAAAGCCCTGCCCAAAGTTTTTGGGTTGCGCGTGGTATCGGGTACATATTCATCATAACTAAAAACACGCGTGACAAACATATTCAGTGTAGCGGGTTGCACTTCGTAGGGCATTTCAGCTTTCGCGAATACCTGCGTAAAAGCATCAAAACGCGCAGTTAAGGCTTTTTGTTTTTTGTATTCAGGATATTTATACGCCCCGAAAACAGTAGCCGCTGTTGCCGTCGCGCCCAAAATCAAAAATAAAACGGTTTTTATTTGCATATTTTTATTGTTAAAAATGTTTTTATTTTACAATGTTTTACACAATAATATTTCTACAAATATTACATTCGCGCCTTGCTCTGCACCGCGCCAAACGTTTTGCCTACGCCAAGATAAACGCCAATCGCGCCTGTTTTGCCAAAACTGATGTACTCGGGTACGAGTTTGACGTTGTCTTTAAACGGTGCTAAAAAACTGGTTTGCAGCGTAAAATTCCATGAGTTATGACGCAAAACGTAGCCCGCGTGAAAGCCTTGTAGCCACGCGTCGGGTTGCGGCTCGTCGAAAGCGCGCTTGCCGTTCAGCTCAAACCAATTCGTGATTCCCACATAAGCGGTGCTTTTTTGTTTGCCAATATCCCAATACGCATTCGCGTCGAAGGTTGGGTAAACCCGAATATTTTTTTGCCAAACGTCGTACATCAAAAACACGTCTGGCGTGACGCTAAAGCCTGGGCGCGCTCCTTTTGGGCTTAAAATACCTTGCGTAACACCCAAATCGACTTGTACCACACCAAAAGCGGCTTGCGTTAAGCCAATTCCGCCGAAAGCGGTCGTTTTGTCGGTCAAGCCGCGAGCGTAATGCACCGACGCGAAAGGCAACGGAATCGGCGCGCCCGAAAACTTGATTAACGGACCGCCAAAATGCGCAGTCACTTGATTCTCACCTTTATATAACGGCTTTACCATTTGCGTCGGTGCGCAATAAGTGAGCAGTACGCTTACTGCGGCAAGCGCTACGAGGTATGTTTTTTTCATTATCATTGCAATTCTATCTTTTTGATTTATAACCACAAAGAAACAAAAAATTAAGTTAATTTAATGTAAATAGCTGAAATAAATTAGTTCGGTCGAATAGTTCCTGTTTTTTTACATTTTATTGGACTAAAAACGCACCAAATTTTAGCTATATTCCGTATATTTGCACGCAGATTAAACAAAATTTAATTCTTAAATAAATATCCTTTTTCAAATTTAATTTCAAAATCATTTTCTAAAATCTTTATCCGAATGAGTGAACTAACAAAATCTGCTGAATTGTTTCAGGACGTAGAGCCGAGCTTAGAAACGTGGCGCGAGCAAGAAAAAATCGCATTGGAATTGATGCAAATAGTAGGCGAGCTGCGGTTTGATAAATCTATCGAGTTGATACTATTTCGTCGGAACATACACGATTCGCGCCCGTCGGAGGTGATAAACAATCATTTATTTGCCAAGGATTACTCGGGGCAGCCTGTTAGCGTATATATGAGTTTACAGATTGCAGTGGCAATATCTAAGCTCAATCTTGCGCCTGCGCGCATCGATGTAGGTACGCTCGCTACCGAATGGGTGGCTGAAAAGCATAATTACGTCAATCTCAATGCGTTTATTGCCGATAGATTAAATCATTTTGTAGGACAAGACAAAATGCGATTGGTAGCAAAAGATGTGGTTTTGTATGGTTTTGGGCGTATCGGGCGCATCGCAGCGCGCCGCTTGATAGAGGAAACGGGCAAAGGCGAGCAGTTGCGCTTGCGCGCAATTGTGGTGCGGGCGCAGATGAAAGACCGCCGCGAAGAGCTAGAAAAACGCGCCGCGTTGCTACAAAAAGACTCCGTTCA
>JAYWGJ010000321.1:0-1869 GCA_043778315.1 Saprospiraceae bacterium | reverse complement strand
AGACAGAGTTGTGGAGAGAGCGAAATTTTTCAGCTTCAATTCCAAAAATTTTGCTCGCGCATATCGCCAATCACGCCCAAGCTGCCGTTTCTGTTGTGCAGAATTTCGCGCCACATTTGTCGCGTCCGCGACTTAAAAATGTAGTTGAGGTCGCCGTCGTCGGTGAGCCACGCGCCGTCGGCGAGTTCGCCGTAGAGCTGCCCAGGCGACCAACCTGTGTAGCCCACAAAAAAACGAACATCGTTCGAGGTAATCATATCATTTTTGACCAAAAACATGAGTTCGTCGAGGTCGCCACCCCACCACAAACCGTTGCGGACTTTATGGCTTTGTGACAGCAATTCGCCTGCGGTGTGTATAAAATGGAGCGTATCGGTTGCTACGGGTCCGCCGTAATGCACCTCCGCGTCGAATTTCGGGAACGAAGCCAACACGTCGTTGAGCGCGATTCCGATTGGTTTATTGAGCATAAACCCGTGTGTGCCGTGTTCGCCGTGTTCGGTCAGCACCACTACGGCGCGCCGAAAATGTGAGTCCCACATAAAGGGTTCGGCAAGCAAAAAGCCGCCAGTTTGTATTTTTATACCTCCGTGCATATTACAAATAAGTGCTTTTTTATATATAATAAAAAGAGTGTTCACACCTCAAAAACGCGCCCCTCCTCCGCCAGTTCAGTCCGTTCGAACACCGCTTTTGCCTCGAGCAGCGACGGCTGCAAATCGATGTATCTAGACGAAAAATGCCCAATAATTAAGCGTTTTACGTCGGCAGCTTTCGCGATAGCGGCGGCTTCGGCGGCGGTAGAATGCCCCGTGCGTTCGGTTCGGTCAGCATCGGCGGCGGTAAAAGTCGCTTCGTGATAGAGTAGGTCGACGTGCGCGAGTTGCGGCACATTACTCGGCACATACATCGTGTCAGAGCAGTAGGCGTAGGTGCGCGGCGCGGGCGGCGGCGTAGTCAGTTCACCGTTTGGTATTATAGTCCCGTTGGGTAAAGTGTAGTCTTTGCCGTTTTTTATATTGATAATATCGGTATAATTAATATCATATTCCGTTATTTTGGTAGCTATGATATTGCGCGGCAGCGGCTTTTCTTTAAATAAATAACCGACGGTTGGTATTCGATGCTGCAACGGAATAGTTGTCACCGTGAGCGCGGCGTTTTCGAACAACATATAAGGTGTGTCGGTGTTGTCTATTTCGTGCCAAACGATGTCAAAAGGCATCGGTTCGCCGTTCGCGGAATGCCGCAACACTACCTCGAAGCATTCGCGAATGCCACGCGGACCGAAAATATACATCGGGTCTTTGCGCCCGCCGAGCGAGAGCGTCCCGAGCAAGCCGAACAAGCCGTAAAAATGGTCGCCGTGCAGGTGACTGATAAAAATATGCGATAGTCGTCCGCGTTTGACGCGGAAGTCATTGAAGCGCATTTGCGTGCCTTCGCCACAATCAATGAGGTACAGCGAGTCGTGTACGTTCAATATTTGCGCAGTCGGGTGCCGACCATGCACAGGCGTTGCGGACGCACTACCGAATATAGTGAGTGAAAATGTAGTCGTCATTGGCGAGGAGGTTTTTTGCGATTTTTGCGGATATTACTTACTATTGCTCTTCGTTCAGTTCGCGCGCAAGCTCCTCGAGCATCGTGTAATCGATGGCTTCCGATACCGTCGGAATGATAGTGAGAATGCTGTCGAGGCGCGAAATCTCAATCAGCTTTTTGACCGACGGACTGGTCGCGCCTGCCAAAATGAACAATCCTAAATCCTTCCAGATGCGGTTTCCTGTCAAAATGGCACTTAGTCCCGACGAGTCGACAAATTTTACCTGACTAAGGTCTAAAATCAAATTGCGGACTCCTTCGTTG
>JAYWGJ010000320.1:0-1869 GCA_043778315.1 Saprospiraceae bacterium | reverse complement strand
AGACAGAGTTGTGGAGAGAGCGAAATTTTTCAGCTTCAATTCCAAAAATTTTGCTCGCGCATATCGCCAATCACGCCCAAGCTGCCGTTTCTGTTGTGTAGAATTTCGCGCCACATTTGGCGCGTCCGCGACTTAAAAATGTAGTTGAGGTCGCCGTCGTCGGTGAGCCATGCGCCGTCGGCGAGTTCGCCGTACAACTGCCCAGGCGACCAACCCGTGTAGCCCACAAAAAAACGAACATCGTTCGGGGTAATCATATCATTTCTGACCAAAAAAACGAGTTCGTCGAGGTCACCGCCCCACCACAAACCGTTGCGGACTTTATGACTCTGCGACAGCAGGTCGCCTGCGGTGTGTATGAAATGCAGCGTATCGGTGGCTACGGGTCCGCCGTAATGCACCTCCGCGTCGAACTTCGGGAAGGAAGCCAACACGTCGTTGAGCGCGATTCCGATTGGTTTATTGAGCATGAAACCGTGTGTGCCGTGTTCGCCGTGTTCGGTCAGCACCACTACGGCGCGCCGAAAATGCGAGTCCCACATAAAGGGTTCGGCGAGCAAAAAGCCGCCAGTTTGTATTTTTATACCTCCGTGCATATTGAAAAATAAGTGTTTTTTATATACAATAAAAAGAGTAATTACACCTCAAACACGCGCCCTTCCTCCGCCAGCTCAGTCCGCTCGAACACCGCTTGTGCCTCGAGCAGCGAGGGCTGCAAATCGATATACCGCGACGAAAAATGCCCAATAATTAAGCGTTTTACGTCGGCAGCTTTCGCGATAGCAGCGGCTTCGGCGGCGGTAGAGTGCGCCGTGCGTTCGGTTCGGTCGGCATCGGCGGCGGTAAAAGTCGCCTCGTGATAGAGCAAATCGACGTGCGCGAGTTGCGGCACATTACTCGGTACATACATCGTATCCGAGCAGTACGCGTAGGTGCGCGGCGTAGGCGGCGGCGTAGTGAGTTCGGCGTTTGGTATTATAGTTCCGTTTGGTAAAGCGTAGTCTTGCCCATTTTTTATACTGTGAATATCGGTATAATTAATATCATATTCTGCTATTTTGGCAGCTATGATATTGCGCGGGAGCGGCTTTTCGTTGAATAAATAACCTACTGTCGGTATTCGATGCTGCAACGGAATGGTAGTGACGGTGAGCGCGGCGTTTTCGAACACCATATATGGTGTGGTCGTGTTGTCAATTTCGTGCCAAACGATGTCGAAGGGCATCAGCTCGCCGTTCGCCGAATGTCGCAACACCACCTCGAAGCACTCGCGAATGCCGCGCGGACCAAAAATATACATGGGGTCTTTGCGCCCGCCAAGCGAGAGCGTCCCGAGCAAGCCGAACAAGCCGTAAAAATGGTCGCCGTGCAGGTGACTGATAAAAATATGCGATAGTCGTCCGCGCTTGATGCGGAAGTCATTGAACCGCATTTGCGTGCCTTCGCCACAATCAATGAGGTACAGCGAGTCGTGTACGTTCAATATTTGCGCGGTCGGGTGTCGACCATGCACAGGCGTTGCGGACGCACTACCGAGTATAGTGAGTGAAAACGTAGTCGTCATCGGCGAGGAGGTTTTTTGCGTTTTTTGGGGATATTACTTACTATTGCTCTTCGTTCAGTTCGCGCGCAAGCTCCTCGAGCATCGTGTAATCGATGGCTTCGGATACCGTCGGAATGATGGTCAGAATGCTGTCGAGGCGCGAAATCTCTATCAGCTTTTTGACCGACGGATTGGTCGCACCTGCCAAAATGAACAGTCCTAAGTCTTTCCAGATGCGGTTTCCTGTCAAAATGGCACTTAGTCCCGACGAGTCGACAAATTTTACCTGACTAAGGTCTAAAATCAAATTGCGGACTCCTTCGTTG
>JAYWGJ010000319.1:0-1870 GCA_043778315.1 Saprospiraceae bacterium | reverse complement strand
CGGCATAGATGATAAGGACGTGCAACGGGGGACGCTCGGGCGTGTGTATTTGTGCGTTCATAAATGATTGGTATGAATAGAAAAAGCATCTAAGCGGTGCGCGAGTGCGCCGCTTAGATGCCAAAGGTAATCGAAAAATAGAGTTACGAGCGTTTTAAATGGGTTTTTCCGTTTAAAAATCGTCGTCGTCGATATCATCGTCATCGTCATCGAAGTCGTCGTCGTCCTCGAAGTCGTCCCAATCCTCCACGCCTTCCTCGCCCATCTCCTCGAGGTTGAGGTCGTCTTCGCCAATGCCGAAGTCTTCGTCGAAGCCGTCATCGTCTTCGTCGTCCATATCATCATCGTCATCGTCGAGGTCGTCGTCCGACATAGCTACGAAAATAGTTTTTGGGGCTGCCACGCCGCCGATTAGTAGTTCCGCGTCAGTAGCGCGAAACGGTGCTGTAAGTTCATTTACTTGCGCGTCAGTCACAGAGTATCCGATTTTGAAGTTAAAAATTAGTTTTCTATATAATTTTGGTAGGACGTGCGTCCCAATTTTTTTGTTGTAAACAGTTTTTTAGTGAACAAATAACAGTGAACAGTGAACAGTTTTTTAGTGAACAAATAACAGTGAACAATGAACAGTTTTTTAGTGAAACCTATTAATCATTAATCGCGCGAGACATTCATAATTCGCTCATGTTACGCAGGAGTAAAAGCGGTTTGAGCTGTCTTATAGCCGCATAGCGGCGGCATATCGGTAGCAATATCAGGTTGATGCGTTTTATAGCTGCGTAGCTGCGACATCTTTTTTTGTTTATAATCCTTGATTTGCTATGTTTAATATGTCGTTGCGCTGCAACTTAATGGTATGCTCATTTATGTTTCTACCAATATATCGCCGCTATGCGGCTAGCCGCTCTTATACTTATAGGTGCGTAACATCAGTAATTCATAATTAAAAGCGATTTCCTGCAAAGTAACAGCCCTTATTTGTTTTATGCAAGTGTTTGGGTAAATTTTTTTATTTTTTTGTATAAATTTTCGCAATAGCGGTTGCTACGTTTTGTCCGTCCATCGCCGCCGACAGTATTCCGCCTGCGTATCCTGCGCCTTCGCCGCACGGAAAAAGGTTTTGTATATGGACGTGCATTAGCGTATCAGGGTTGCGTGGAATGCGAACGGGTGCGCTCGTGCGGCTCTCTGTGCCTATCACATTGGCGTTTTCGGTGAAATAACCGTTCATTTGTTGCCCAAATTTTTTTACGCCTTCGCGCAATCTTTCTGACACAAAGGTAGGTAAAATTTCGTGCAAAGGCGCACTTATCAGCCCAGGAATGTAAGAAGTTTTGGGTAGCGAACTCGATATTTTGCCTTGTACAAAATCGGTGAGTCGCTGCGCGGGTGCGCGCTGTGTGCCGTCGCTTACCGCGAACATCGCTTGCTCGACCGCTTGCTGAAACGCCAAACCAGCCAGTACGCCGTGTTTTTTGTACGGCTCAAAGTCGCTTATTTCTATCGCCGTCACCGTTCCCGAGTTAGCAAACTCGGAGTCGCGGCGCGACATCGACATACCGTTCACCACTATTTCACCAGGAGCGGTTGCGGCAGGCACGACTAATCCGCCAGGACACATACAAAACGAAAAAACGCCGCGTTCGCGCACCTGCGTCACTAATTTGTAGGGCGCGGCGGGCAGCAACTCGTGTCGCGGCGATTGCCGATATTGCGCCGTGTCTATTAGGGATTGCTGATGCTCGATGCGCACGCCGAGCGCGAACGGTTTTGCCTCCATCGCTACCTTTTTGCGTTGGCAAAGGTAGTAAATATCACGCGCCGAATGCCCCGTTGCCAATATCACCGCTTCGGCGCGATACTCCGTATT
>JAYWGJ010000318.1:0-5074 GCA_043778315.1 Saprospiraceae bacterium | reverse complement strand
CGGAAACGGACGAGCAAATCGCCGCGACTCGGGTTCGGGAATACCTGCAAATCGCTGTTTTTCGCTGTTTTATTGTCGGTTGCTACCGCAAAACTGCGCGAGCCGTTCGCAAACCAAACGCCCCAATTCGCCGCACTGATAAAAATAGAAGGCGTACCCGTACCCGTTATTTTATCGGTTGCTACGTCGCTAAGGCCCAATATCGGATTGCTGTTATTATCGGTTGCATTAAAAAGCACTTTATTATCCAAACGCGAGTAGCACGGATAACCAACTACGTCGTTAGCAAAAATAAGCCCTGCGTTGCCCGTTTGTAGGTTCGCGCCCAATACTTTATAGGTTGTAGGGCTTGAACGCGAATCGATGAAGTCAAAACTAATGATATAAGGTGAATTTTTACTAAAAATAGGGTTGCCCACGCTCGTATTAGCGGGTAAACCATTAAATAATTTTTGAATATTCCCTGTCGGGAAACTGCTGCTCGCAGCCGTCCACGCATTGAGTACGCCGATGTCCCAGTAGTCGATGCTACTGCCGCTCGAGTTTTGTATGATATTATAAGCGTCGTAAATTAGGTTTTCGCCAGTATAATCAAAATCCATTGCGTCGGCGTATTGCACGCCGCCCGTTGTTGCGCCGCCCGTTCCTGTTGTCGGGTTGTAGAGCGTAAAAGTTTTGTCTAAACTCGTCGCAAAATCAAATACATATATAGTGTTGTCGTTTTGGGTAGTGAGTGCCGCTACGCGATTTCCGTCTTTCGATACCACTATATTGCGCCAAGTAGTAGCTGCATCGAGGGCGTTTTCTGTAACTGCACCCGTTGTCCAGTTGATGTCGATGCCGTATATTCTGTTGTCCACACCTGTATAAACGATGTAAGTACCATCGTCGGTAACGCTTGGTTTGCTTATCGCTTCGCGGCTCGATATTTGCACCGCGCCTGCTATATTGGTCGGCATAGCCGCATACAATCTATTATTATTAGTAGATTTATAGACTATCCAATCTGCGCCTGGGTTCACTTGCATATCGTTTTGGTAATTGCCGCCTGCCGTTCCGCCGCCGCCCGCAGGAGGTGTGCTCGGTCCCGTGATGCCTACTTGGTCAAAAGCGGAAGCTGCTATCGCTATTTCGGGCGCGTTCGCGCCGTATAAGTCGCTGACAGATTGCAAAACGGAGGTTCGGAGGTCTTGAAATTGCGACGAACGCACCAAATAAACGCTTAACGCACGATAAAAAACCTGCTCCGCTTTCGCTTTGCCTATACTTCCGTTATTCGCAAATAAATAAAAGGCGTAATTGGTAATGCCGCTATTGATGTGAACGCCGCCGTTATCTTGTGTACCAGTGTAGCGTTCGTTGAAGTGACTAGGCTGCCAGCCGTTGCCGTTCGTTGCCGCGCCGTTATGCGGATTAGAGAGGTCACGGAGTGCGCCTGACGGAAAATATTGCGCTCTGACTACGTCTTCGCCGATTTTCCAGTTGCTGCGGTCAATCATCGCACCAAAAATATCCGCAAACGACTCGTTCATCGCACCCGATTGCGATTGATACACCAAATTGGCAGTCGCCTGCACTACGCCATGCGTCATTTCGTGTCCCGCTACGTCCAACGACTTCGCCAAAGGCGTAAAATAAGTGCTGCCGTTGCCATAAAACATAGCTTCGCCGTTCCAATACGCATTATCCATACCTACGCCACCATCGTCGGCTACGTTGATAAGCGAAACGATAGTTCCGCCCGCGCCGTTGATAGAGTTGCGATTAAAAGTATTTTTATAATACAAATATGCTAACGCGCCGTTATTGTGCGCTGATACCGCTTTTGGGTTGTTCCAAGAGTTACTACTCGAGGTGATTTGAACGAAAGCAAGATTATTGGAAGACGTGTTTTGCGCGTCAATAGTCATAATGCCGCCTATCGGGTCGTTCGGGAGCGTACTTTGCGCGGCATTGAACATCGTCCGCGAGCCGTCCATCATATAATAAGTGTTGCCTACTTGATAGGTATTGATGTTTACGGCTGCGCCTTTTAGGTCGGTTGCGGTTGCGGTTCGGGGTCCGTCGACGTGACAAACTTTGCTGCTGCTGCGCAATATTTCGCCCGTTTGTGCATCTATAAATACGTCGTAACGCTCGAGCGGCGACACCGAAACCTCCAATTGCCAAGCCAAGTGCGTTTCGTTTTTGGCGTTTTCGTCCCAAAGTGACGCATTATAAATCACTTTTTCCGCTTTGGATTGCGTTCCGCCTACGAGTTTGAGTTGGTCGGGTGTGAGTGGCGCGAGTTCGGTTTTGCCCGTCAAAGTTTTTACTCCCGCCGCGAGTGCTTGTGTCGCGTCGAGGCTTGCGGTCATATTTAAGGTGTTTGGCGTAGGTAAAAATTTGCCATTCAGCATAAATATTTTACCATCTTTGGCGTGCAGCAGCAAATCTGACGCGTATATATTTACACCTTGATATACTTGCGTGTAATGCAAATGCGTTTGTTGGAGGTCGTCGGTGGTTTGGGTTGCCAATACAAATTCGCGGGTTGGCGCGTCGCAGCGCAACTGAACTTTTATCGCTTCTAAATAATCTATTGCTTGCGTTAGCAAATTCGGATTCGCATCTTTTAGCGTTCCGCGCAACGCGGTAGGTAAGCCGTCGTGTTCGGTAACAACCGTAAAACTGCCTTTGTCGCTTATCATAAACGGCAACGCACGGTAAGTGGCAGGTGTGGTTTGCTCCAAGCTTTCGTTTTTGGTGAAATTGGGACGATGCAGCTTCACGCCTTGTGTTTGCACGGGCGCGCCAGGCGCGAGTACGGGTTTTTGTTGCGCGAAAGCGGCGTTTTGTACAGCAATACTGCCGATACCGATTAGAAGGATTTTTTTGAACATCATGTAAGATTGGTTTTAGATTGGTCTATTGAGTAAATAAATATTTTACAAATATAAGTGTAATTATTATAACAAAAAAATAGATAAGCCACGCCTGGGGATTATCTATTTTTTCGGGTTTGAATAATGTTTTTAGCTACAATAAGATATTGCAATCCTATCGCGCTACGCGCTCTACGCGAGTGCCTTTATCGGTCTCTATTTGTAAAATATAAGTGCCGCTTTCGAGGCTGCCCACAGGTATTTGGTATTGTATCAAGCCGCGAGCGTCGCTGAAAACGTTGAGTTCTCTACCTAATATATCGCTCAAAATGATGCGGCGCAGCGTGTTGTCGCCACCGATGACGTGTATGTTTACTACGTCGTGTGCAGGGTTCGGGAACACCAGCAAATCGACATTATTTTCAATCACGGGTATACCCACGGTGCGCGATAAATTGCATTTGGCTATAAGCCAATATTCGGGGTCGAAAACCAATTGTGTAATCTGAAAATTAATATTTTGGTTGAATATTTGCCCATTAAGGGTATTATTTAAGGTGAAGTCGGCTATTTGCCCGTTCGCGCCTACGGCTTTCATCGGTATAGGCAAATCAAAAAAAGTATTGCTGTACGAGGCCGTTTGATTGACAATTAAATTCAAATTGCTGCCATTTTGTGACCAAGTAATATCGTAGTTCGGATAACCTTGTCCGTATATCCATTTCTGAAAATAATCGGTGAGGCTGCGTCCTGCGGTCTGCTCCATTACGGCTCTAAAATTATCGGTTGTTGCGTATTTGTAGGCGTAATTTGGGTGCGCCAAATAGTTTTTGATGCCTTGAAAAAACACCTGTTCGCCCAATAGCCAACGTAATTGATGGAGTACCATGCCGCCTTTCGAGTAGCTCAGGCGGCTGTCAAAAACGCGCCAAACGTTGGTCGTATCGTCCACATAAACGCTGCCCGCAGGGTCGGAAGTAACAAAATCGATGGAGCGTTGCTTCCAGCCGAGCCAATCAGTCGGTTCGCGGTGTTCGGTCGTTAAGCCTTCGCAATAGGTTGCGAAACCTTCGTTGAGCCAAATATCTTTCCAACTCGCGCAAGTGATTTTGTCGCCAAACCATTGATGTGCGAGTTCGTGTGCCATCAAATACCGCTCGAAATTGACCATGAAACTCATGGTTTGATGCTCCATGCCGCCGCCCCAGCCGAACTGCGCGTGACCGTATTTTTCGTTTCTGAATGGATAATTTTCAAAAAGCGTATTGTATAGCTGCAAAGTAGGCACTACATCGGGCGTTTGCGCCGAGATAGTGAGCGAGTCTTCGGGGTAAACGTAGTTCAAAACCTCCAAGTTTTGTCCCGTATTCATCGGTACAAAATCAGAGTAAACCGCATAATTAGTGACAGCCGTAGCGACCAAATACGCGGTGATAGGGTAGCGGTGTTTCCAGTGGTATTGCTTTTGGTTGCCGAGTATTTTTGTACCTACTAATAAGCCGTTACCTGCGGCGCGATAGGCGGCAGGCGTAGTGACGTACATATCTAAGGAGTCGATTTTGTCGTCCAAACTCTGCTTGCAGGGCCACCATTCCTTCGCGCCGTAAGGCTCAGAAAGTGTCCATATAATAGGTGTATTATTGTGATTGCCTTTGATGAACGAGCCGAAGCCGCTTGATTGCGGCACACCTTGATAATACACGGTGAGCGAGTCGAGGGTGTTGAGCGGTAGGGTAGTAGGCAGCGCGATGTCTAATAAATCCGCGCCTATCGGGTGCGTGTAAGTGAGTAGCGTTTGGTGATATTTGACGGAGTCGACGACTAAGGCATCTATAATATCAAATTTTATGCTATTCGTTGCGGTAGTGGTTTTGAAATAAGAAGTGACATTGCCTTTGACATAAAAAACGTTCGGGTCAATATCTAATTCTAATCTATGGTATTTCAAATCGTAACCGCTTGCTACATTGCTGGTATTTTGTATGTTAAATAACGCACGATGCGCCACAGCTTCCATTTCGGGAATGCTGCGGAGTGTATAATCTTCGCCTTCGCTGCATTGCGCGTACAAACTATGCAGGGTGAGTGATACAAAAAACAGACTCAAGAAAGATTTTGGGTTCATATTGAGTTTTATTGTAATACAAATGTACTTGATTGTTTTGAGATTAACAAATAAATAGACAAAATAATTCCTATTTGTTTTTCTT
>JAYWGJ010000317.1:0-1877 GCA_043778315.1 Saprospiraceae bacterium | reverse complement strand
TCCGATTCGTTGGTGTAAAACCGCGACAAAATGTGTCCGCGCTGCGAACCCTGCTGCTTTTTCAGCTCTATTTGTAGGCGGTCGGCACTCAAAAACGCGGTTTCTACACCTGCGAAAAACGCAACGGCGAGCAACGCGGAGATGATGGTAATGGTGGGTGACATATTATTGTTAAGACTATATTTTTGTGGTGAGGAAAGCGTCCAAAATAAGTTACTGTATTCTCACTTGTCTTTCGTGCCAAAATTACGTTAGATTTTCGTTACGATGCATGGCATCGCGCCTCAAATCTGCCTTATTTTGACCCGAAATCCTGCGTGATAATATTTAGTACCTTATTTTCTCTTCATTCCTGAAAACTACCGCTTTGCGGATAAAAAACGCTACGTTTTCCCTTTCAGCATCGGCACAAAACGGAATGTATCGAAGGTTTCTTTGTGGTATTCGCTGTCGCTAATGCGCGTGATGCGACACATGACTTGCACGTCGTTCGCGTCGCCAATCGGTATCACTAAGCTGCCGCCTACGGCGAGTTGCTCGCAGAGTGCGGTCGGTGCGGCTTCGGCGGCTGCCGTCACCAATATTTTGTCGAAGGGCGCGTATTGCGGCAAGCCCAAATACCCGTCGCCATAAAAAGGCTCGATAAGGTGCTTGTATTCCGCAAAAAAATGCGGCAGAAACGATTTTAGACGCAAATATAACTCTTTTTGGCGTTCTATCGTAAATACACGCGCACCGAGTGCTGCCAACACACACGCCTGATAACCCGACCCCGAGCCGATTTCCAATACCCTATCCGTTTTTTTTATTTGCAATAAAATGCTCTGATACGCCACGGTAAAGGGCTGCGAAATAGTCTGCTCTACCGCAATCGGCAGGGCTTGGTCGGTGTACGCGAGTTCCTCGAACGCCTTATCCAAAAAAAAATGGCGCGGCACAGCACCGATAGCCGCAAGCACCGCTTCGTCGCGGATACCTTTGCGGCGGAGGTCGGCTATTAGTAGGCGGCGCAGTCCTTTATGTCGATAAGTGTCTTGCAGCGTTTTTTTGTTGTATGATAAAATAAAACACAAATATACGATTTTTTTTATAAGATATGCAGCCTTATAATGACACGAATTTGTCTGTATATTATATCATATTCATTTTTTATACTAATATAACTGTGTATCGCAAATCGCGCACTTAAATCGCATGATATAAATAAGTTTTATGTAATATATTATAAAACAATACTTTACAATAAAAAAATATTAAAATAAAACTAATTTTGTGACATAACATCAACTTTATTGCAATTAAACACTTATCTTTGTGCCTTACAATTTTCACCCTTAAAACTTACTTATGCTTCCACGTTTTTTATTCTCTATTTTTATTGTGGTAACTGCCACTAACTTCGCTATTGCGCAAGCCAAACCGATGTCCAAAAAAGATTATATTGAAAAGTATAAAGAGTTGGCTATCAGTGAGATGGAGCGTAGCGGCATTCCTGCAAGCATCAGTTTGGCACAAGGGATAGTGGAGTCGAGCGCAGGCAACAGCCGCATGGCGCGCGAAAGCAATAATCATTTTGGTATAAAATGTAAGACCGACTGGACAGGCGACACCTTTTATGTAGAGGACGACGATTATGATGCCAAAGGCAATATTATGAAGTCTTGTTTTCGCAAATATCCGCGTGCGGAGGAATCGTATTTAGACCATACCGATTATTTGGTGAACACGCCGCGTTATAAATCGCTGTTTGAGTACGAAAGTACGGATTACGAAAGTTGGGCGCAAGGCTTGAAAAAGTTAGGCTACGCCACCAATCCGCAGTATGCCGATATGCTAATTCGTACCGTAAAAGAGAACGATTTGGGGCAGTTTGACCG
>JAYWGJ010000316.1:0-19380 GCA_043778315.1 Saprospiraceae bacterium | reverse complement strand
CTGAATTGTTTGAAAATAACCTTTTTAATTTATGAGAAAAGACGTTTGGACAGCAGAGCAATTAACTGTCGCTTTGAATCTTTATTGGCAAATCCCCTACAATAAAATTAGCGGCAGCTCCAATGCACTGATTAAAGAGTATTCCGCTTTAATAGGCAGAACACCTGCGGCATTAGCATATAAACTAATGAATTTTACAAGTTTAGACCCTGAAAGACAGGATAAAGGGAATAAGGGCAAAAGCGGTGCAGGTTCGGGCGATAAAGTTATTTGGAACGAATACTTCAATGAATGGGAAAAATTAGCACTCAACAGTTTAGAAATTTTATCACAAATTCAACACAAACCTATTGAACAGATTATTGATTTTGAGGAAGATTTGAAATTTATTCAAGGAAAAGAAAAAGAAAGAATAATAAAAGTTAGAGTAAATCAAGGTAATTTTAGACAAAGAATATTAGCATCTTACAATGAAAAATGTTGTATAACAGGCTTAAATATCAAGCCATTATTAGTAGCAAGCCACATTATTCCTTGGGCAGAAAATGAAATAGAAAGGTTAAATCCAAGAAATGGTTTATGTCTAAATTCTATTCATGACAAGGCTTTTGATAGAGGTTTTATTACTGTAACAACTGATTACAAGATTAAATTGTCAAAAGATATTTTGATACGAAAAAATGATATTTCTATTCAAGATTTATTTTTAAAATATGAAAATAAACCAATTATTCTTCCTGACCGATATTCGCCTAATCCTGACTTTTTGGATTGGCATTATAATAATATATTTATAAAATGAACGATATATTTACAAGAAAAACAATCTATATAAGAAATTCAAGAACGCTTGAATTTACTGTCGTTTCATCAGGAAATGAAAAAAAATTATTTTTTATCTATAATTACGAATGTATGCATTATCGTTTATTTGATTGTAAAATGGAAGTACGAAAGTTTTTTAATTGCGAAAATTCTAAATTTTTAGAGTTTGAAGATGATGAAATACTTGATTTCTATTTGTTAAACTGTCAAATATGAAAAAAAACTATCTCTTTCGGACGAAAATTTGAATTCAAATAATAACTATTTGAAAATCAATAAAGTAACAACCCGTAATCTACACCTTGAGTTTCTATTATCTAATCTTTCAACAGTAACAATAAGAAATAAAACAGATAAAAGTGAAAAAAAAGTAAATATTTCAGATGTTATCAACCCTACAATTATCAATTTACTAATTGAGAAAATTAAGGATGGTTCGCAGACTTTTGAAATACCCGACTTTGAGATTATCCAAGATACATTAGGTTTCAACGTAATTAAAGGCGGAAATAGTAATCAAAAAGCAGATATTTTATTAGATATTGAAAATAATTTAATCGTAAAAGAGAATGAAGGTTTTGGTATAAAATCTTATTTAGGTGGTAAAGCGAGTTTGCTTAATGCTTCGGGAAATACTAATTTTATTTTTAAAGTTAATGGTCTAAACAAGATGTATCTTGATGAAATAAATAATATCGCTACTGCGACAAAACTGAAAGATAGAATAAATAAAATAGAGGCACTCGGTGGAAGTTTTGAGTATATTGGAGCAGAAAGAGATGCAATGGATTTCAATTTGAAGATGGTAGATAGCGAAATGCCCCAAATGTAGGGAAGATTCTGCTAGCCTATTACAAAGATAGAATAGCCTCTTTAACTGGAATAACAAAAAAGATATTAGCTAACGACAGTAGTAAAGATGCTGAAATACTGTTGGTTAATAAAATCAAAAAACTATTGGTCGATGCTTTATTAGGCTTTTTTTCTGGGTCGAAATGGAATGGTTCGTATGATGCAAATGGCACTATTGTACTTAAAAATAACGGGGATTGTTTAGGTTTTCACATCATTGAAATAGATAATTTAAAAAACTATTTATTTGAACATATCCGATTGGAAACACCCTCGACAAGTCGTCATCGTTTTGGAAAATTATATTTGGAAAACGATGGTAAATTATATTTTAAACTTAATTTGCAATTGAGGTTTTAAGAGCTAGAGAAAGATAGTACACTCAACATCGCATAAAGCAAAGGCGCAACACTTACCGAGTGTTGCGCCTTTTTTTATTTGTTGGCGATAAGCTAAAAAATACTTGCTTAAAGTGTCGGAAGATTTGCTTAATGTACGGAAGCCTCGACCAAATGTTAAGGAAGGTCTCCTTAATGTGCGGAAGCCTCGACCGAATGTTAAGGAAGGTTTGCTTAATGTGCGGAAGTCTCTACCAAATGTTAAGGAAGGTTTGCTTAATGTGCGAAAGTCTCTACCGAATGTTAAGGAAGGTCTCCTTAATGTACGAAAGCCTCTACCAAATGTTAAGGAAGGTTTGCTTAATGTGCGGAAGTCTCTACCGAATGTTAAGGAAGATCTCCTTAATGTACAAAAGCCTCTACCAAATGTTAAGGAAGGTCTCCTTAATGTACGGAAGCCTCAAACAAATATTAAAGAAGGTTTACTGAATGTTAAGTAAGGTCTTTTGCTTTATCATTACAATAAAACAAAATTTACTCTAACGGTTCGTAAACCTTTTACGTCCTTTTTTTATTGTCGGACGCGGTGGCTGTAAGTTGAGTACCACAAAAGTAAGCGGCTGTTTTGCTTTTTTACTTTGTAAACTTAACGTATTAGCTTTGCGCAATAACTGCATGGGCAATAGCGTACTCGAGTCTGATTTTAGGATTAATGCGCGACGCAAACGGAGCGAAAGCGGCGTTTGCGGTAAGCGTTTTAGTACTTTACTTTGCGCTACACTATCTAACGGGCGAAGCGTCGTAATCACCGCAACTTGTGTGTAATTGCGCGCCGCGACGGGCAAAACAGGCAACCGCCGTGTACCCGTTATACCTAAATAAGCGGAAGTTTGCGCGTCGGGCGGAAACAGTTTGCGCACTGCTCCTCTCCTATTCACACCATATATATAAGTGTAGCACGAAGTCTGATTAGTGAGTTCGAGACTGTACCGATTACGCGGGTTTGCTTGTCGCAACGTTGCCGTTTGGTTTTTAGTATTGTATGGTAACAAAACACTTCGACGGCGACTATCTAAGAGTTTAAGTTGCAAACGCAAATCATTTTCCGCGTCTTTACGCGGCAACGGCGCGATACCATAAGCCTCTTTACAAAACTTTGTAAAGTCTGCGTACCGCACCCACGCAAAGCCGCGTTCGCCCCACTGCTCGCCCCACGAGTTCATGATTTGTAGCGCACCGCCCGCTAATGTGTCGTTATAGCCCACCACACACATCGCGTGTCCGCCAAGTACTTCGTCTGTTGTATCATTAGGCGGTAGCCAAACCTTATGTTTTAGCGTATCAAAAGTAGTTGTTATCATAGCTCCGATAATGACAGGCGCACCCTGCACTAAGGTCTGTTTGATGCCCTGAAAATCAATTTTGTTCTGACTACCCGATTGGCTCAACCGCGTATAATCATTTATTTTGTACTGCGCTGCGCGGAGCTTTTGCTCGGGCGTAGGCAGACGGTCGCAATTGCTTTCGCTATACGGGAACTCGTCGAGCGAGAGCAAACCATCGTTTGTGACGGCGCGGAACGCATCGAGCATCATCGCGCCCTCGCAGTCGGGTCGGTGTATTTGATTGTATAAAAACGACGGACTAAACCGCACGGCGTTCGGGTTTGCGCCCGTTTGTTGCGCCTCGAGTATCGTGCGTGCCGCATACGCAAGCGACCACCCGACGCACGAGTTTTGGTCGCCCTGCACCCCACGGCGCGGACAGTACTGCTCGAGGCTGAACGCCAAAGGCAGCCGTAGCATTGTGCTATCTATCGGCACAAATTTTGGTATTTTATTGTATTGCGCGGTGTCTATCAGCAAGCCTTCGGTGTGCATTTTGGCACGCGGCGGCTTCACATATCGCCAGTAATACACCATTGCGCTTACCGCAAATAGCAGCACGGCACCCACCGCAAACGATGCGAAGTAGTTATTACGCTTCGGTTTGTCTGATAGATTAGGCTCGTTCGTTTCGTTATTAGGCGTGTCGTCCAACTCCTCAAAGTCGGTTTGAAAGTCGTCCATCAGGAACTATAAATTATAAATAAAAAGGCTATTGTTTAACTACTTTTACGGTTTGCGGAGCTACGCCCTCTTGTGCAATACGCACAAAATACACGCCCGATGGTAAGACAGTGAGGTCTAATGTTTTGCGCAAAGCGGAGGTAAATTGTACCCGTCCGAGCAAATCATAGCAAGTAGCGGTTGCGGCATTGCCGTTCCAATTTTGCACGTTTAACACGCCGTCGGTAGGGTTCGGAACAAGTGCAATAGCAACAGGCGCGTCACGCAAAGTTTCGGTAGCGACGAGGCGTTTACTGCCCATGTATGGGCGTAACATCATTGCGCCTTTAATATTAGCAGCGATAGGTTGCCAACCTCCTGTACCCGTGTTCTGAAATATAAACTGGCTGCCCTGCGGCGAATTTTTGTCTAACCCGATAGGTATAGGCGTGGTCGTAGAAGCTTGTTGCCAAACCACAAAAAAGTCCGTATTAGCAGGAATAAACGGCGGCGGCGACGTACCATTGCGGAACGGATAAACCGCAAAGCCATCAATATTATTAGTATAATAAGGACGCATCAACGTTTGTTCAAACACCATCGTACCTGTCAGCGAGCCTGTAAATACGCGGAAATTAAAAAGTTGTGTACTCACATCAGTATCAATAACGGGTATATTGATTAATATACCTTGCAGCGTGTCCGCAATAACGGTGCGAAACTTGACGGCAGCTTGTGTACCCACGTTTTGTGTTACGATATTGCTTTCGGCAGTACCGTCATCATACGCAAAGTAATTGCGCAACTGCACGAGCCGTGTAACTGTATCATTTAATAAAGGATAAGTCGGCTGATTAGTAAACTGGTCTTGTCCCGTAATGTTTCCATACGCATAACGCACCACTAAAAGCGCGCTATCGGCAGCAGGTAAGCCGCCAAAGTTGTACGACGTGAGCGGTATTGTTTTGGGCGCGACGGTGTCTTTTGCTTTACTGATAGGATAAAAGAACGGCGTTTGCAACGGTAATATGGTCGCGCCGCCATATTGTTCGGTCACTTGTACCGTTATTTGAGGGCTTTTGGGCGCGTTAAAGTTATTGCGTAAGCGAAATACAACTTTGTCGGTCATTGCTATTTGCGGCGTTGTCGCTTTAAAGTGCGTGTACGGCATAGCCGTATAATTGACGAGCGGAGACGACGGCTGATCGTAGAATGCAAAGTCGTTAAAGGTCGGTTCTCTCCAACTTCTATTCTTATCTAACTTGACGTAATCTATATTCCAATTATCGCGTGCGCCACGTTGCGACCCGACGTTGCGAAAGCGAAAACGAAAGGTAGAGTCTAAGTAATTGGTTGCTTTTATAGCAACACGGATTTCGCGAAAAGCGGTATCTATGACCGTTGCTGCTAGACCGCTACGCTGTGCTACGGTCGTCCAAACGTTGTTTTTATTTAAAAAATCTACATAGAAGATGTCGGTAGATTCGGGTTTGTCGCCGTTGCCGCCTGCTTGCAGATAAAAGCTGAGATAGATGCTATCGGCTGCCGTTCTACCAAAAAGGTTGATGCGACGAGAGGTCAGCGTATCGCAAACGCCCGACGCGCCGCTCCAATTATAAGGCAGTCCTTTTTTGTTAATGCCATCAAAGGTAGCAACGCCCGTCGTCGGCGGATAACGTCCCATACCGCGATTGACATAGACGTTCGTGTCTGCCCAAAGTAGCGGGTTCGGTATCGCACCTTCGTAAGAGAAGTCGTCGAGAAACGGCAGTTTGAGCGCGTTAGGCGGCATCATGCGCGCTTGATTTGGCGACTGTGCCGCAGCTTGCAGCCACGCGGCGTGTACAGGGAGCGAGTAGTCGAGCGGCGTTTCTATCAGTTGCGCATTAGCCGAAAGGCAGCCGAATAAGAAAAAAAGTAAAAGCGAAATAGGTTTTTTCATGTTATGATTTTTTGTTGTGATAAAATAAAGGCTAATTTCTAAACCTATAAGGTTTCTAAAACCTTATAGGTTTGCATATCTTCCGAAATTCAGTTGCAAATATAAGAAAAAATCGTATTCTAAACCACTATCATCAAATAATGGCATTGCGCAAGCTCGGTGTGCGGGTTTTAACCCGCACAAAAAAAGATAAGTGCGGGTTGAAACCCGCACACCGTTGCGCCTCGCCCAAAAATATTTTTAAAAAATCAAACATTTTTGAGACCCCCACAAAAATTCTCAAAGAACCAATTAAAATAATTATATTTGCGCCATAAAATAATATTATACCTATTATAATGCAAACAAACACCGACCTTTTACATACTATCGCTTTGCTTCGCGTAGCGAACGTAGGCGATGTGAACGCCAAAACGCTCATCGGTCACTGCGGGAGCGCGGAAGCCGTGTTTAAAAGTAGCAAAGCGACGTTACTCAAAATACCGTCTATCGGCGAAGCGATTGCGACGGCGATTATGGAGTTTAAAAATTTCAGCTTCGCAGAAGCGGAGTTAAATTTTATGGCTAAACATAATATTGACGCATTTATATACTACGAAACCGAATATCCTACGCGCCTAAAAGCGTTTATCGATGCGCCTACCATTTTGTTCCGCAAAGGCAATTGGGACGCTAACGCGCAACACCGAAACGTAGCAATAGTAGGCACTCGCGTCCCGACCGACTACGGTATTGCGTTCACCGAAAAGCTCTGCGCCGACCTCAAACCCTACAACGTATCTATCGTTAGCGGCTTAGCGTATGGCATCGATGTAACGGCGCACCGCGCCTCTATCACCAATAATATACCGACGGCGGGCGTACTCGCGCACGGCTTAGACCGCATTTATCCAGCGAGCAACCGCAGCGTCGCGGAGCGTATGGTGCTGGCAGAAAACGGCGGCGCGCTGCTCACCGAGTTCCCGACCGACACCGCGCCCGAACGCGAAAACTTCCCGCAGCGCAACCGCATTGTCGCCGCGCTCTCCGACGTAGTTGTTGTGGTAGAAACGGCGCGCAAAGGCGGCTCGATGATTACCGCAAACATCGCGAATCAGTACAGCCGCGACGTGTTCGCGCTGCCTGGAAAGACAACAGACGCAAACTCTGTCGGCTGCAATTTATTGATAAAAACGCACCGCGCCGCGCTTTTGGAGTCTGCCGCCGACATCGCGTATATCATGGGTTGGGAGCTGAACGAAAAGAAAAACGCCAAAAAAGCGGTACAAGCAAGGCTTTTTTTAGAGAACCTGCCCGCCGAAGAAGCCGCTATCGCACACGTTTTGGGCATCGAGCCGACGATGATTGATACATTGGTACAAAAAACAAATATTCCGCTACACCGCATCGCTACTCTATTGCTCACGATGGAGCTGAACGGTGTTATTCGTTCGCTGCCCGGCAGTCGGTATAGTTTGAGTTAGGTGAAATTAGCTTATCGCCAATAAAGATTTTTAGTTTTACTCCCTAACGGTCAAAAAGTTTATCGCTTACAATTCACAGCTTTTAGTTTTACTCTCCAACGGTCAAAAGTTTATCGCTTACAATTCACAGCTTTTAGTTTTACTCTCCAACGGTCAAAAGTTTATCGCTTACAGTTCACAGCTTTTAGTTTTACTCTCCAACGGTCAAAAGTTTATCGCTTACAGTTTTTATTCAAAAAAAGCTTATCGCTTCAACAAAAAAAATGGAAAATCAAATCACAGACACTATATTAATGGTACGTCCTGCCGCGTTCGCGTACAACGCGCAAACCGCGACGAATAACTCGTTTCAGACCTCGGCGGCAGCGACCGAGTACGAACGCATCAGACAATACGCGCAAGCGGAGTTTGATGAAATGGTGCTTAAATTGCAACACGCAGGCGTGAACGTTGTGGTGATTGCCGACACCGACGCGCCGCAAAAACCCGACGCGGTGTTCCCGAATAATTGGTTTTCGACACACGCCGACGGCGGCGTTTTCTTGTATCCGATGTACGCCGAAAACCGCAGATTGGAGCGACGCGCCGACATCATCGAGCAGCTCGAGCATCAGTTTGATGTGGAAGGCGTGACCGATTTATCAGACGCAGAAAACCACGCCGTTTACTTAGAAGGGACGGGTTCGATGATACTCGACCGACCAAATCGCTTGGTATATGCGTGCCTTAGTCCGCGTACCGATATGGGTTTGCTTAGTACGTTTTGCCAAAAAACGGGCTACAAAATGATACCTTTTATGGCTTACGACCGCGCAGGTTCACCTGTTTATCATACGAACGTAGTGATGGCGCTGGGCGAAACGTTCGCGGTGATTTGTTTAGATACGATACGCGATGTCGCCGACCGCAACGAAGTCGTCGCGTCACTTACGCGAACGGGCAAAACGATTGTCGATATTTCGTTGGAACAAATGGAGAACTTTGCAGGGAATATGCTACAAGTGCGCGGCGCAAGCGGCTTCACGTTTTTGGTGATGTCGCAACGCGCCTACAACGCGCTCACGGAGACGCAAAAATCGGTGCTAACGCAGCACACTAATCTACTTTTCGCGCCGCTCGCAACTATCGAGACCTACGGCGGCGGCTCGGCACGCTGCATGATGGCGGAGATTTTTTTGCCGAAAGGAGGGATTTAGTGAACAACTTGATAGTGAATAGTGAACAGTTTTTTGTGCAATCTATATTTAATGTTTATCCATAAACAGCTTCTAACAATATGTCATCACTACGCATTTCTTCTCTCCGTCTCCCCTCTTTTGGAGGAGTTGGAAGAGGCTCAATAATCACGAAAACCGCCGCAAGCCTTATTCTCATTAGCCTTTGGACAATAAATGGCAGCGCGCAAAACGACTTTTTCAAGGGTTTTAAATTCAGTCACCGCGACAGCCTGCTGGGTGGAACGCGGATAGAGCGGACGTGTTTTGACGTGAAAAAATACGAACTTACGGTAAAAGTACGCCCGACCGAACAAACTATCGAGGGCAACAACCGCATCAGTTTTGTGATGCGCGGCGAGTGCGCAACGTTGCAGATAGATTTGTTCGAGAATATGCACTTGGATAGCGTCGTTTGGCGCCGGCAATCGCTCAAATTTGAGCGCGACGCAGGCGCGGTTTTTGTGCAGTTTCCGCGAAACCTACGCGCAGGCAGCCGCGAAACGATGACCGCGTATTTTGGTGGTAAACCGACGGTAGCGCAAAACGCGCCGTGGGACGGCGGTTTTGTGTGGACTACTTCCGCGAGCGGTAAGCCGTGGATCGGCGTGGCGTGTGAGGGCGACGGCGCGAGTCTGTGGTTTCCGAATAAAGACACGTTCAGCGACGAACCCGACTCGACTATCGTTCACCTTATCACGCCGTCCGACCTCGTCGGCGTGAGCAACGGACGCAAAACGGGCGAAAAAGCTATCGATACAAATTGGAAGCAGTTTGATTGGCTGGTGACTTATCCTATCAATAATTATAATATAAATATTAGCGT
Source organism: Saprospiraceae bacterium (assembly GCA_043778315.1). Taxonomy (GTDB): domain Bacteria; phylum Bacteroidota; class Bacteroidia; order Chitinophagales; family Saprospiraceae; genus JBEEMU01. The sequence goes on along the minus strand of JAYWGJ010000316.1, from coordinate 9,872 downwards.
AGGCGATTACGTTAATTTTAAGGACGTTTATACGTCCGAAACGGACAAGACGAAATTGGATTTGGATTACTGGGTGATGCCCGAAAATTTGGCAAAAGCAAAAAAACACTTCGAACAAGTGAAGCCGATGTTGGCAGCTTACGAATATTATTTTGGTAAATACCCATTTTGGCGCGACGGTTACAAGCTGATAGAAACGCCATATTTGGGTATGGAACATCAATCTGGCATTGCGTATGGCAACAAATATATGCGCGGCTATATGGGCAAAATCGTTCCCGACGAGTTCAATTTTGATTTTATTATCATTCACGAAAGCGGTCACGAGTACTTTGGTAACGCGCTTACCGCTAACGATCATGGCAGTTTGTGGCTACACGAGGCGTTTACGACGTATATGGAAAGCCTTTATTTGGAGCGTTTGTATGGCAAAGATGCCGCTTTGCGGTACTTGCAATCGCAACGAAAATTGATAAAAAACGAAGAACCGATAGTGGGTCCGTCCGATGTGCGGTATGCGCGTTCGCCCGACGCAGATATGTATTATAAAGGTGCGTGGATGTTGCATTCGTTGCGCTACGCGCTCAATGATGATGCCTTGTTTTTCAAGGCTTTGCGCCAATTTTACGACGATTTCAAATACGACCATACGGCTGCGCGTTGGGACTTTTTCACTACTTTTCGCGCCGTAACGGACAAGGATTATTACGCGCCGTGCGTGCAATATTTAGACCACCCGCGTATTCCTGTTTTCGTTTATTCTATTGTAAAAAAAGGTGGCAAACTCTGCCTACGCTACACCTACGAGGCGAACGCCTACAACTTCGACTTACCGATAAACGTAGGTAATGCGACCGCGCCTACCCGCATACAGCCGACGACCGCAAAAGTGCAGGAAATAGAGCTAAAAGATGTGAAATTAGCCGATTTTTGGATAGATACAGACCATTTATTAGTCGAAACACGCAAAGAAGAAAAGGAATTGGTGCTGCCGAAAGTAGTGAAACCGAAGAAAAAGTAAGTGATTAGTGTTTAGTGATTAACGATTAGTGTTCAGTGATTAGAAATAAGAAATCGGATTAGACAAAATTTTTTTACTGCAACTATTGTATTTTAAAAAAATAACTGTACCTTTGCACAACGAAAGTAAAAATAAAAAGTAAAATGGAGGTTGTAGCTCAGTAGGTTAGAGTGTCTGATTGTGGTTCAGAAGGTCGCGGGTTCGAGACCCGTCTTCCTCCCTTTCTTTGAAGCGGTCAAATTGGTGCATACCAAGTTTGACCGCTTTTTTTTGTTTATAATTTACAATAAAATTTATTATAAATCCTTGATTATGAAACGAGTAACTGGCATTGGCGGTATATTTTTTAAGTCCGAAAACCCAAAATTGATGCACGAATGATAGCGCAAACATTTGGGTATAGATACCAATAAATATGGCGCGTCGTTTGAGTGGCAGCAGCCTGCCGACGGCGCAAAAGCGACTACACAGTGGAGTCCGTTCGGTGCAGATACGACGTATTTCGAGCCGTGCAAAAAAGATTTTATGATTAATTTTATCGTAGAAGACCTCGAGGCGTTGTTGCCGTTGCTACGCGCCGAAAGCGTGGCGATAGTAGGCGAATTGGAAATTTACGAATACGGCAAATTTGCGCATATTTTGGACTTGGAAGGCAATAAATTAGAACTTTGGCAGCCAATTTAGTAAATTTTTAGCTATTTTATCATAATAAACAAACCATGAATTACCTGAAATACACGATTGGCACAACGCCCGAATACCACGATATTATATTGGCGGAGCTAACCGCTTTGCCCTTCGAGGCGTTCGAGGAGGAGACCGATAGCATCGCGGCTTACGCGCCCGAAGCCGATTTCACGCCCGATGTAAACGACGATTTTCTGGCGTTAAGCCAAAAATATAGCTTCCGCTACGACTTAGAAACTATCGCGCCGCAAAACTGGAACGCGCTGTGGGAGGCGAGTTTTCAGCCAATAATTGTCGATGATTTTTGCGCCGTGCGCGCGTCTTTTCACGCCGCTTTGCCAAATGTGCAGCACGACCTCATCATCGACCCAAAAATGGCGTTCGGGACGGGACACCACGAAACGACGTTTATGGTGATGCAATTGATGCGAAATATCGATTTTACGAGCAAAAAAGTGTTTGATTACGGTTGCGGAACGGGTATTTTGGCGATTTTGGCAGCAAAACTACACGCCGCGCACATCGACGCGATTGATATAGAAGAAGAGTCGTATCATAATACGCAAGAAAACGCGCTGCTCAACGGCACGCCGCAAGTCGCTGCGCTACACGGGACGCTCGAGCAGATGACCGAAACAGTAGAATACGATATTATTTTAGCAAATATCAATAGAAATGTGATTATTGCGTCGCTTGCGCGACTATTTTCGTTGCTAAAACCAACAGGAACGATATTATTTTCGGGTTTTATCCTTTCGGACGAGGAATTATTGCAAAATGCAGCGACCGCAACAGGTTTTACACACCAAAAAACACTCCGAAAAGGCAATTGGTTGGCTATGGAGTTTGTAAAATAATAAAAATTGATATTATTTAGTTCTTTGATAATTTTTGTGGGCGAAGCGCAACGATGTGCGGCTTTCAACCCGCACTTGTTTTATTGTGTGCGGGTTAAAACCCGCACGCCGATAAAACACACAAAAACTTTTAAAAAGCGTATTATTTTTGAGAAAATTATCTAAATTTAAAATAATAATGTAGTATTTTTACGTTCCTAATCTATCCTTTAGAATTTAACTTTTTTATTAAACCATTTTACCATGAAAAAAATAAAATTCGTATTTATTGCTGTTATCATTTGCCTTTCGGCAAATATCGCTACGGCGCAGACAACAGGTACTTTTCTTGCGCCGCGACAGTACGAAGTACCGCAGAATGTCGTTAAATTAAACCTAAGTAGTATCGCTGTGTTGCACGCAAATCTATCTTATCAGCGCGCTTTTGCCAATCATTTTGCAGGTCAAGTTGCCTTGCTCTATGGCTCGCAATATATTCCTATCAACATTCCTGGATTCGAGCAGCCGTATGTAAAAGGCTTGGAATATCAAGGCTACGGCATCACGCCCGAGTTTCGTTGGTATCCACTTAAAGCACAAAAAGCACCGCGAGGCTGGTATATGTCGCCATTTTTTCAGTATCGAAACTACGACGTGCGTAACCGCGTAGATGCGAGCAGTCCTTTCATCAACGACCCTAAAAATTTTGTGGTCGCGCTCAAAATGGAGTATTTCGGCGGCGGCATCGCTACTGGCTACCAATTTATGTTCGGTAAACGTAAAAATTTGGTCATAGATATTTTGCTTGGCGCAAAATACGGCGTTCCGACGCTTGGCTTCAAATACGAAGGCACGGTCGACCCAATAAAGCCAATAAAAAATCCTTCGGCTTCCCAAAGTTGTACTGACCCGAACGACATTAATTGCTATATAGTAACACAAAACGTAGCAGATGCGGCAAATAAAGCCGTAAATACGACGATTCGCGACTTCAATAATCGGTCGCTTGATAATATTAGTTTAGGTTTTTTATCGCAATTCGACTTTTTGCGCTCTGCGCTATATGTGGGTTATGCGTTCTAAAAAATAAACAATTATTGTTTATATTGTCATAAATTACCTACCTTTGGGGTGCAAAATTTTCAAAAATTATATCATCGTCAATACCGCATGATTATATACATTCACGGATTAGATTCTAATCCAAATGCAGATAAAGCATTACAATTAAAAAAATATTTTGGCGACAAAGACATACTAACTATGTCGTTAGAATATGACAGTTCTAAATTGGAGACGGCGATTGATGATTTGAACGGTCAATTAGAAGCTATCAATACCGAACATAATTTGCACGGACAATTTATGTTGGTGGGTACAAGTTTAGGTGGTTATTTTGCGAGTCAATTGTCTAATATTTGGAAATGTAAAAAAGTGTTATTAAATCCTTGTTTGTTTCCCTCCAAAATGCTGTCGCTCGGCGAACGAACTATCTATAAAACAGGACAAACCTATTTATTAACCAAAGAAACAGTTGCTGCAATTTCAGCCAACGAAAACGAAATTTTGAAAGACTCCACTTATTGTTTTTTACAAATGGGCGATGCCGTTTTGGATAATAATTTAAACAAAAATATATTTAAGCATACATTTATTCAAGAAGGCGGCAATCATCGGTTCGAGAATTTTGAAAGTATTTTACCGAAAATTGAAGATTTTTATTCCTTGTAATATTTTTGTTTGTAAATAAAATAACTAAATAATTTAAAATAATGAAAAAAATAGATATTCGATTTGGCGTTTTGGTCGCTATAATTTTGGTAGCGGCTTTTAGCCGAATGATACCACACCCGTTCAACTTTTCGCCGCTCGGTGCGATAGGTTTGTTTGGCGCAGCGCATTTCACTAAAAAATGGCAGGCGTTAGTTATACCCGTTGCTGCTGCTTTTTTGAGCGATATTTTTATCAATAACGTCATTTATGCCGCTTATTACCCTAGCTTTACTTGGTTCGCCGAAGGGTTTTATTGGCAATACGGCAGTTATATATTGATAGCCGCTTTCGGTATTTTGTTATATAATAAAGGTATCAGCGCACCAAAAATTTTGGGTGGCGCGTTGGCTTCGAGCTTACTATTTTTCTTAATTTCTAATTTCGGTTGCTTTATCGGTAGCGCAACTTATCCACAAAACGTAGGCGGATTGATGGCTTGCTACGCCGCAGGTTTGCCGTTCGTGAACGGTACGGTGATGGGCGACTTGTTTTACAACGCAATTTTGTTTGGTACATTTGCGCTGTTACAAAATCGTTTTAGTGCTTTAAAGTTAGCATAAAATCATCTAAGAATCAGTTTTAGCTGTTTTTATCATCAAAAAGCGACTTTTCCCGAATCGGAAAAGTCGCTTTTTTGTATTTATTAGATTTTAATAAAAAAGTCAATTTTAGATAAATACGCATAATAATTTTGACTATCTTTGCGAAGCTATATTTAAAGATTTCACATTTGGCTCGTGCCAAAAAATATAAAACCATGAAAAAAATAATACTTTTTTTGCTGTGCGTAATGGCATCTATACATTGCGCAATAGCGCAAACCAATTCGCAAACGAGCTTTTGCGGTACGCCGCCGATGACGCGAGCGGTACAAGAACGCCTCCACCCTAACGCCGTGCAGCCCTACCTACGAGGCAGCGGCACGACGATTTATGTACCGCTTACGCTCCACGTTTTGGGAACAGACGGCGGCGGCGGCTACGCCAAAAAAACGCTCGTTTACGAAGCACTTTGTACTTTACAAGGCGATTTTGCGCCTTATGACATCAAATTTTACATAAAAGACTCTATTTTATACCATAATCGCACAGCTTGGTACGACCACGCCGATTTTACAGGCGGCGCGGATATGGTGCAAAACACACAAGTCCCGAACACTTGCAACACCTACTTTGTAGCGAACCCTGCGGGTAACTGTGGCTATGCGTGGTACGGCGGCTCGATTGTTTTGGGTAATAATTGCGCCTCCAAAGACTCACATACCTGGGCGCACGAAGCAGGGCATTATTTTTCGCTGCCGCATACTTTTGTGGGTTGGGAAGGCAATACTTATAGCGGCGGACCCGCGCCCGCGTTCTTGCCGTCGGGCGAAGAAGTGGAGCTGGTCGATAGAACAAACTGCACAACGGCAGCAGACCAATTTTGCGACACGCCCACCGATTTCATTAATTATCGTTGGAATTGCGACGCGAATGGCGAGTCAAGCCCTTTGCAAGACCCGAACGGCACGACGTTTAAGGCAAATGGCACTTACTTTATGTCGTACTCGAACGACGGCTGCATGAATAAATTTTCGCTCGAGCAAGCTGCCGCAATGCGCGGGTATATCAATAGCAATTTGCCGACGCTACTCTCCCACCCTGTACCGAACTACGCGATGCCGAGCAACGTAAGCGGCTTGCTACCCCTCGATAGTACTATTAATATACCTGTTGCGGGCGTTAGTTTTACATGGACAAAATCTATTAATGCGACCAAGTATTTATTTGAGTTGAGCCGTACTTCTATTTTTGCGAATAGCAGTACACAAGAGTTTACCGCAACCGATACCGTATTGACTGTCAATAACTTATACCAAAATAGAAAATATTATTGGCGCGTTCGCCCGCTCAACGAGCAATATACTTGCGCGACAACTTCGCCTGTAAATCGGTTTTATACTGGCTTTTTGGTGAGTACAGAAGCCGCCGTTTCGCCCAAAATTGACTTCACGGTACAACCTACTTTACTATCGCAAGGCGCACCTATTTTGCTGCAATTTTCGTCGGATACGGATTTGGCGAAAGCCCAAATATCACTTTTGGACGCTACCGGGAAGACGGTTTTTAGTACTATAATAAACGACAGCATCAATGATTTTGTGCGCATTCCGACCACAAATTGCAGCGCAGGCGTGTATTTTGTGCAAGTTCAAGGCGCGAGCGGCGCGGTTTCAGCGCGGCGCGTGTTGGTGTATTGATATTAAAAAACCAATTTTTATCCGATTTAAAAACCAATATGAAAAAAATACATTTACTTTTTTTAGCCTTGCTTGTCGCAACCTCGCTTCACGCGCAGCACGGCTTACCTAAAACCGCAGGCGCGTATGGCGCGGGTATGGGCAACGCCTCCGTGACCTACAATAATATATATAGCGCGTTCGGGAATCAGGCGGGACTCGCCGACCTCAAAAAATTCGCTGCGGTGGCGTTTGTAGAGCAGCGTTATTTGCTACCCGAACTCCGAACTATTGGTATCGCGGCAGCTTTGCCTACTAAAACTGGAACTTTCGGTTTAGCGATAAATCATACTGGCGACGCAGTGTATAACGAGCAAAAAATCGGCTTGTCTTATGCTCGAAAACTGAGTAATATTATCAGCGTCGGTGCGCAATTTGACTATTTAGGCACGCGCATCGCGGAGTACGGCAGCCATGCTAACTATACTTTCGAGCTAGGAATGCAAGCCACTTTGATGCCAAAATTCCGAATTGGCGCGCACGTTTTTAGCCCTATTCGTCAAAAAATCAACGAAACAGACTATATTCTTACGCTTTTAAGCGTCGGCGTGGCTTACGAGCCGTCGAATAAGTTTATGCTAACGGCAGCAGCAGAGCAAAATTTCCGCTACCCAACCACCATAAAGGCGGGTATGCAGTACCGTATGAATGATGCGTTTTCGCTCCGCGCAGGTTTCGGAACGGGCGACGTGCGCACGAGTTTTGGCGTTGGTTTGAATATAAAACCCGTACAAATAGACATTGCTGCGCAATACCATCGCTTGCTTGGCTTTTCGCCAACCGTATCGTTTGTGTATGCTATGTAATTGAAAATTCATTTTTAAATATAAATTTTATAATTATAATGTTACAAAAAAAATCAATTTTCGCTATTTTTCTGCTCGCTTTCGCTACAATACAGTGTACTACGAGTAAAAAAACGGCTATTTTAGGCGAAAAAGCGTCAGTTTCATCGCTTGAATTAGTATCGGGATTGCTCCAACCTGTCACCTTAGAGCCACAAAATACGACTATTTTATTGTCTGATTATTTCAATAATATTAGCAAAGTAGAACGCATTGAGCTGACGGATAATGCTAAATTCGTTTGGCACAAAGGAGAAAACGAAGTAAAAATAGAGGTTGGTGGGCAAGTACCCGCGCTAATTCCGATAAAGTTTTATACGGAGATTGGCGAATTTGCGTTGATACTAAAACGCTCTTTAAAGCAAAAAGTGACGCTGACGTTTGAGCCGAAAGGCAAAAATTACAAAAAAATACAGGTCGCGGGCGACATCAATAATTGGCAGCCGAATGGCTCAGAGTTCGCCTTTGATGGCAAAAAATGGACGAGAGATTTTTTATTAAATCCGGGGGCGTACTCCTATAAAATGGTGGTTGATAGCACTTGGATGCTCGACCCTGCTAACGCAGAACAAAAAGACAACGGCTTTGGTGGTTCAAATTCGCTACTAACGGTATCGTTTCCGAAAGCGGAAAATTTACCGATTTTGGTGTCGCAAGGCATGGAAGGCAACGAGCTAAAAGGCGTTTGCGTGTCGCCGAGTTCGGAGGCGCGGATTATCGCACTTTTGGATAATAAAGAAGTTGCGGTTACGGTTAATCGCAGCTTAATCAATCCGATTTTTCGCGTAGCGATACCCGAATTTGCGAAAAAAACAAAGCGCAGTACGCTTCGCATTTACGCACAAAATGCGGCTGGCGCAGCGAACGACCTTTTTATTCCTTTGGAATACGGCGTTCCTGTACAAAACGCGGCGCAACTTACACGCGCAGATAAGCAAGCCCAAACCATGTATTTTACGTTAGTAGATAGATTTGTTGATGGCAATAAAACCAATAATAAACCGTTGATAGACAAGCGATTAACGGAGCGCGAGAACTTTCAAGGTGGCGACATCGCAGGTATTACGCAGAAAATAAATAGCGGCTATTTTGACCAATTGAGCATCGGTACGCTTTGGGTTTCGCCCATCAGTCAGCAGCCGCTCGATGCGTGGCAGGAGTTTCCCGCACCGCGCCGTTGGTACTCGGGGTATCACGGGTATTGGCCCGTTTCGAGCAGCAAAATTGATTTTCGTTTTGGCACAGATGCCGAAATGAAAGCGTTGGTCGCGGCAGCGCATAAGCATAATATCAATGTCATTTTGGATTATGTGGCGCATCATGTACATCAATTGCACCCGTTATATATCGCGCACCCCGACCAAGTTACGCCGTTTACGCTCCCCGACGGTCGCAAAAATTTGCGGATTTGGGACGAGCAACGGCTCACTACTTGGTTCGACGATTTTCTGCCAACGCTTAATCTCAATAACGACGAAGTGGCAAATATCCAAGTCGATTCGGCGATGTATTGGATTAACAAATTTGATTTGGACGGCTTTCGCCACGACGCAACTAAGCATATTCCGACCAGTTTTTGGCGTAAGCTAACGACCAAAATGAAGGAGTCGGGACGCGGCACGAACTATCAAATCGGCGAGACTTTCGGTAGTCGCGAATTGATACAATCGTATATTGGCAACGGAATGCTCGACGCGCAATTTGATTTTAATTTGTATTTTGATGCTCGCGAGGTGTTCGGCAAAGACGGCGTGCCGTTCAGCCGCTTGCAAAATTCGCTGACCGAAACGTTTTCGTATTTTGGCAATCACTCCACGATGGGCAATATCACGGGCAACCACGATTTGGTGCGCTTTATGGGTTTGGCGAGCAACGCCGTGAAATGGGACGAAGACGGAAAAGAAGCAGGTTATGCACGAAAAATAGAGGTAAAAGATGCCATCGGTTACAACCGTTTGCAGATGCTGACCGCGTTTTTGATGACGGTTCCGGGTGTTCCGATTTTATTTTATGGCGACGAAATAGGCATGGTGGGCGCAGGCGACCCCGACAACCGCCGCATGATGCGTTTCGACAACCTCAATAAATCAGAAACGCAAACCAAGGCAATCGCTACGCAGCTGAGTTTATTGCGCAAAACGCACTTGGAAATGACCTACGGCGACTTTATTCCGTTGGCGAACACAGCAGATACTTGGTCCTACTCGCGTACTTATATGGGCAAAACTTCGGTTATTGTATTCAATAAAGGCACAAAACCAACTAATATAAGCATTAAATTACCTGAATATTTGGGTCAAACGCCTAATAAACCACAATTTGGCAATACCATTTCGGTAGAAAATAACAGTATAAAATTGACGCTGCCTGCGTATAGTTTTGAGGTAATTACTTATGAAAAGTAAAAAATATTTTTTTTATAATCTTAAAAA
>JAYWGJ010000315.1:0-5116 GCA_043778315.1 Saprospiraceae bacterium | reverse complement strand
TCGCTTCCATGATAGCAATAGCATACATTTTGGGCAATGCGTCAATTTCCTTCTCTGCGCGCCGCTTGATAATTAGGTTATAACTCATTGGCTTGCATCGCGTGTTTTGATTTTAATTCGGCTGCAAATTCTGCGAAAGAACGCGATGGCTCGTTAGCGCGCTCGGCGAGTACACGCAGGTCGTCGGCATCTTCCGCGTCTTCCTCCGCAGTATTGAGGTGCTTTTTTTTGCCTTCTACCACTACGTCGTTCACGCCGAACGCATGACACAGCGACACAATGCCGTTCACTAAACGGTTGTTATTGGTATTGATACGGATAGTCATATTTCTAAATTTTATTATTTTTAAAAATTACACCATAAAGATACGACGTTTTTTAATATTCCAAATGAAAAAATCAAAAATATACGAAGTGCTGTGCGGCTTGTCTGCCGATACGAACCGCGAGCTACAAAAATGGATAGCGACGCAAAAGTATGCTTTGCGCAACGATGTGCAGGCGTTGTTCGAGTATCTGCAAACGCACAAAAACGATGCCGTTTTGCTCGAAAAAGAGACGGCTTTTGTGGCTATTTACGGCGAAAAACCGTATAACGATGATACGATGCGGCTCGCGCAATCGCTGCTAATGAAAGCGGTAGAGCAGTTTTTGTTGCAAAAAAACGAAAATGCAAGCCGCGAACTGCTCGAGTTGGCGCAAATTTACCACGAGTTGAAACTAGAAAAACCGTTTCAGCAGACCTTTCGGCGGCTCACCGAGCTGCAAGCCGACACGCAGCGCGCAACCGCCGAAACTTTGCAGCTCGCGGCAGACAGCGAAAAGCTGTGGGCGTTGCATCAGGCGGAGGTTTCGCGTATGGAGGAAACGAATTTGCAGACGCTGCTCGATGCCGAAGAGAAGGCGTTTGCTGCCGCAAAGTTGCGCACCGTTTGCACCGCCCTCTCCTACCAAAACCTATCGAAACGCGACTACGATTTTGGCTTACTCAACAATTTATTAGCACAAATAGCCGATAAAAAATGGGCGGAAACCGAACCCGCTATCGGCGCGTATTTTTACATCTATAAAATGAATACAGAGACGCTGGGCAATCCGTTTTTTGAGCTTTTTCGCGAAAAATTAGTATCGTACAAAACAAAATTTGAGCCGCAAGAGTACAAAAACATCTATCTCGGGGCGATTAATTACAGCATCAAACAGGTGAATAAAGGCGACCAGATATTTTTCAAAACTGTATTTGAACTCTATAAAGAAGGCTTGAAAATGGATATTTTGTTGGGCGAAAACGGCGAATTAAGCCATTATACTTACAAAAACATCGCGGCGATTGGTTTGCGCGTAGGCGAAGCAGCGTACATTTTCGACTTCATAGAACGCTACAAAAGCGCAGTGCCGCTCAAGCACCGCCGCAACTATTACGAGTACAATTTGGCGCGCTATTATTTCACGACAAAGGATTTTCGACGCGCCCTGCCGCTACTCAAAAAGCTGACCTACGGCGATATTTTTCTGCAATTAGATACCAAAGTGATGCTGCTAAAAATGTATTACGAACAAGACAAATACGACCAATTAGACGCATTTTTGAACCGTTTTCAGCAGCTTTTACTACGAAAAAAAGGTATTTTGTCGTATCATCAGCAAAATTACCTCAATATTATTCATTGCGTCAAGCAAATAATAACCCGTAATCCGCACGACAAAACGGAAACTGCCAACCTCCGCGAAGAGATTGGCAGTTTGCAGCCGCTCACCGAAAGGGAATGGCTGTTGAGTGTGGTGAATAGTTGATTTTCGGTGTGCGGGTTTCAACCCGCACTTATCTCATTCTGTGCGGGTTAAAACCCAAACACCGATAAAAATCCTACTCGCTGACGCGCAACGTTTCGCCCGCGCACAGTCGTTCCGACATCTTTTTATTGATTTCGGCGAGGCGCACTACGGGTATATTATATAACCGCGAGATGGCATACATAGTTTGTCCCGAGCCTACAATATGGTAAGTCACACCATTTTCGACTACTTTTTTACCTGCGTCAGCCACAAGCGGCTTCGGCGCGTTCGGGTTCAACTTACCTGCATCGGTTACTTCAAACTTGGGCGCAGCCGCCGTTTTTGATGCGGTTTTGGTGGCTACCGAAAACGCTTGGGCTACAGCTTTTGTGGCTACTGGGCAACCCATATTCACTATCTGCCCGAACGTATTTGGGCATTCGTCTTGCGCATCAACAACGCCGTCGCCGTCCGAGTCAATTTCGTTCGGGCGAACCGCCATATTAACTTTTGCAGGCGTATTCATCATATCGTAACGCGCTGATTTTGGCGGCGTCACCTCGGCGTAAGCGGGCATATTATCGGCATAAGCAGGCGCATTATCAGAATAAACTGGCGTATTATCAGCATAAAGTGGCTTGTTATTCTCCTCTCGATTGTAAGTAGCGGGTGCTTCGGGCATAATCTTGCCAAACATACCGCCCGTGATGCGCACGTCGTCAGCGATGGTAAAATTTTCTACCGCGCGCTCTTCCTCCGTAAGGATTCTGTTGCTGTACGCCATTGGAGCTTGATTAGTAGCCCCATTACAGGATTTGCCGTAGCTTTCCGCGCCGCTCGAGGTGGTAATGACGTTGCCTTTCCCGACGGTTACGCCTTCTATTTCCTTAATTTTCTCCCAAGTGTAGTCGCCGTACATCATACAACTTGGCGCGTAGTAAGTACCTTTTATCGTGCAATCGTCCACAATTTGACCTGAATAAACGTATTTATCGCTATTGCAGCACGACGGCGGCGGATTGCCATACATCACGGCGTTCATTACTTTTCCGTCGTACAAGTTGCCCGTCACCCAACGCTCGTAGCCGCATTGTGTAAAATTGCCATTGAACGAGCCGTCCGCATTCGGTACTATTTGTAGCAAACAAGAGGTGAGCGGGTCGTCGTTGCCTTCGCCTGCTACCTTTCCGTCCATATTGATATCCATTTTCATACGCCACCAACCTGCCAAGGCTTGTGGGTTGATACTCGTGTTTTGCGCTTGTGTTACGTTGTTTGCACAAGCAAAAACGAAAAGTACAATAAGTAATTTTTTCATTCGTAGTATAATATGTATTGTAAAAAAAGAAAATTAAAGAATCATTTTATAAAACGCAAATTTCGTAATTTATTTTGAGACTGTCACATTTTTGTTTATTTTTAATATTTTTTTATTATAATCAATGAAAATACGTCGCTTTGTATCAATAACTATATCTAATATTGTACCAAAAAGACAAATATAGCAAATTTTTATATAAAAAAGATGTTTTGGACGGTTCGTCGCAATATTATAGCATTATAAATCTATATTTTATTACCTTTGTCGGGCTTTCGCCTTTTATTTTTATGCCAATCCAAAAATGTTAGCCTCCAATTACCAAACTATACTGACCGAAGCGGGCTGCGACGAAGCGGGTCGCGGCTGCTTAGCGGGTCCTGTTGTCGCGGCGGCGGTGATATTGCCGTTCGGTTTTGCACACCCGCTCCTCGACGACTCCAAAAAGCTCACCGAGCGCGTCCGCGAGGAACTTTTTCCCGTTATACAAGCCGCCGCTATCGCCTACGGCGTAGGGTTTGTGTCGCCACAAGAGATAGACGAAATCAATATTTTGCAGGCTTCTTTTTTGGCAATGCACCGCGCCTTAGACGCGCTGCACGTTCGTCCCGACCTGCTTTTGATAGACGGCAACCGCTTTAAGGCGTACCAAAACGTGCCGCATCACTGCATCATAAAAGGCGATGGCAAATTTGCGGCTATCGCTGCCGCGTCGGTTTTGGCGAAGGTCAGCCGCGACCGCTATATGCTTGATTTACACGCGCAACACCCTGATTACAAATGGATTAGCAATAAAGGCTATCCGTCGTTGGCGCATCGCGCCGCTATCGCGCAGCACGGCACTACGGCGCAGCACCGCCTCACGTTTAGGTTGCTGAAAGCGTAACGGCGTGCGGGTTTCAACCCGCACAAAATAGGATAAGTTCGGTTAAAAACCCGAACGCCACTTAAACCACCCAAAAATTTTATTTTATTTATAAAAAAAATGCAACTGCCCGTCTATATTCGCCTACGCGACACGCGCCTCGCTTGGATAGCGTTCGGGATAGCGATGTATGCGTTTCGGTCGGTTTTGGCGGCGCGACCCGACTTCGCCGAGGCGTGGTACGGGCGGTTTGTATTCGTGAAATTTCGTTGGGCGTGGGACTACACTTTGGGTTGGTCGCCCGTGCCACTTATTTACGTTTTTTTATCTACGGTCGGTTTGTATATTTTGTACAAATTTATACGCCTTTTTTGGCGACCGAAACACCTCGCCGCTCACGAATGGCTCTACCACGCAGTACTCAATATCGGTGCATTTATAGGCGGTTTTGTAGGACTTTTTTTGCTGCTCTGGGGCTATAATTATTGCCGTCCGTCGTTGGATAGCCAAATCAATTTGAACCCCGACACCTTAGATTTCAAGGCTTTGCGCGCTGAGGCGCAATGGATTTCGCGCCAAGCAAGCGAGTCGCGGTCGTTTATACCGAACGCGAGCAGCACCGCCCTCACCGATACCTACGACATTCCCGAGCTAGAAAAAAATATCAGGACCGAACTCACCGCCGTCCTCCGCGACCTCAATTACCCTACGCCTGGTCGCGTTCGGGTGCGCGTCGTTTACCCGAAAGGGATATTATTGCACGCTAGCGCGGCGGGCATTTATCTGCCGTGGGTGGGCGAAGGGCATATTGACGCGGGCTTGTATCCTATACAAATGCCGTTTATTTTGGCGCACGAAATGTCGCATGGCTACGGCTTCGCCGACGAAGGCACTTGCAATTTTTTGGCGTATTTGGCGTGTGAACGCAGCACCGACCACCGCATCAGGTACTCGGGCAGGCTGGCGTATTGGCGATACGTTTTTGCTGCTTTGCGCAAAAAATCTACTAACGCTTACCTTTGGGAACGCGCCCGTATTTCGCCTGGTATGTTCAAGGATTTGGTGGCGATAAAAGACCAAATGGCACTCTACCCCGACCTCGCAAAGGGGCTGCAAGCGATGATGACCTACGACGAATACCTCCGCTCGCAAGGCGT
>JAYWGJ010000314.1:0-1895 GCA_043778315.1 Saprospiraceae bacterium | reverse complement strand
AAGCCGATACCGAATACTTCGCGCCCCAAATGCCGCATCGTAAAGATAGGTAAAGGTGCAAAACTTTCGTTAATCTCTTGAATATAAGCCGCTTGTGAACGCAAGTACTCCTGAAAAAACAAGCCTTCGCTTGCCTCTTCGGGCAACACGCGGTTCACCACAATCCCATCTACATTGTAGCCGTAAAGCTGCAAATAAGTATAAGCGCGCTTCGCTTCTTGTACCACCATGCGCTCGGGATTCGCTACGATGCGGATAGAACTGACCTCGGGGTCTAAGAAAACTTTTTGTATGCGCTCCAATTTATCAAACAGCAATTCCAATTCTTGTAGCCCTTTATCGAGCGGCACGCCCGTTGTGTGCCGAACCATGCTACTCACCGTCCGTACCGCGAAATTATTGCTCGGAAAAGCCTTGGCAAAATAAGATTTTACGACCTGCGGCAATGTGAGTAAAGTAAGCGTTTCGCCCGTCGGCGCGCTATCTATAATAATGGTGTCGTAGTAGTTTTCGGTATAATATTTTTCTAACCACAAAAAAGCGGAGGCTTCTTCCATGCCCGGGAGCGCGGATAACTCTTCCGCAATCACGTTTTTTACGCCCTGCCATTTAAAAATTGTGAGCATCAATTGGCGCATATTGCCCCAATATTTTTTCATGGAATAATACACATCAAACTCCTGTCCCCAAAGATTATCGGCAATCGGCGTTGGTTCTGGACCTAATTCCATATTGAGCGCGTCGCTTAGGCTGTGCGCAGGGTCGGTCGATATGACTAAGGTTTTTTGCCCAAGGTGCGCGCATCGAAGCGCGGTCGCGGCGGCAGTTGTGGTTTTACCCACGCCACCTTTGCCTGTAAATAGTATAATTCGCATTTTTATTTTGGACGTTTTCTTTCATTATTAATGAGTGCAAAGGTACGATTTTCTTTGCTACAAGCTAAGTATTTAGCCTATTAATAAGTGTAGCAAAAATGATGCTAAAAGATTGATTTTGATTTTTTTTAAAAAAAAGCTGCTCAGAACAAAGTCCTGAACAGCTTTTTTCTCAAAAAAGGAAAAATTAAGCGTAAAACGCCTCTTGCCCTAGCTCTTTTACTAATAAATAGTAAAAAATGGCGCGTGGCTTCATGCGCAGCGCCTTCATGTCTGCGCCAACTTTTGCTACTGCGGCATCAAGCGTAACACTATCTTCTAAACCTAACTTCTTAATCAAGAAATTATTTTTTACGCGCGCTACCTCCTCTGCGTCGCTCACTGCTACCATCGAGGAATCTTTGTTGTAGATAGATGGACCTAAGCCTTTAGTTACTTTGTTAAGCAATGTAACATCAAATTCTATGCCTAATTCTCCCATTTTGGCGTGCAGGTTTTCGATTACGTCATCAAATTGACTCATGTTTTTTTAATTTTTAAAAAGTTACGAAATGAATAATATTATCTTGATAATGATTTACCACGATAAAGTTACAACAAAATATTAAACGCGCAATATTTTTGGTGAAAAAAGTTGCGCGTTTAATAAAAAAAGTTATATTGATAGAATTAATACTTTATATTGTATTGATTAATAATGATTTAAAACGAGCCTGTCAATCTGCGCGTTACGCGGTAAGCGGCTTGAATTTCGCCCAACTCTACCTCGAACGGCTCGTAGTCTTTGTTATCGGAGACCAAACGTAGGTGCGTCCAGTTGCCGCGAAGGTCAAAAACGCGCTCAATCCGCTTGATACTAATAATATCTTTGCCGCCTACGAGCGAAAGCACATACACATCGCCGTCGCGAAGGTCACTTTTTTGTGTGATAGGCGTACAAAAAACGATGTCGCCCATGCTAAACGTCGGTATCATGCTGTTGCCGCAGACGTTGAAACCTGTCATGTCACCGCTAATACC
>JAYWGJ010000313.1:0-1898 GCA_043778315.1 Saprospiraceae bacterium | reverse complement strand
GTATTCCGCGCAAGCGAATTATAGCAAATATGGCTCCTGCCGACATCAGAAAAGAAGGTTCTGCTTATGATTTGACGATTGCAATAGGTATGCTTGCCGCCAATGAATTGATACCTGCTACCGAACTCGGCGACTATATTATAATGGGCGAGCTGTCGCTCGACGGCAGTTTGCAGCCGCTAAAAGGCGTTTTGCCGATTGCCATACAAGCAAGACAAGAGGGTTTTAAGGGCTTAATTGTACCGCATCAAAACGCACGAGAAGGTGCAATTGTAAATAATGTAACTGTTTTTGGTGCGAAAAATATTACGGAAGTAATAGACCATTTGTCGCGAAAAACGCTCATGCAAGAGGTCATTGTAGATACACGAGAAGAATTTGCGAATGCTCATAATATTTATCAAGAGGATTTTAGCGACGTAAAAGGGCAGGAAAATATCAAGCGCGCTATGGAAATAGCAGCCGCAGGCGGACATAATTTGATTTTGATTGGACCGCCAGGCGCAGGTAAAAGTATGTTGGCGAAGCGTTTGCCGACCATTTTGCCACCGCTTACACTACACGAATCCTTAGAAACCACAAAAATACACTCGGTCGTTGGCGTTTTGGGCGCAGGCGCGTCGTTAATTTCTACACGCCCGTTTCGCGCTCCGCACCATACTATCAGCGACGTTGCGCTTGTAGGCGGCGGCAGCAATCCGCAGCCAGGCGAAATTTCGTTGGCGCATAATGGTATTTTATTTTTGGACGAGTTGCCCGAATTTAAGCGACAAGCATTAGAAGTGATGCGGCAACCGATGGAAGAACGCCGCGTGACGATTAGTCGCGCCAAGCAAAGCGTCGAATATCCCGCATCTTTTATGTTGATAGCCGCGATGAACCCGTGTCCATGTGGTTATTACAATCACCCCGAGCGCGACTGCGTTTGTGGCGCGGGCGTAGTCAAAAAATATTTGAATAAGGTGTCGGGTCCATTGCTCGACCGCATCGATTTGCACGTCGAGGTAACGCCTGTGCGAACGGAGGATTTACTAAATAACGACCACAAATCGGAAGCATCGGAAGTGATTGCGAAGCGCGTTTGTCGCGCGCGCGACAGACAAACCGCGCGTTTTGCCGAGCAAGAAGGCGTACATTGCAACGCACAAATGTCGACTAAACAAGTGCTATTAGAATGTGCGATAGACCAAGCGAGCGCGCTGCTGCTGAAAGCGGCAATGGCAAAATTACAGCTTTCGGCACGAGCCTACGACCGTATTTTGAAATTGTCGCGCACCATCGCCGACCTCGCCGACTGTGATACCATAAAAATGGAGCATTTGGCGGAAGCTATAAAATACCGTAGTTTAGATAGGGAAAATTGGGCAGGTTAGTAGTTTTATTACTATAAAAACTAACAAATTGCAATTTTCGCTATGCGCAATGCGTGTCGTCCGCCTGCAAAATCCGTATTCAAGAACGCATCGACCATCGCTTTTGCCGTCGCTTCGTCAGTGAACCGAGCGGGGAGACAAAGTACGTTTGCGTCGTTGTGTTCGCGCGAAAGCGCAGCGATTTCAGCCGTCCAACAAAGGGCAGCGCGTACTGCCGCGTGTTTATTTGCCGTGATAGCCACGCCTTGTCCGCTTCCACAAATCAAAATACCGCGAGTCGCCGCGCCCGTTTCTATGCCATGCGCCACGGCGTGTGCGAAATCAGGATAATCGACGGAGTCCAAAGAATACGCGCCTACATCTTTAAACGGTATTTTTTTTGTGCTTAAATAATCCATCAGCATCGTTTTGAGTGCAAAACCTGCATGGTCGGAGCCGATAAACAGCATATTTTTTTATTTATAATATAAAAATTACATATCCGCCGTCGGACCATAAATACTCGGCAGCGCAACATCTAACAAG
>JAYWGJ010000312.1:0-5141 GCA_043778315.1 Saprospiraceae bacterium | reverse complement strand
AAGTATTGATGACGTAAATATCTGCGCCGTCCTCGAAGTCTATCGTCGAGTAGCCCGCATCATCAAAGAGGCGACCAATGCTCGAGGTCTCCGAAAAGTTGAGCTTGCAGCCTAAGGTATGGAACGCAACGGTGCGTGGGGTCATCGGTCTTTTAATTATGAATTATGAATTATGAATGTGCCGCGCAAAGCTGTACGCTGTTCACTAATCGTTCAAAAAATATTCACTGTTATCTGTTCGTTAAAAAAACTGTTATCTGTTCACTGTTCGTTTTTCGCGGTCTCCCCTCCTTTGGAGGGGGGCGGGGGAGGATCTACTCTTTTATCATATTTTTCAGGTCAGGAAACTTCGCTATCAGGTCGGGCAACTGCTCTTTGGGGATGCGAATCCCGTCCATGTACGCTACTACAAAAGCGTCGCGAAAGCCCTGCGTAGCTACTTCGGCGCGTTTGGCATCAGCCAAAGCAAAAGTTTTGTACAGACCGATACTATATCTAAACGTGCCGATACCCGTATTCAATTCAATCATCGCGTCGCCGTTATTGGCGATAACAGGGTCATCAAAAAGCTGCTTAGTTGCTTTCACCTGCACCTTAAAAGTTAAGCCTTGCTTTGCCTTTTCGTATTTAGCGAACGTTTCCTCGTTGAGTTCTTGGCTCATTTCGGGACGCGGATACTCTATTTTTATCGGTAAACCGTCGGTGTTGAGTATGCGCACATCTACGCGGCGGTTGAGGCTGCGCCCTACTTCGTTGGGCGTTTCGTCGGTATTTCTGTTTTTGGCAATAGGGTAACTCATGCCTACGCTTTTGAGTATCATGCGCTCTGCGGTCACATTTTTTTGTAGCAAATATGCCGAGAGTTCCTCCAATCGTTTCACCGAAAAATAAATGGAGAAGTTGCGGCTGCCTTCGTCGTCAGTATGTATCGTGAACTCCAATTTTGTTTTCGGGAATTTAGTGGCTATCGCCGCCAACTGATTGAGCGTATTAATAGTCGTTGGTACTAAGCTCATCGTCGTTTCGTTGTACAGTATCGGTGCTATTTTGTATTGGCTCAATATCATCGTATTCGTTTCGACGGGTAGCTCTATTGGTGTTTCTTTTATCACACCGTTTACATAATTGCCGTCGCGGAGTATCGGTATCAGCACCTCCACAAAACTCGCGGGGTTGCACGGTTTGAGTTGCTCTTTGGCAGGTGCTTTGAAGTACGCAACGTACAAGTCGCGTGCGCCGCGTGAGCCAGGTCGGTTCGAGGCGAAGTAGCCGCGATTGCCGTCGTTCGTCACGCGTAGGTATTGCTCGTCGGCAGGCGAATTGATGGGTACGCCCAAGTTTTCGGGTACTGTCCACGCTTTTGCGGTATCTACAAAAACGGTTTTGAACACATCAAAACCACCAATGCTATTCAAATTATTGCTGCTATAATATAGTGTGCGTCCGTCTTTCGCCAAAAACGGCGATACTTCGTCAAAAGGCGTATTGATGGCTCCGCCCAAATTGAGCGGTTTGCCCCAGTTGCCGTCGCGGTTGCGGTAGCTAATATACAGGTCGTTGCCGCCTTGTCCGCCTGCACGGTTCGAGCTAAACAGCAAAATGCTATCTCTGAAAAAGTAAGAGTCGCCGTCCCACGCGCTCGAGTTTATCGGTTCGGGCATCGTGACGGCGGTGGCGGAGAGCTTGGTGTTGATAGAGTCGTTGCCGATAAACGGAATATAAGTGATATTGCTCGGGTCGTTTTTTTCCTCTCGCGCAATGTACAGAAACGTGCCGTCGGGACTAAGGTCTAAAATTTGGTCGTTCGCCGCCGTATTGTAGCCCTCGGGCTGCCGCTCGGGTGCGAGCCATTCGCCGCTTTGCACTTGTGTTATAAAAATATCACTTTTGATAGTACCTAATCGCTCGTCGAGCTTGCCGTCAGGGGCGCGCGCACCACCGAGGTTTTCGGGGCGTTGCGCCGAGAAAAAAAGGACATCGTCGTTGCCGTTTTGCGCTACTACGGGCGCGTATTCGTCGAGTTCGGTATTTACTGCTTCGCCCAAATTGTCCACATAAGCGCGCTGCTCGGCGTACTGCATTTTTAGTCCGCGCATACAGCGTTGTATATCGCCTTTGGCGGAGGCGCGTTTTGGGTCGCTGTCGCTCACCTTGCCGAGGTACATTTTATAATACTTAACCGCCTCTTCATACTTCGCTTGATGGTGGAAGCAGCGCGCCAAATACCAAAGAGCCTCGTCGTTTTTGTATTTGGTATTACTCAAAAAAGCCTCCAAATATTGCTGACCGCGCGCCGCTTGTCCCATTTGCAATAAGCACACGCCGATAGGATATTTGATATCTATATCCTTCGGTTTATCTTTTTGGTATTCCAATAAAATGGGTAATGTTTTATGGTAGAGTTTGGCATCAAATAGCTGCATCGCTTGGTCGCGTGCGGTTGTCTTTTGTGCCGTTGCAATACATTGTACAGTTAAAAAAAAAGACAATAGTAGCAATATTTTTTTCATACGATTTTTTTGTGTCAAGACGCTTAAATGTAAATTTAATCAGTCTATCAGAAGATAAATAAGTTGATAAATAAGTTGAATAATAAGTTTATGATAATAAAAACGCTGCAAAGATAAACATAATTATTAGCAACTTACAAAAATCGTGTCAATATGCTGTGGTAACTCTGGGTTTAACACATTATTATAAAGCCACAAAGGTTTTTGAGAAGGAGATATGTTAGACGCGAAGAAGGTTTTTTAAACGCGGAGAAGCAGAGCCGCAGAGCCGCGGAGCAGCAAAGACGCAAAGCGGTGAGTGAATAGTTTTTTTATTCCTATTCAAAGTTAAAAATCTCCTATTTTCTGCATATCAGCACCGTTTCGCCTACGTTGAAGCCGTTTTTTAGGTCGCTTTCCGCTAATGTGGCGTACACGCGCTGCTCTACCTCGAAGCCTACGCTACGCAGGCGCGCCGACAAATCCGTTGCGTTATAGATGCGGACGTGGTCGCGCTGCCCGAAGTGCGTTTCGCGGTTTTCGGGGCTGATGATAGTTGCGTCTTCGTAGGTGTCGCGGTCGCTGAACGGCGTTTGTATCAACGCTACGCCGCCTCGGCGGAGTACGCGGTACAGCTCGCGCATCGCTTGCGCGTCGGCGGCGATATGCTCTAATACATGATAGCAGATGACTAGGTCGAAGCGGTTGTCGGGTTCGGGGATAGCGGTGATGTCGTACCGCACGTCGGCGATGAACTCGTTCTCAAAATCGGAGCTGAGGTATTCGTACAAGTTTGTTTGCTGTCGCATAGCGCGAAAAAGGCAGCGCGAGGGCGAAAAATCAAGTACGGCTTTGCCCGAAAGGGTGATTTCTTTGGTTAATATTTGCCATAAGCGGCGGTTGCGCGGCATACTTCCACAGCGCGGACAGAGCCGCTCGCCGTTGTGTAGCGGCAAAAAACCAGCGAGTTGTGCCGCGCAGATATTGCACACGAAGCGGTTGCCTTTGTAGCGTAAGCGATATAAAATTTCGCGTAAGCCGACTTCGGCGCGAAAAAGTACGCTTTGCGGCAGTAAGGCGCGGACGAGCGATTTGGCGGTTTGGTACATCATAAAATTAAGTTAGCATTTATAATGCAAAAATAAGCATAAAGCCGCACTTCGTTTAAGGTATTTTGGGTCTCGGAAAATATTAAATTTCAATTTAAACTATCCAATTTTGATTTTTATAGATTTTTTATACCGTCACATTTTTTATACAAAAAAGTATTTTTATTGATAAAAATATTAAATTAAAATAATTAAGTGACATAGTAAAATATATTTTATTATAGTAAAATAGATTTTTATAACCTCGAATTCCTTTTTTTCTATGTTTTTATTGAAGTATAGCGGTACAAATGTATAGTATATAATAAATATTAATGTGTAAATACTATTGATTAAATTATTCCTAAAACCTAACGTTTATTGGTTGTGTAGATACAAAAAATCATTAATTATTATCGTGCAACTTAATTAGTTTTTTTATCGTCTGTATGAAAAAGGTATATTTGATGATGGACTTACTTCACATATTGTAAAATTACAATTTATAAAAAAATAAATTTTAAAAAAAATTGTGACTTACAAATCCGCTTACGTCTGATATACTATTATTACGGATTTTATTTATACTAAAATAATAATTAAATTTTATTCTCATGAATCTTATGTTCACTATTTTGCGACGCTGCAATCCGCAGTTGGTAGCATCAGCTTTCGGGCTGAAAGGAGCTACGATGGTTACAATCGCTACGCTATTGTGCCTCCCGATTATGGTTACCGCACAGGTGCAGTTTGAGGCGACTACGCCCGACGGCACAAATCCGTTGGACGTATGCGGCACGCCCGCACACTTCACGCTCAAACTCGTTTCTGACGACCCTACGGGTATCAGTGGCGCGCAGCTGCAAGCGCAACTGCCTGTGGGCATTCGCTATGTGGTTGGCTCGGCGGTATATACGCTTGGCGCAACGGGCGCGGTATCAGAAACGAATACCTCCGACCCGTCCTCGCCCTTTTTCAATATTGTAAATATTGCGGCGGGCGATAGCGTAGTGATTGATTTTCAGGCTTCTGCCGATTGTCGACGCATTAACGAGCCTGTCAATATCAATACCTATACGCTCACTTTTGGCGGCACGAGCTACCAAAGTATCGGTGACGCAAGCAATGCCGAAAACCCTGCATACAACGTCCGCTATGCGGCAATGAATGTGTCGATACCGAGCAATGCGGTTTATTCGGGCGCGCCGAACAGCACGTTTACTCGCGTCATTCGGGTACAAAATGGTGGCTTTGGTGCTACGCCCGAAGTGAAAGTAGATGCGGGTAACAATAATGGCATACAAATTATTGGCGTATCCGTATCGGGCGCGTCGAGCGTCAGCAGTTCGGGTTCATTCCCCACCGCTTCGAGTACTTACACCGTTACGGGTTTCCCGACCAACGGTATGTTTGATAGTGGTGAAATTATTTTCATCACCGAAACCCTACAAATTCCTAATCGCCTTTGCGACGCTAATGTAGCCAATGCGAACAGCACCTTCAAGGCGTATTATGGCTGTTTCAATAATACGATTTGTCCATCTAATAATTCTACCGACATCAG
>JAYWGJ010000311.1:0-19487 GCA_043778315.1 Saprospiraceae bacterium | reverse complement strand
ATTTTCCCTTAAAATACGGACAGATAAGAACACTCCGAAAACGGTGGCGTTTGTGAGGTAGTGACGTAATATTTTGCGTTCCTATTTCGCAAACGCTACTATATCTTAACGAAGTTCCTAATTTTTAAAAAACAATAATCTAATGATAAAAATAATCAATCAATATATAGCGTGGCTCGGAGTCATGCTCGGTATAGTAGGCTTGCCGATAGGGGCAGGCGCGCAGGGTACTTGTAATATAGTACGAAACCCTGAAATAATGGGTGCTATTCCTAATACAACCGCAACCTCTCCTAATATATGGTACGGTATGGGCTGGTTTGATAATGCAGGTGGATTTAATAGCGGTCTTACATGGGCAGCACACTCGCCTAACTTTGCGCTACCTGGTGCAAATAGTGCAAGTACGGCTACGCCTGCTTTTGCTTTTTCGAGCTTTAATAATGTGGGCGGCTGCCTCAATATGGCGGCTTATTTTGGAAATTGTCCCGAAGGAACAACGCCAACTACACCCGAGGGTACTATTATTCGTGTTGTTGATACTTCAAACGCTACTGCAATGCGCATTCCTATATTTGGGTGTACTATAGAAGAAAGTGTATTAGTAGATATTAATGGATTTACGAATACAAACGCTACTAACAGGTATTTTTTCGCGGTACGCGAACAACATTATGCTAACTCAAGCACGGCGCAAAATATTGGTTTAAGAGCTGCTCTTTTTAACCCCAATGCTCTAACTAACGTAAACACAGCTCGTACAACTAGCCCACCTATCAATACATCTGATATTGTAACTATAGCAATAACGAATAATATTGCTGATATATTTACGCGCACCTTTGTTACGCCTGCAAGCGGTACACCGCTCAATACAGGTGCTTGGGCGCGAGTAGGTAATACGTTTTCGCTAAGTGCAGGGTTTAATGCGGCTTCACTGTGGCTTACGCCCGTCAAAAATAATACTGCTTTGGACCCGACAAATACCGAAGGCAGCTTTTTCAATATAGACAATATAGAACTCGTAGCCGACGACTTCCCCGCTTTGCAGACTGCTACCGCGAATAATTGCGCACCTATTGCCGCAAGGGATTACTGTATGTTGAGCGGTGTGCGAGTACGCTATACTTGGACTACGGCTAACGGCAGCCCTTTACTTACCTATACGGTGACTAAACAACACGCCACAGGACTCAATATTGTAAATGGCGTTATCGGCGCGCCGATACCTGCCTTAGTGACTACCGCAACGGGTACGGTTACACTAACCCGCGTCATAGAAGACTACGATGGCTTAAACCCGACCGACCTCAATATTTCGGGACGTACCACGACCTCCCTAACGGTCACGGCTACGCCCGTACCGCCTACCGTCACGCAAACCTCTAATTGCGGGTCGGTGACGCTGACGTGTACTAATCCCGCTAATGGTTTTTATATTTGGAGCGGTCCGCAGTCGCAGCAAAGCACCTCAAATACATTTACCGTAAGTACTTCGGCTACTTATGTGGTGTCAGCATCTAGCGGCGCGTGTAGTGCTAGCACGAGTATAGCGGTCACGATACCCGCCAATACTTTTACCTGCATCGTCGCACCTACGCCAAAAGACCTGATAGGCACAAATCCTGCTACGCAGATATTAATGAGTACTCTGATTGCTAATGGTAGTATTTCTGCAATATTAACAAGTGGTGTATATGCAATGTCTAATCAAACAAAGTATTTTAATTGTACTTTAGTTATAGATGTAAATATAGAGGTACGAAATTGTCAGTTTATAATGTACCCCGATGCGAAAATCATTGTGCCAGGGTATTTTTTAGGCGCGCCAAATTCTACCTTTAAAGGGACAGGTTGCAGAATGTGGCAGGGCATAGATGTAGCAGGTTCTTTTCTAGGTTTCAATACAACTATTAGCGACGCATTAGTGGGTATTACGCTGCGCGATAAGTCTAATATTGATTGTCAGAACTATAGTTTTTTGAACAACGACATAGGCATACAAGTACCGCGTGAACCAACTGGTACAAATACGTTTTTGATGCACAACATCACACAGAAAGGGCTATCTAATAATCGGTTTGCTACCACTAATGCCACGCTACTGCCACCTTTTTGCAATAGACGCGGCTCGATAGGTATTGACTTAAATGATGTGGGAACATTTAATGTACAAACATCTGCTCAAGGTGGCTACACTAACTTGTCCAGTACCTTCAACAATTTAGAGTACGGCATCACTGCCCGAAACGCTAAACTGAACGTAGATAAAGCAACGTTTAGCAATATGGAAAATACCAATAATACAGGTATTTGGGTGAGAGAAGGCAGCGTACTGCAAGTAGTAAATACAGGTAGCACGGCTTCTGTGCGTAGTTTCAATAATTGCGCTCGCGGTATTCGCGCCGAAGGCAGCAGTATCACCGCAGCAGACAACACGATGACTAATGTTGCACAGGGTATAGCGGCATTGACGAATGCCAATTTTCCTCTTGCTAATGCCATTAGCATTACCAATAATACCATTAATTGTACGCAAATGGGCGTATTTGTCGTGAATGGTACGGCTGGGCTTACAGGTATGTTGGTTAGGGGAAATACCATTAACTATGCTAACCCTAGTATCGCGCCTGCGAGTGCTGCCATACAGATACAAGGCGGTGCGCTCTATGCTAGCAATCCTATCAGTCCTAGCAATCCTATCAATAATAGCGTAATAAGCAATACCATCACCCTCAATCAAAATGCCTTAGTCGGTATCAAGGTACTGAGTGCCAACTCTATAAGTAACGGTGTGTCTGTCCCTAATGTGCCTACCGTGCCTCCAGGCTTGAGCATAGAGGGCAATACCGTCAATTGCAATCATGCCACTAATCTCTATGGCATACAGATAAGCGGTACTACTAAGGTGCGTGTAGCGAGCAATACTATTACTACGCCTAATGCAGGCGTAATACTCCCTAACGCGACCGCTATACAAAATAACGCAAGTGCTTCCGCGCTGATTTGTAGCAATACGACCGAACGAACAGGTACAGGTATAGGCATAAGCGGTACTTGCAATGGTACCGTCCTGCGTGCTAATCTTATGAACAGACATAATACAGGTTTGCTCTATGGCTCGAGTGGCATTACTGGCGGACAAATACTGCAAGGCAATAAATTTGTAGGACCCTTTACCGCTTGGGGCGCAAATCATGCGGGTAATCCATTACAAAGTCTCTTTATCGTTAATAATGCGACTAACCCCGAGTTTTTACCTACTTTTCCTGCTGCCGTGCTTCCAAACTGGTTTACTACTACAAATACTGCTAATATCACCAATTGCGCAGGTAGTACTACGCCATTTACAGCTAATCCGTTGAACCGATTGGTCGCGCAAGACAGCCTCGAGTTTGTGGTGTATGAAGAAGGGTCAAAGTGGGCGGCGGAGCGCGACTTGTACCAAAAAATACAAGAAGACCCTGCGCTGCTGCAAGACCCTGATTTTGGCAACTTTG
This sequence comes from Saprospiraceae bacterium, assembly GCA_043778315.1. Lineage (GTDB taxonomy): Bacteria > Bacteroidota > Bacteroidia > Chitinophagales > Saprospiraceae > JBEEMU01. The sequence continues at coordinate 15,987 of JAYWGJ010000311.1, read as the reverse complement.
CGACGCAAAAGGCAACCGAAGGCGTAGGTATTTATACCAATTTGGATAAAGACAGCGAAGCGGCTCTGGTGCTTAACGCAACAGCAAAACAGCAGTTGGCAAACTACGATACGCAGGCAGCAGGCTACGAGCAGGCTTTAGAGGGTTTGAGTAATCAACTCGCTGATACTACGCTCACCGAAGCGGCGCGTACTGCCTTAGCAAATCAGTACGAAGCGGCGGCAAATGCCTTTAAGGTGGTACGTAACAGCAGCGCGCAATTGCAAGCGGCGATAGTTGCCGAAAACGCGACTGAATTGGACGCGCTGCTGCTCCGCAACGGCACGGCACCCGACGGCAAAGTGTTTGAGGCAAACGAAAAACAAGTAAACGATATTGCTTACGCTACGGTTAGCAAAGGCAATAACGAGTTAGGCGACTACAACAAAACGCTTTTGCAGGCTATCGCGGCGCAATGCCCGTATAGCGGCGGCAATGTGGTGTACAAAGCACGGGCATTACTTGCCGACTACGACCTTACTTTTTATGACGATAAGGCGATTTGCATTGCACAAGGTGTGCGGTGGAGAGTAGCGAAACCGAAAGTAAGAGCGGCGAAAACGACCGTACAAAAAGACCTTACTGCGCAAATCTACCCGAACCCTACTAAGGGCGACCTCAATTTGGTATGGAGTACTCCGATACACGAAGCAGGCTCGATGACGGTATATAATATATACGGTCAGGTAGTAGAAGCCACAGTAACTCCTCAAAATAGTGCGTCGACAACGGTACGCATACTGCAATCGGGTATGTATATCGTTAAAGTACAGTTGGGCGATGATACTATTTTGACGCAAAAGGTAATTGTTTTAACTAATTAATCTCCTCACAAATATAGGGTTGATGCTGCTGTGTGTACAGTGGTATCAACCCTATTTTATTTAATAGATAAAGCCATGATAAAATATATTAATATATTATTGCTTACCGCATTGCTGCCTATGGGTGCTAATGCTCAAAATATACCTAATGACAGTAAAAGAGGAAATATATGGAAATTGGGATACAGTGCTTCTGAAACAGATACTTTACTTTGGGGAATTAATACCATGAATTTTAATACTACACCTGTGCAGATTACCAAAAAAAATCATTTACAAGAACTTTACGGCGCGAATACGAGTATCTGCAATACCGCAGGGAGATTATTATTTTATAGCAATAATATGTTTGTGTATGATAAGTTTGGGCAACGTATGCAGGGCGGCGATAGCCTTAATCCTATTCTGCCTAATACTATCGAAAGTTTTTATTATACACAACCTGTAGTGGCATTGCCTTTACCGAATAGCGACAGTTTATACTATATATTTCATCAGCGCGCCTTAGATGGCTTTGATGACCCTGCTGGTACTTTTGATTTATTTTATACGATAGTAGATATGTCGCAAAATAACAGCTTAGGGCGTATCGTTTCTTTTCGCAATCGCTTTTCTGATGGCAATTTATTGGCGCACCATCAGATAGTCGCTTGCCGTCACGCAAACGGGCGCGACTGGTGGCTATCGATGTGGAATATAGAAAGAAGTAAATATCGCCGCATTTTATTAGACCCTACGGGAGTACATGATTTGGGCTGGGAGCAAGTAGATGTGGCACAATTTTTAGGTTTAGGGCAAGCAATGTTTTCACCTGACGGCAGTAAATATGTGCAAACAAGCTATAGTCGTAATACCGTCCCTACATCTTTTCCGCGCATAGATATATACAATTTTGATAGGTGTACAGGTAGTATGGCACGCGCTATTCCGCCTTTTTATTTGCAAGATAGTGCTATTAACTATTTGATGATTGCAGGGTGTTCTATTTCGCCTAATAGTAGATATTTGTATATCACCACTGCGCTCGGTTTTTATCAATACGATTTGCAGGCTGCCGATATACCTGCAAGCCGCGTTGTGATAGGTGTGTACGACGGCTTTAAAGATACATTTATACTACCTGGCTTTGTGACGGGTCCTTGGTTGCATCAGCTTGCACCCGATGGTAAAATATATATGAGTACAGGTGCAGGTACACACTACCTGCATACTATTTCCGCACCCGATATAGGCGGCATCGCCTGTGGCTTGCAGCAGCATAGTGTGCAGCTACCTGCGTATAATTTTCGTAGCCTCCCGAACCTGCCGTACTTCCGCTTAGGTGCGCTGGCTGGGAGCGGGTGCGATACGCTGGGGCTGAGTGTGGGGACAAGCCGTTCGGTAACTATAAGGGAGGGAACAGTAAGGATATTTCCGAACCCCGCGAATGATTATTTTACCATAGAAACGGAGCGCATCAAAGGTACTGCGTATCTTTACAATGCCTTAGGGCAGCTTGTAAAACAAGTAGCTATCAATGATGCTCGTACTTTATTTAATACAAATCATATTCCAAATGGTATTTATTTTCTTAGCGTTAATACGCTCGCTGCCGACGGTACGCAAAGTAATGCGTTCTTAGGAGGTATCGGGGGAGACGCGACAAAAATCATCGTGCAGCACCCGTGAATTGCCCCGCGATTTATCGCGGGGATATAAATTGCCCCGTGATAAATCACATATATTTATGAATTGCCCCGTGATTTATCACATATATTTATGAATATCCCCGTGATTTATCACGGGGATATTTGAATAGAGACAAGGCATGCCTTATCTCTACCGCCTTTGTAAGGCAGACGCAACAAAAAATCCATTGAAACCGCAAAAATCGGACTCGTTTTAGTTCCGCCTTACAAAGGCGGGATACCTATATCAGCCACTTTTTGGACAACTGACTACCTCTGCCCGTAGGGGCGCGATTAATCGCGGCGCTACGCAGGTGGGTCGTAGGCGAATTTTATAGTGTTGTCAAGTATAATTTTTGAGTATAAAAATCTACCTTTGCAACATGAAAATAGCATTAATTGGCTACGGCAAAATGGGCAAAGCGATAGAGGCAATCGCGATAACACGCGGACACGCAGTAATTTTGCGCTTAGACGCAGACAGCAGCGCGGCGGATTGGCAACAACTCGCAGGCGCGGACGCGGCTATCGAGTTTACGCAACCCGACGCGGCAATAGAGAATATGAAACGGTGTTTTGCGCTCGGTGTGCCTGTGGTGGTAGGCACTACGGGCTGGCTCGGGCAGCTTTCGGCGATAACAGACGCTTGCAATACTAGCAACGGTAGCCTTTTATGGGCTTCCAATTTCAGTATTGGTGTGCAGATTTTTATGGCAATCAACCGCAAATTAGCAGAGCTAATGAACCCGCAACCCGCCTACACCGTGGAGATGGAAGAAGTGCATCACACCCAAAAAATAGACGCGCCGTCAGGTACCGCTATCACGCTCGCCGACGATATAGTACAGCGCGTAGCACGCCTCGAGGATTGGCGAAGCATCGACAAAAAAATATCTAAACCACTCACAACGAGCAGTTTAGATATTCTAAGTAAACGTATAGATGCTGTTCCTGGAACGCACACCGTTAGCTATAATAGCGATATTGATAGCATTGACATCACGCATACCGCACATAGCCGCTTAGGTTTTGCGACGGGTGCGGTCGTTGCTGCGGAGTTTTTGCACGGCAAAAAAGGCGTTTTTACGATGCAGGATTTATTGCAATTGTAAACAATAAACACCTATTTAGTATCCTAAAAGTCGCATCACATCTTGCGGCTGCTGCTCTTCGGAAAACACGGTTTCTACCAATTTACCATCGGCATCTTTGGTAATCAAAATATGTTTTGCCTGCGGAATAAGGCAATGGTGAATACCGCCAAAACCGCCGATACTTTCTTGGTACGCGCCTGTATGAAAAAATCCGACGTACAACGGCTCGGCATCGTGTTCGTTATAAACGGGCAATAAAACTTGTCCGTCGTCGTCATAATAATCGTCATTATCGCACGTCAAACCGCCCAAAACGACGCGTTCGTACTCCGCGTTCCACTTATTTATGGGCAACATGATGAATTTTTTTTGCAAACCCCAAGTGTCGGGCAGCGAAGTCATCAGCGAATTGTCGATAATATACCATTGTTCGCGGTCGTTTTGCGATTTTTTGTCCAAAACCTGAAAAATTGTCGCACCACTTTCGCCAACGGTGTAAGAACCGAACTCGGTCACAATATCGGGCTGCTCTACTTCGCGCTCGTCGCACAGCTCCTTTATCTGCCGCACAATTTCGTTAATCATATATTGATGGTCGTATTCGTCGCCGAGCGAATAGCGTATCGGAAACCCACCGCCGATATTTAGATGCGTCAAAAACGGACATTGTTGTTTCAAATCGCAATACAATTCGATATTTTTATCAAATTCATTCCAATAATAAGTCGTGTCTCTGATGCCTGTATAGACAAAAAAGTGCAACATTTTGAGGTTGATTTTCGGGTTGTCTTTCAGTCTATTATGATAAAAACTTTGCACCTGCGAGTGTCGAATACCGAACCGCGACGTATATAAATCAAAACCTGGCTGCTCCTCGGTCGCTACGCGCAAACCGATATTGAAGTACGGAAAATCCATCTCTTCGTAAGCGTCCAGCTCTTTTATATTGTCCAAAACAGGAATCACATTCGTAAAGCCTTCCTGGTGCAAACGCAAAATACGGTCAAAATAAGTTTGGGTTTTGAACCCATTACAAATGATATACGTTTTCTTATCAATCAAGCCTTCTTCCAATAATTTGAAAGCAATATCGATATCGTAAGCAGATGATGTTTCCAAATGAATATCGTTTTTGAAGGCTTCGCGCAATACATAAGCAAAGTGATTACTTTTTGTACAATACGAATAATGGTACGCGCCGTCATACTTGTGTTCCTCGATAGCGTTCGCAAACCACGTTTTTGCACTCTGTATCTGCTCCGAAATGCTCGGCAAATAAGTGAGTTTGAGCGGCGTTCCGTGCCGTTGTACCAAGTCCAAAAGCGGAATTTCGTGAAAAAGCAGGTTTGTTTCTTCCTCTACTCCGAATCCTTTTTGCGGAAAATAGTAGGTTTGGTCGATGAGTTGCAGAAAGCTGCGGTGTATTCGGCGCGTCGCTAATTTGCGCCCTTCTCGGTTGTGATTTTGTTTTACCAACGAAAAAATTTGAGTTATAAATTTGAAATTAGATGTTACTTTTAAGCACTATTTTAAGCCGTGATTTTATTTAATAAACTGTACCAGCCGCCGCCGTTATAAGTATTAGTAAAACCATTTTTTTGAAGTAATTGTTTAGCTGCCGCCGAACGCATACCCGACGCACAGCACATAATATAGGTTTTATTTTTGTCTAATTTTGCGATGCGCGTAGGTAGCTCTTGCAGGCTGATGTTTTGCGAACCCGCAATATTGCCCGACGCAAACTCCTCCGCCGACCGAACGTCGATAATCGTCGCGCCATCGCGCAATAAAGCCGCGTAATCGGTGCTTACGCCGCCGCCAAAAAGGTTTTTTATCCAGTTGAACATTTTTATTGTTTTATTTTGAAATACAAAAGTACGATTTTTTTAGATTTTTATCGTAAATTTGCAAAAATATAAGCCGTGAACGACTCCAATTAACAGTTTAAAAATCAATATATTATGAATTTTATTATATACGACCTCGAAGCCACTTGTTGGGAAGATTGGGATAATTTTAACAAAACACGCGAAATAATAGAGATTGGTGCGATAAAAGTAGATGAATATGGCGAAATTGTGGGACAATTCAGCAAATTTATTCGCCCTGTTTTGCACCCGACTTTGTCCGTTTATTGCAAACGCCTCACCACTATCACGCAGGAACAAGTGAACCGAGCGCAATATTTTGAGGAGGTGTGCGAGGAGTTTGTGGAGTGGATTGGCGTGAACGACGGCGAGGATTACCTGCTCTGTTCGTGGGGCTACTTCGACCGAAAAGCCTTAGTGCAGGACTGTCAATTGCACGAATTGGACTACGATTGGACAGACGAACACATCAGTTTGAAGCATCAATACCAAGAAATACGACAACTGCCCAAGCCCGCAGGTTTGGCGAAAGCGATAGAAAAAGAGGGTTTTGATTGGGAAGGTATGCAGCATCGCGGCATCGACGACGCGTTCAATTTGACCAAAATATTTATCAAATTTCAAGAAAATTGGAAATATTAGAGATTATTATTTTTGGTTTTTGAGAATTTTGTGGGCGAAGCGCAACGGTGTGCGGGTTTGAACCCGCACCTGACTTATTTTGTGCGGGTTAAAACCCGCACGCCGATAAAATCCACAAAAATTTTCAAAGAACCTTATTTTTTAATACCGCGTACCATTCTATCGTTACCAAAAATATCTTTTCGCAACTCAAATTCACTAAAAATACCGCTTTTTTGCATTAATACCAACATTTCATCGCCTTTTTGGTAGTGAATTTCAAAAAAAAGCTGCCCTTTGGCTTGTAAATAAATAGCTGCAAAATCGATAATCGCTTGATAAAAAACGAGCGGCTCGCGGTCGGGGACAAACAGCGCGAGGTGCGGCTCGTAGTCCCTAACGTTCGTGTGCATCTCCTGTGCCTCCGAAGCCAAAATATAAGGCGGATTGCTAACTATAATATCGTATTTCGGTAAATTATAATTGGCATAATTCATTTTATTTAAAATATCTAATTGTATAAAATGAATATTGCAATTATTAATATTGGCATTTTTTTGTGCAATTGCAATCGCTTCCGCGCTAATATCGCAGGCAGAAACGCGCCAATCGGTGCGTTTTTTTTGTATCGCAATCGGAATGCAGCCGCTACCCGTACCAATATCGAGACAATTTCGCTGCGTATTTTTGGAATTTGTGTCCAATATCCACTCTACTAATTCCTCGGTTTCGGGACGCGGAATCAGCACATTTTTATCTACATAAAAAATATAACCATAAAAATCGGCGCGTTCGGTGATGTGTTGCATCGGTTCGCCGCGCTGCAAACGCTGCGCTATCGCGTCCCATTCGGTCGCCTGCGTTGCAGTCAGTTCGTCGGGTATTTGGTGTTTTTTATACTTAAAAACGTCTTCCAAAATCAACTGAACGACGCGCTCCGCCTCCACTTTTTCGTAGAGCGAAAGCAAAGGCGTAGCCAATTTTGTTATCAATTTAGAAGACATTTTTTGGTGTTTTAATGTTGTTTTGAAATTATTTATATCGAAATATCCGCCTTTATACTCGGCTGCGCGTTATAATCTATCAGCTTAAAATCATTGTACGCAAAGTCAAAAATAGACTTTACATTCGGGTTTATTTGCATGGTTGGAAGCGCGGTTGGTGTGCGTTGCAGTTGCAGTTCCGCTTGCGCTAAATGGTTGATATAGAGGTGTGTATCGCCAAAACTATGCACAAATTCGCCTACTTGCAAGTCGCAAACCTGCGCAATCATCATAGTCAGCAGGGCATAAGAGGCGATGTTGAACGGAACGCCCAAAAATACATCTGCACTGCGCTGATAGAGTTGGCACGACAGCTTTCCGTCGGCAACGTAAAACTGAAACAAGCAGTGACACGGCGGCAACGCCATAGCATCTACGTCGGACGGGTTCCAAGCGGTGACGAGCAAGCGGCGCGAGTTCGGATTTTGCTTGATTTGCGTTATCAAATCGCTGATTTGGTCTATCACTCTGCCGTCGGGCGTGTGCCAGCTCCGCCACTGATAGCCGTAAACGGGTCCGAGGTTGCCGTCGGCATCTGCCCACTCGTCCCAAATGCGTACACCGTTGTCTTTCAGGTACTTAACGTTGGTATCGCCAGCCAAAAACCACAACAACTCGTATATAATGGATTTCAAATGCAGCTTTTTGGTGGTCAAAAGCGGAAAGCCCTGCGCCAAATCGAACCGCATTTGATAGCCAAAACACGACAGCGTCCCTGTACCCGTTCGGTCGCCTTTCGCCGTGCCGTTTGTGATGATGTGTTGGAGTAAATCTAAATATATTTGCATGATAATAGATTGATTTTAGGCATTTTTAGAGATTTTAAACGATTTTATACTACCATTTTACACCTTCAAGCCCTGCGATTTACCCATCATGTTGCATAATTTGTAGCAGACGCGCGCGCCCACATTGCCGTCCCACTCAAATTCGCCGCCCACCTCGCTGAGGTCGAAGCCGATAATCGTACGTCCGCTATGCACCATTTTTTTGATTAGATAAAACACCTCTTGCAGCTCAAAACCGCCCGCGACAGGCGTACCCGTATCGGGGCAGAGCTTCGGGTCTAAGCCGTCAATATCGAAACTAACGTACACTTTTTGTGGTAAAGTATCGATAATTTCTTCGCAAAGACTATTCCACGTCCGTCCGTTATACTGTTGTTCTTTCAGGTCTTGGTCAAAAAAAGTAGTAATTCGACCCTTACTTTTGTTGATTAAACGTAGTTCATCTTCACAATAATCGCGTATGCCAACCTGCGTCAGATGGCTTATCTCGCTCATTTTCAAGGCATTAAAATAAATAGAGGCGTGCGAATGATTGAAGCCTTCGTAGGTATCGCGGAGGTCGCAGTGTGCGTCTATTTGCAGCACGCCGAAGCCGTCGGGGTGTAGCTCGGTGAGTGCTTTGAGGTAGCCTAAGGGCGTAGAGTGATCGCCGCCGACCAAACCCACGAGTTTGCCTTTTTTGAGCAAATGCTTCGTTTCGCCATGCACCCAACGCACCATATCGTCGGTAGCGAAATTGATTTTAGCGGCTATTTTCAATAAAAATTCGCTCTCTTTCGGGTCTTCGCCTTTCTCGAGCAAACCCAAATACTCCTCGGCGAGTTCGCGCATATCCTCCGATTTTTCCGCCCATTTTTGGTCGGTTTCCCGCATAAAAATGCCCATTTTCCACGCATCTGCTACATCAGCATCGTACAAATCTAACTGTAACGAGCCTTCACGGACGTTTTCGGGTCCGCCCGCCGTGCCTGCATTGTACGACACCGTCACCTCCCAAGGTATCGGCAGCAATATTATATCCGCGTCGTCTTCCTCAAACGGCAGCCCTGCAAAGTTACCGTTGTCCAAACAAATGCCGTTCGGGTCAAAATTGGCTATTTTATATTCTTTTTGAGTCATTTTTTATTATTTTTAATTGAAATTCAACTTGTAAAAAAAGCCGCTACAACCCAAACGGACATAGCGGCTTTGTTATTCCATTAGGAACGCGTCCAAAATAAGTTACTGTATTCTTACTTGTCTTTCGAGCCATAACTGCGTTAGACGGTTCACTCAAAATAACGCGACCAATGTCGCCTTATTTTTTCGTTCATGTTACGATGCTAGGCAGCACTTCGTGCGTTCACTTCGCATAAGCGATTTGGTATCGCTTTCACTTGTTCAGCCTCAAATCTGCCTTGTTTTGACCCGAAATCCTGCGTACCAATATTCAGTACCTTATTTTCTCTTCATTCCTTAAAAAATTTATATTTTTTCAATAATCAACGCGCTTGCGCCGCCGCCGCCGTTGCAGATAGATGCGATGCCGTATTTGCCGCCGTTCTGCGCCAAAATACTCGTGAGCGTACCCACTATACGGCAGCCCGAAACGCCTATCGGGTGTCCGATAGCGACCGCGCCGCCCCACTGATTTACTTTTTTCAAGTCCATTTTCATTTCTGCTGCATTCGCCAAAGCGACCACTGCAAAGGCTTCGTTTACCTCTATTGCGTCCATTTGCGACAGCGATAAATTGGCTTTTGTCAATGCTTTTTGCATCGCAATTGCGGGCGTTGTGGTGAACCAAACAGGTTCTTGCGCTGCCTCCGCGAACGCCACAATCCGCGCCAAAGGCTTAATACCCAAGGCATCAGCTTTTTCTTTGCTCATCAAAACAACGGCGGCTGCGCCATCATTTATTTTGGAGGCGTTAGCTGCCGTAATCGTACCTGCTTTATCAAATGCAGGGCGCATTTTTTGCAAAGAACTGATGTCGACAATGCGATTATTGCCCACTTCTTCGTCCGTTTCTATATACGTCACGCCGTTTTTGCCTTGCACTTCTACGGGTGTGATTTCGGTTTTAAAGCTGCCGTTTGCTGCCGCTTCGCGCGCCCGACGGTAGCTTTCCATAGCAAATTCGTCTTGCGCCTCGCGGCTGATATTGCGTTCGCGGGCGCATACTTCGCCGCAGTTGCCCATCATACTTTGGTCGTAAGGGTCTTGCAAACCGTCGCGGACGATGCCGTCTATCACCTGACCCGCGCCGTAGCGAATACCGCCGCGCATAGCGGGCAGGTAGTGCGGCGCGTTCGTCATGCTCTCCATACCGCCGCAAACCATGATGTCGTTGTCGCCGAGCATAATACTCTGCGCGCCGAGCATAATCGCCTTCATGCCCGAAGCGCAAACCTTATTGATGGTCGCGCAAACTGTACTTACGGGCAAACCCGCGCCGAGTACCGCTTGCCGCGCAGGTGCCTGTCCGACGTTAGCGGTAAGCACGTTGCCCATGATGACTTCCTGCACCATTTCGGGCGTGATACCCGCTTTGGCAACGGCTGCTTTTATGGCAATACTGCCGAGTTGCGTGGCTGAAAACGCCGACAAAGTGCCGCCGAGGTTGCCGATTGGCGTTCGCGCAAACGATACGATATAAACTTCTCGCATGATAAATATTTGATTTTTGAAGTGGTTTTTGAAGTGTGATTTTGACTTATTTTATAGCTTTGAGCAATGCGTCGGCGACCGATTTGAGCATCACGAACATTGGTACGCGGCTCGTATCGTTGATATTAAACTCGTCTTCCGAGTCTTCTTCTTCCTCGAGTACATCGACAATAAACGTTAGGATTTCGGGTTCGGCGTAGCCCTCATAAAACGGCTCGACGAAGTCGGCGAGCGACTGTCCGCTCTTGCGCTCGCGGTCGTCTAAGGCTTTCCAGTTGTTATCTTGCAACACGTCGAGTTCTTCATCGCTGATTTCCTCCAACTTGTTTTTGTGGTTCGTGTTAAACACTTTCCATATCACGGTCGTCGCGAAAAGTATGATTTCAGCTTCGTTTTCGCCGAGTTCCTCCGCCTCTTCCGACATCGCGTAAGACAACAGCGCGGGCTGCAACTCCGCCAAATCGTCAATCAACGCCTCTTGTTTTTCCTCCGACATACTGCCAATGCGCTCCGCAATAGTGTCTATTTGCTCTGGTTTTATCATTTTTTTGTTTTTTTATGGAATGTAATTACTGTTTTTTTTATAAATGTTTGCCAATATGTCCTACCAAAATCTTACCCTTTTGAATAGTTTTATCTCCTTCATGGAAATAAATTCTACGGTTTTGGTCATAACTACCCTTGTCATCAAGCGTCAGTTTTAAATGTAATTCACAATACATATCTTTTGTTGCATTGGAGTTATCATTTAATAAAAACTCAAATGTCATAACATTTTTCTTCTTAATATTACCTTCTATTGAGGCATTCCAATCCAGATTTGCGATAGAATTGAATATTTTCATCGTTTCTTGTCGCGAGTAGGGTTCTGTTTTTGCTAAGTTGAATTTGTCATTTAACTCGCTTAAATGCGCTACTATTTTTTTGATACAATCGTTAAAGATTGGTTTAATTGTATCTTTATTTCTTTCGTGAAAGTAAAGATTAGGAAAGTATTTGGCACATTCATCTATAAAATGGGATTCATTCAAAGCGTATTTCGCTAAAAAATAACGATGAAAATTTAACCAATTTCGTTGGTTATACACAATATACTCTTTTTTTACTTCGGGATTTGTTTCAAAAAGTGCAAGTAAGCCATGGGTTTCTTGTGTTTCAAGTATATTTTCAATTTCTTGTTCATTAATAAGTTGTATAATCTCACTATTAGACCACGCTGTTGCTTTACTATGATCTATTATTTTTTGGAGATATTTTTTCACATCACGCGAAAGAGGACACTCTTTATCAGCTTGGTACAAATCTGCTATATAAAAATCAGGACAAATATTTACTGCGTAAATATCTTCATGTCTGAATACGGTGTCTGACTGCTCTTTGATATAATCATAGTCTTCCACCAAGTTTTTGACGGCTTCTTCTATTGTTTCAATAGTGCAACCATTTTGATACTGAAAAGAGGTATCTAATAAGTAAAAATCAGTGTGCATCTTATCTTTTTCGAGTTAGTTTAAAAATTTCGGATAAGTCTTGTTCTTCTTGGTCAAAAAAACCGCGAGGCCATTCGCTCAATTCACCTTTCTCACTGATTTTTATTTGCTTTACAGTATATTCCTTCTCCTCATTTTTACTAAAAAAATTGATAATCACATCTGTATTATTAATGGTATTATTTAAGGTTGATAAACGAATGCCATTAATAACGTGTTCGCTATGCGTTTCCACGATAACATTTACGCCTGTACCAGCAATTTTTGCCAAAAAACGCCCTATCCTCGATTGTGCAGACGGGTGTAAATGCGCTTCGGGGTTTTCTACTATAAAAACACTATTCGGCTTTGCCAACAAGCCATTGACAATAATCGGCAACACATACGACACACCAAAACCTACGTTTGTGGGTGTTGTGCCGCTTATTGTCATTTGTGCAGTGCGAATACGGTCATAAACGGCTGCACCTTCAAGTAGTTCTATACCAGGTGTGATATATTGCAGCCAAACATGCGCTTGATCTCTGAGATTATTAGGAATATCATCAGCGAATGATTTTAATTCGTCCGTTTTAAAACCTAAATCCGCAACCATCTGTACGGCATATTCGCCATTATAACCTGCGTGTTTAAAATTATCAACTTTGTAATCTAAGCGCGGACCAATTCGTTCTGCATTTAGATAATAAAAATCGCCTGATAGCAAGTTATTAGTTGTATTATTTGATGTAAATCTAAAGCCGTAAGGCGTATCTTCATCGAAGATAAAATTTACGTCATAAGATTTATCTCCGTCCTCTTTGAAAGATAATGAAAAACTATCATCTGCTGCTGACGGGTTTATCAGTTTCTTTGAAAGACCTAACGCTAAACAATATTCCCCATTTACGGGTATAATTGCCTCGTTTTTTTTGCTCTTTTCAATGGACAATCGCATCAACAACATAGATTGAACTGTCGACGATTTTCCCGCCGAATTAGCCCCTGCCAAAACGGTTAGTTTTCCAAAATTGATAGTTTGCTCTGAAAAACATTTGTAATTTTTAATATGTAATTGCATTTCGTCTATTTTGTGATTATTTTTATTTTACTAAGACGCGCTCGGCTAATTTTGTTGCAGACTCAAAAAGGCTCTCTAAAACTTTTCGGTCGGTTGTTCTGTTCGTAAGATTACGCAAAAATGCAGCATTCTTGCCTAATTCTTTGGCTTGTTCTATCAACAAAACATTTACGGGAAACTGCCTAACAAAATTCTCCTCATATTCAGTTAATACATTAGTCCAAATAGTAAATAAGGCTTTATTGATAAGCGGTTTTCGTATCAATTCCATGTCTTCATTAAAATATATTAGTTCACATTTTCGGAAACAGCCTTTACCAAACAAATGATAGCAATTGCTTAATGTTCGCAAAAAATTATTTTTCAATAGGTCTAATTCTTCTAATCGTAAAGCATTTAAGTGGTCTAAGGTTGCGTCTAAATAATCGTTCATATCGCCCATATATTTTAAGGGGTCTTTGGGGCGATGTTTATACCTTAATTCATTTTGGCGTTGTTCAATATAAAAACCCGCATAACGCAATACAATTTCCTGCGCCACCATTCGTGTATCGTTCAAACCAGGTGTGTATGTTTTATCAGGATTTTGTTTTCCCTGTGTTGCGTTTGCGAACTCTTCGCTGTATGCTAATTGTTTTAGTAATTGGCGCACTTCTTTTTTCGCTAAACTATTGCGAATCTCTTGCTGATTAAGCGGTTTTCCGCCTTCATTAATGCGTCGAAAAATGTCGTATTTAAGTTTATCGGGCGAGCCAGATTCTATAATATTAACCATTATATCTGTATCTTTTACTCTTCTTTTTAGAAATTGCGGCAATGCTTTATCTACCTTTATATTATCTTTATTGGTATAATATAAACCATCATATTCTTTTAAATGCTCCAAATTTGCTAAGGCAAATTTATTACTCATATAGTCATAAATAGTATTTAAGCGTTGAATACCATCTACCACGCTGTAAATACCCTCCTTGTTTTGGGCAAAATAAAATACAGGCAAAGGTATTCCCAATAAAATACTTTCAATTAAGCGCGATTTTCTTTTTTTATCCCATACAAAATGACGTTGAAAATCAGGATTTAGGTCTATGTCGTTATCACTAATTTTGTTATAGATTGCTTCTAACGTAAACGTTGTAGAACGAACTCTTATATCATCAGCATTATATGGGTTTTTAATAATCTCAGAAACAGCAACTTCCTCCTCGATTTCAATATCCTGCTCTTCATAGTAAACATCCAAAAGTCGTTCCATTTCATCTAATAGTGAAGACTCACTATTACTAATGTTATCATCTTTTAGATTAAGACTAGTATTTCGTCCAGCTTTTTCGGTAAAAGAAAGCGCGTATTCACTATTGGGTGCTGTTGCCCAAATAGTAGGAGTATTCTCTGTGCCATATAGCGTCAGCGTTTTGCGGACTGCTGCTTCGCCTATTTCTACGGTTATATTAATATTTTTCATATTCATTTTTTATTTTTATAAAAAAAATTATTCAGGTATTACCCTTTTTTCGCCCAGCTATCTTTCAGCCCTACGGTCTGATTGAACACTAATTTTTGAGCGGTGCTATCTTTGTCTAAACAAAAATAACCTTTACGCAAAAACTGAAAACGGTCGGCGAGCGTAGCTGTTGCCAAAAACGGCTCTGCTACCGCTATCGCGTTCACTTTCAAGGAGTTAAGATTGATGGTATCTATAAAATTTTCTTCTGACGCAGGGTCTTCTACCGTAAATAAACGGTCGTATAGCCGCACCTCTACGGGCAAGGCGGTAGCAGCGTTTACCCAGTGTACCGTTCCTTTTACGTTGATGCCGCTTGTGTCGTTGCCCGATTTGCTGTTCGCAATGTAGCTGCAACGGAGTTCTATTACTTCGCCGTCCGCGTCTTTTATCGCTTCGTCGCATTGAATGATGTAGGCGTGTTTGAGGCGCACGACGCTGCCGACTGCCAACCGAAAGTACTTTTTAGGCGGATTTTCCATGAAGTCGTCGCGCTCTATATATATAGTGTTCGAAAACGCGATTTCGCGGCTGCCTGCCGTCGCGTCTTCGGGGTTATTTTCGGCGGTCAGCGACTCCGTTTGCGCCTCGGAATAATTAGTGATGACCACTTTTAGCGGGTCCAAAACCGTCATCACTCGCGTAGCGCGTTTATTAAGGTCTTCACGCAAGCAAAACTCGAGCAACGCCATATCGGTCACGTTTTCGCGTTTCGCGACACCTATTCTACTGCAAAACTCGCGGATACTTTCGGGCGTGTAGCCGCGTCGGCGCAAACCCGAAACGGTCGGCATACGCGGGTCGTCCCAACCTTTCACATACTTTTCGTCCACCAATTGCTTCAGCTTCCGCTTACTTGTAATGCAATAAGAAATATTTTTGCGTGCAAATTCATATTGCCGCGAAGGAAAAATATCGAGGTTTTGAATGCACCAATCGTAGAGTTCGCGGTGCGGAATAAACTCCATCGTACAAATAGAATGCGTGATTTGCTCGATGCTGTCGCTCTGCCCGTGCGCCCAATCGTACATCGGATAGATGCACCATTTATTACCCGTGCGGTGATGATGCGCGTGTTTGATGCGGTATAAAAGCGGGTCGCGCATAATCATATTGCTGTTCGCCAAATCAATTTTTGCGCGTAAGACGCAATGACCGTCGGGGAACTCACCTGCTTTCATACGCTCAAATAAAGCTAAATTTTCGGCAGGTGCAGTGTTGCGAAAAGCGTTCGGTTTGCCTGCTTCGGTAGGCGTGCCTTTTTGCTCCGCTATGTCTGCCGCCGTAGAAAAATCTATGTATGCTAAACCTTTGTGTATCAATATTTTAGCCCAGTCGTA
>JAYWGJ010000310.1:0-1906 GCA_043778315.1 Saprospiraceae bacterium | reverse complement strand
CTTAGGGTTAAAGCTAAATTTAGGTAGCATTTAATCGACATGATTGTTTATTTTGATTAATAACGGACGCTCTTTTATTTTATAAAAAAAACGCCTTTTACTTTGTACAAAAACGACTGCAATTTTACTTGAAATCACATCAAAAAGTGGCTCAAAATGACCCTTTTTTTGCGCTTTTGTTATACAAAGGTAAACAACCCATTGAAACTACCAAGCCTTTCGACTGTTAAATCTTGTTAAGAAAATACTAATTAGAGTTTTCATATATTAGACAATTATAAATAGAAATATTTTCATATATAAGCTAAACCGTTGATTGTCAATATATTTGTTACTAAAAATTTATTAAAAAAATGGTACTAATTAGTATCGTATTAAAATAATTAAATGTATCCTTTAAGCTATGAATTTAACAAAAAAAAATAATTTTATTGGTTTTTGATGCCTTTTTAGGCTATTTTATTCTGCTTACGCCAACTGAATAGGGCGGTTCAAACTCTCCTCCAACGAGATGAAAGTTTCGGTACGCTGTATGCCCTCCACTTTTTGGATTTTGTCGTGCAAAACGGAGCGCAAATGCTCGGTGTCGCGGCAGATTATTTTGGCAAAAATATTGTACGCGCCAGTGGTATAATTCGCCGAAACGACTTCTGGAATCAGCGCGAGCGCGTTCGACACCATGTCGTAACTGTCGCTTTTATCCAAGTAAATACCCAAAAAAGCGGAGATGTCGTAGCCGAGTTTGGCGTAGTCTATCTGCAAATACGCGCCGCGTACCACGCCCAAATCCTCGAGCTTTTTCATGCGCACATGAATAGTCCCGCTCGACATGTGTATTTCTTTCGCTATTTCGGTGAACGGCGTGCGTGCGTCTTTCATCAATATCGCGATGATGTGACGGTCTATTTCGTCTAATTCTACTAATTTTGAGTTCATTTTTTTTATTTTGAACGATAAACAATAAACTGTAAGCTATAAACCATATTCGCGAGGCTTAAAACTAAAAACAATAAACTGTAAGATTATAAGCGATAAACTATAAGCTGTAAACTTTTTGACCGTTAGAGAGGCAACTGTGAGCAATAAGCTTTTTGACTTTCGCGAGGATAAGTTTTTAGCTTACAGCTTCTTGTTTATAGTAAAGAATAACCTTCGCGAGCATAAGTTTATTGCTTACTGTTTATGGCTTACAGTAAAATAACCCTCGCGAGCATGGCTTATTGCTTACAGTTCTTAGCTTACAGCTTACATTTTAAAGTGGTATTTAACGAGTTCGTCGACGGGTTCTTGTATGATTTTACCGATTTTGAGGTCGCGCGCTGCCACCAACGGCTCTAATTCTTCACGGAAGTAGAAAGCGATTGACCCCAAAAAGTGGACTTTTAGCGGCTGCTCGGCTTTGTATTTCAGGACGTGTCGGTCCAAAAATTCGCTCAGCGAAGCCACTATCAAGCGGTTGATGAATGGGTGTCGGCGATGCTCGCCGCAAAACGCCGAAAACTGCGCCACAAAGCGATTAGGCAACGGTTTTTGGTAAATATTATTCAAAATATCCGCTTTCGAGTAACCATATCGCGCATCAAACTCTTCATTTAGCTCTTTGGGTAGCTCGCGGTAGAAGTAGGCGCGGAGCAGTTGCTTGCCCATGTATCCGCCGCTGCCTTCGTCGCCGAGCGTGAACCCGAGCGATGTGACGTTGTCTGTTACCGAAGTGCCGTCGTAGAGACACGAGTTGCTGCCCGTACCTAAAATACAGGCGATGCCCGCGTCGTCGCCGCAAAGCGCACGCGCTGCGCCGAGCAAATCATGGTCGACAAATACGGTTTGCGCCACAGGAAAAATAGTGTTTAGCACCGACCGCACTTGCTCGACGTTGTCTTCGCGGGAGCAGCCTGCGCCGTAAAAG
>JAYWGJ010000309.1:0-1918 GCA_043778315.1 Saprospiraceae bacterium | reverse complement strand
GTTTCGGTTCTAAAATCAAATCAACTTGTACAGGTGTAGAGATGTTCCGTAAATTATTGAACCGTGGTGAAGCGGGCGATAACGCAGGTATTCTTTTGCGCGGTGTAGATAAAAACGATATTCGTCGTGGTATGGTCATCTGCAAGCCAGGTACTGTATTGCCTCACACTGATTTCGAATGTGAAATCTATGTATTGGCAAAAGATGAGGGTGGTCGTCACACACCATTCTTCAACGGCTACCGCCCACAATTCTATTTCCGTACCACTGACGTAACAGGTGACTGTGTATTGCCAGCAGGTATAGAGATGGTAATGCCAGGTGATAACCTTAGCCTTACCGTAAAACTTATCTCGCCTATCGCAATGGAGCAGGGTCTTCGTTTCGCTATCCGTGAAGGTGGTCGTACCGTAGGTGCAGGTCAGGTAACTAAGATATTGGTTTAATTTTGTAAGATAAATTGTTTAAGGAGAGGAAGGAAAGACGTTAGTTTTTCTTTCTTCTCCTTACATATCTTAAAATAGTGTAAAAAATTTAGGGGCGTAGTTCAAGGGTAGAATGTCGGTCTCCAAAACCGCTGATGGGAGTTCGAATCTCTCCGCCCCTGCAAAAGTTCAGTTTTTGCAGCGTTTAGTTTTTGCATAGCGCAATAAATGTGGTATGCAAAAATTTTTTGCGTAGTTTAACAGGTTACAAAAATTATTCATTACACGGAAGTGTAGTATAAAAAAATATAATATGGATCGCTTAACGCACTATTTTCGCGAAAGCTATGAGGAACTCATGCACCGCGTAACTTGGCCTACTTTCGCCGACTTGCAACACAGTACTATGGTAGTATTAGTGGCTTCTGTAATCATCGCCTTTTTGATTTGGGCTATCGATACTGTTTCTAATATTGCATTAGGCTTAATTTACTAATGAATTTTTATTCGTTGTATTAAACTGTACAATGTTTATTTTTAATAATTTATATAGTTAGTAAGCACAAAAAAATGTCGGAAGAATCAAGAAAATGGTATTCTTTGCGCGTGATTAGCGGCAAAGAACGCAAAATAAAAGAACGCATTGATATAGATATAGCTCGCGAGGGCTGGGGACGTGTCATAAGCCAAATCGTAGTCCCTACCATGCGTGTATTCAAAGTACGAAGTGGTAAAAAAGTGTCTATCGACCAAAACCTACTACCTGGTTATATCTTGGTGGAAGCGTTAGAAGGTAAACTTAGCGGCGACATTATATCAAATATTACTGGTATTACTAATGTAATGCACTTTTTAGGTAAGGAAAACCCAATACCGATGTCGGATAGCGAAGCGAACCGAATGTTAGGACGGGTAGATGACTCAGTAGAGCAAGGTGAAACTATGCTCGATTTGTTCATCGTTGGCGAAGGCGTAAAAGTGATAGACGGACCGTTCAAAGATTTTGTCGGTACAGTACTCGAGGTAATGGAAGACAAAAAGAAGGTCAAACTGGAAGTCAAAATATTTGGACGTGGCACAGAGGTCGAACTCAGCTACGAAGAGATAGAAAAACATTAAAAATCGGTAATTCCAAGTGTAAAGTAGCATAAAAATCGGATAGAAAAGAAGAAAAATAAGTAGTGCCAAAATATTGCGAAGTATTTTGGGACAAAACAAGGCAGGTTTGACGTGCAATGCAGCGCATTGTAAGGATAAGCTAACGCAGTTTTGGCTTAAAATACGAGTAATATTGGTGATAATTATTTTAGACGCTTTGCTGAATGTAGATAATGTACCTCTCATAATACGTTTGCTTCCCCTACGTTAATTCGTTTATAGTTGCGCTTTTAACACTTGTTTATATACAAATCAAATCTCAATTTTATTAAGATGGCAAAGGAAATAAAAACCTATGTGAAACTCCAAGTAAAAGGAGGTCAGGCAAACCCGGC
>JAYWGJ010000308.1:0-19799 GCA_043778315.1 Saprospiraceae bacterium | reverse complement strand
TGAATAATATAGTAGCAATTGTCGGGCGACCGAACGTAGGCAAATCGACCTTTTTCAACCGCTTGGTAGGCAAGCGACAAAGCATCACCGACGACGTGAGCGGCGTAACCCGCGACCGACAATACGGTATGTGCGACTGGGGCGGCAAAAATTTCCCCGTAGTAGATACAGGCGGTTTTGTGTTGCATTCCGACGACGTTTTTGAGAAAGCGATACGCGCACAGGTAAGAACTGCGGTCGAAGAGGCAAGCGTAATTTTGTTTATGTGTGACGTGATGACAGGCATCACCGACCTCGACGCGGAGGTAGCCGATATGCTCCGCCGCAGCAAAAAACCCGTTTTTTTGGTCGTTAATAAAGTGGATAATCACCACCGTTTATTAGACGCGCAAGAGTTTTGGACGATGGGATTTGAGCAAACTTTCTTTGTCGCGTCAGTAAATGGTAGCGGCACAGGCGATGTTTTGGACGAAATCTTACCTTTTATAGAAAATGTGGAAGACATGGAAAACGAGATTCCGCGCTTCTGCATCGTCGGGCAACCGAACGCGGGTAAATCATCGTTTTTGAACGCTCTTATCGGCGAAGAACGTGCTATTGTGACAGATATTCCTGGTACAACTCGCGACACAACGCATACGCATTATACCAAATTTGACCGTAATTTTTACTTGGTCGACACGGCTGGTATTCGCAAGAAAGCAAAAGTACACGAAGATTTGGAGTTTTACAGCGTCATGCGCGCAATACAGGCGATAGAAGAGAGCGATATTTGTATGCTAATGATTGACGCTACGCAGGGTTTGCAACAGCAAGACCTAAGTATTTTTGGCTTAGCGAAAGACCGCAACAAAGGCATCGTAATTATCGTCAATAAATGGGATTTGGTGGAAGGCAAAGAGAGCAATACGCCGCGCGATTGGGAAGAAAAACTACTGCATAAACTCGCGCCGTTCAACGACGTGCCTATCGTTTTTATGTCCGTTTTGGAAAAACAACGCATTATGCGCGCTATCGATGCCGCTATCGATGTGCATCAAAATCGTAGCCGCAAAATCACGACTTCGGTAATTAATGATTGGCTACAAGAGACTATCGGCAGCCACCCGCCGCCATCTGTAAAAGGTCGTTTCGGCACTATAAAATACATGACTCAATTGCCAATCGCTTATCCTATATTTGCTTTATTTTGCAATAATCCAAATTATATTCGTGATGATTATAAATTGTATTTAGAGAATCGTATGCGTCAGCGTTTCAATTTCAAGGGCGTTCCAATTACACTTTCGTTCCGCGAAAAATAGTTTTCTTCATCATTTATAGTTCCACAAGTGCCTTTTATAGCTACGCCAATTATTGGTCTTTTCGTTTTTGAGTCGCTCGTCTTCGCCGACGAGCGAGGCTATTTTATGGAGTCTTACAACGAAAATATATTCAAACAGCAAGGCATCGATACACGCTGGGTGCAAGACAACGAAGCGCAGTCAAATAAGGGCGTTTTGCGTGGTTTGCACTATCAAGTGCCGCCGTTCGCGCAAGCGAAATTAGTGCGCGTCGTGTCGGGTTCGGTCGTTGATGTAGTGGTCGATATTCGTCCCGAGTCGCTTACTTATGGCGAATCGTTTTCGGTCGTTTTGAGCGCGGAAAATAAGCGGCAACTCTACGTTCCGCGTGGTTTTGCGCACGGCTATTCGGTACTCGAAGACCATACTATTTTTGTCTATAAATGTGATAATATTTATAATAAAGCGAGCGAAGGTGGTGTTTTTTACGCTGATGCGCAACTCGATATTGATTGGCAAATAGACCTAAGTACCGCTATTGTATCCGAAAAAGATACTATTTTGCCTGTTTTAGGACAACATAAGCCATTCTTGTAGTAATATAAAACGCTCCTTTATGCAGCAACTCGACGAACAATATATGCACCGTTGTTTGCAGTTGGCGGCAATGGGCGCGGGCGCAGTTCCTCACAAGGTAATTGCGATGGTCGGCGCGGTGATTGTACACGAAAACAAAATCATCGGCGAAGGCTGGCATCGCGCCTACGGCACACCTCACGCCGAAGTGAACGCCGTAGCGAGCGTTAGCGCGGAGAACCGCATAAACCTTTCTAAATCAACCCTTTATTGCAGCTTAGAACCTTGTCATCACTACGGCAAGACTCCGCCGTGCGTCGATTTGGTGCTACGCTGCGGCTTTCGGCGTGTAGTGATTGCGCTAACCGACCCGAACCCGTTAGTGGCTGGCAAAAGTATTGAGCTGCTGCGCAGTAACGGCGTAGCAGTAGTTTTGGGTGTGCTTGCAGATGCCGCCCGTGCGCAAAATATCGCTTTTCTGACCTTTATGGAGCGCAAACGCCCACATATTATACTCAAATGGGCAGAAAGTAGCGACGGTTTTATCGGTAAACCGAACGAACAAATTTGGCTAACAAACCCTATTTCGCGGCGATTGGTGCATCGCTGGCGCAGCGAAACAATGGCAATAATTGTAGGAACAAATACGCTAAAAACAGACAATCCGCTTTTGGATACGCGGCTCTGGACGGGCAACGCGCCGCTTCGAATCATCTTAGACAAAAATGCTGATATTATAAATAATGAAATATATAATGTGAACAATAATACAGATAATAATTTGTATATTATTGATAAACAAAATAAAGTAACGAATGAGGACAGCAAAAATATCGCTTATTTAGACTTCAAAAACTCAAATTTTTTGCATGATTTAATGGATTTATTGTACCAAAAAAATATCAATTCCTTGTTCGTGGAAGGCGGCGCAAAACTGCTACAAAGTTTTATAGATACCGAACTTTGGGACGAAGTGCGGGTGTTCAGAACCACTAAAATTTTATCAAACGGCATCGCAGCACCGATACTGCAAAATGCAAAAATAGCCAATCAACAGCAAATAAATAGCGATACGCTGTCGATGTATCATTCCTAAATTTTCATAAAGAACAAAAATCATTGGTTCTACAAACGCTGCAACTTGTACATTTTAAGAATTACGCACAGGCGCAATTCCAATTCGCTACCAAACTCAATATTTTGGTGGGCGATAACGGCATGGGCAAAACCAACGTTTTGGACGCGATACACACGCTTTGTCTCACCAAAAGCCACTTCGGAATCCCTGATAAACAACTGATACAACACGATGCCGATTTTTTTAGACTCGACGGTATTTTTCATAAAAACGGCAATACGGAGCATATTGTGGTCAAACAAGCTGCCACGAAAAAGAAAGTTTTGGAGCAAAACGGCGTTCCGTACACGCGCCTAAGCGAACACATCGGATTGCTGCCCGTGGTGATGCTTACGCCCGACGACCCGTATCAGTTGCTCGATGCCTCGGAAGACCGCCGCCGCTTAATTGACCTTTCTATCGTACAATACAACTCCGCTTATACGCAAGACCTGACCGCCTATAATAAGGTTTTGGAGCAGCGAAACGCGCTTTTAAAACAAAATTTACAGGGTAAAATACCCGCGATAGACCCTACATTAATCGAGATTTACGACCATGAATTAACGCGCCGCGCCGACGCTATACACGCCGCTCGAGCGGAATGGATAGCAGAAGTTTTGCCGCTTTTTGGTGTTTATTACAATAAAATAGCGCAAATAAACGAAGGGGTTGGTTTGGTGTACAGCAGTAGCTTAGCCACCCAAAACCTGTACGACGACCTGCAACGCACCCGTGCGCGCGACTTTGCCCTCGGACGCACAACGGTAGGCATACATAAAGACGATTTGCTATTTACGCTGCGCGGACAACCCATAAAACGCTACGCTTCGCAGGGACAGTTGAAGTCGTTTGTACTCGCGCTGCACCTCGCCGCCGCCGAGCATTTGCACCAAAAAACGAGCGTGATGCCAATTTTGCTCTTAGACGATATTTTTGACAAATTAGACCCGCAGCGTATAAAAAACCTCCTTACCCTGTTGCATGAAAGTAATTTTGGGCAATTATTCGTGACCGATACTGACCCTTTGCGCCTGCTCAACGCAGTAGCGGCAATAGATAACACCGCTCCTACCCTATTCGAAATCATAAACGGACAGGCGTTTATCAAAAAATAGTAAAAAAATAATTAAAATATTCCTTTTCAGTGCAAAAAATACTATTTTTGTGAAAATAATAAGCAAATTATGAAAATAGAAGTTTGGTGCATCGGCAAAACCGCTTTCGGCTATTTGGACGAAGGCATCGATGTATATGCAAAACGGTTACGACATTACACTAATTTTGATTGGGTGGTTCTGCCCGATATAAAAAATGCCAAATCGCTAACTACCGACCAATTAAAAACTGCCGAAGGCGCAATGATTTTGAATAAACTCGGCAAAGACGAGCAATTAATATTATTAGATGAAAACGGCAAAACATTTAGTTCTACGCAGTTTGCCGCATGGATAGCCGCGCAACAATTGAAATCAACTAAAAAAATCGTATTTATGATTGGTGGCGCGTATGGTTTTTCTGATGCCGTTTACGACCGCGCAACTGCCAAAATTTCGCTTTCGGCAATGACATTTTCGCATCAATTGGTGCGCGTTATTTTTTTAGAACAAATCTACCGCGCCTTCACTATCCTGAAAGGCGAACCGTATCACCACGAATAAGTTTTAGATAGTGAACAGTTTTTTTCAGTGAATAACTGATGTTACACACAGAGAAGTATAAGAGCGATTAGCCGCATCGCGGCGACATATTGGTAGAAATGTATAAACGCACCAATAAGCCGCATTGCGGCGACATATTGGTAGGCGCGCAACAACATATTAAAATATGGTAAATACGGAGAAGAAAAAAGATGTCGCAGCTACGCAGCTTTAAAACACACCAACACAATATTGCTACCGATATGCCGCCGCTATGCGGCTATCCGATAGCTCAAGCCGCTTTTATTCGTGCGTAACGTGAGTGAATAATGAACAAATAATAGTGAGCAGTTTTTTAGCACTTCCTAACGGTCAAAGTTTTTAGTTTTTTGCTTCTCGCTTACAGTCTTTTTCCCGCTTACAGCTTAACGCTTACAGTTTTTCCTCTCTAACGGTCAAAAGTTTACAGCTTACAGCTTCTCGCTTACAGTTTATCGCTTACAGCTTAACGCTTACAATTTTTCCTCTCTAACGGTCAAAGTTTTTAGTTTTTTACTTCTCGCTTACAATTTTTCCTCGCTAACCGCTTAATAAAACAAACAATGAAAATAATTATCTCCGTCACGTCGATTTTATTGGCAATGGTCATTCTGTTTTTTGCTTGTCAAGAAACGCCGCAGGTAGAGCAGACCGCTACCGAAGCGAATGCACTAACGACCGACGCAACTGACTCACCCTTAGTCGGTTACTACGAAATGAAAAGTGGCAGCGCGAAGGACGCGCCTACGTTTTCCATCGATATTACGCAGTTTAAAGATACGCTCGAGGGGTCGTATTGCGCGGTAGCGAATAGCAAAACGGACTGCGGCGAACGCGGCGCAGAACTCGCGTTCAAAGTCCCCGTACCCAAAAATAAAACAGCGATTGATTTCGATTTTATGACCTATCGCGATAACTCAAAAGGAACTGCACACATCGAATTATCGAATAAAAATATCAAATGGCACATCGTCACCGCACCGACAGGCGAATGTTACACACCCGCCGACGCGGAGTTATTGCGCGAAACGCGACCAAAAGAATAAGCAAATGAACACAGCTACCAATAATATTTTGACTGCCACCAAAACTTTGCTACCCGTGATGGAGCAGTTTTACACGCTGCAAGGCGAAGGTGTTTTTAACGGGCAAGCCGCGTATTTCGTTCGCCTCGGCGGCTGCGACGTAGGCTGCACTTGGTGCGACGTGAAAGACTCTTGGGACGCGGCGGCACACCCGCAGCGCACTATCACCGACATCATATCGCCTATCATAGCCGAACATAAAGGCAAAATAGTGGTCGTTACGGGCGGCGAACCTGCCATGCACAACCTCGTCGAACTCACCGCAGCCCTTCAAAAACAAGGCTTCCGAACGCATATAGAAACCTCGGGCGCGCACCCGCTCACGGGCGCGTGGGACTGGGTGTGTGTGTCGCCCAAAAAATTCAAGTTTCCGTTGGAATCCGTTTTGGCGCAAGCCGACGAACTCAAAATCATTGTTTATAATAAACATGATCTGGTTTGGGCGGAGCAGCACGCCGCGCTCGTCCCCGACCGTTGCGCGCTGCTTTTACAGCCTGAATGGAGTAAAGAACAAGAAATATTGCCGCTAATGATTGAGTATGTGATGCAAAACCCAAGCTGGCGCGTGTCGCTACAAACGCATAAATATATGGATATTCCATAGATTTTTTGCTGTGTGCGAAACGCATTTTATATATCAATTATTCTAATATTAAATATTAAAGCAACGGCACAAAATGCTAAAACCAATAAAAATAACAGCGCAAGAGCTTTACAGTATTTTGCTACATAAATTCAAAATAAAAGAGCAAATCGGTAGTGTAGAAATACGGCTTGGAGGTGTGCTAGCAAAGTACAACGGTAAAGATGCTATCGGCGATTTGCTGCAAGAGTGGTTGGCAGAATGGTTAATGCAAAATAACTATTATTTTAGAGTGCCAGAAAATACTCAGGAGTTTCCCGATTTTTTGCTATCCGAAAGGGGAAATGTAGGTTTTTTGGAACTCAAAACCTTTAACGCGGAAGCAAGCCCTGCCTTTGACATTGCGAATTTTGACAGTTATTGCACCTCTTTGCTAATAACTCCTGAGCGAATAGATGCCGATTATCTGATTTTTAGTTA
The DNA here is from genome assembly GCA_043778315.1 of Saprospiraceae bacterium. Classification (GTDB taxonomy): domain Bacteria; phylum Bacteroidota; class Bacteroidia; order Chitinophagales; family Saprospiraceae; genus JBEEMU01. Next base: position 12,996 of record JAYWGJ010000308.1, on the reverse strand, counting down.
CAAAATGGTCGATTCTGTACTTTCTATTGATAATATTTGGCTAAAAAAGGTTTGGGAACTCACTAGCCCATCAGGGCAAGACCCTATAAAATTACAAACGAAACGTAAGCAAATTTATAATATTCGTCCTTGTACATGGTACTCGCAAAGACTTCGTTATCAGCCATTTATTGATAGAAACGATTTTTTGATAGCGATAGCTGCTACGCAAGAGCTTTATCCGCAATGCGATAAATACAAAAAAAATTGGCTAGAAACCGTAAAACGGCTGTACAAAAAAAATACGGGAACTAAACTGTAACGGCTATTTCCTCTGTTACTATTTCCTTTTCGTTTAGATATATGGTATCCAATAAACGCCCTGCTACCGCTTTAATGACGGGTACGACGACCGTATTGCCCAATAAATCAAACGCGAGCGTTTTTTTTAAAGGAATGTCGTAGGTTTCGGGGTAGCCAAATAGCCGTAAACCCTCTCGTATCGTCAGGCGGCGAATGCCGTCGCCGTCGGGTACAGCTATTTTGACCATATCGGTTGCTACCAAAGTAGGCGCGATTTCGTAAGGGCTAAGGATTCTATTGACCTCAAAGCTGAGGTTACCCGTTACAATATTATAGCCTTTTGGTTTCGTATCGTCGTAAACGCGCTGCGAAACAAGCCCGTTTTCGGTTTGTTCGTTCACTAATTTTTTCGGGTGTTCGAACCTCAAATAACCCTTTTGCACCAAATCGTCGAGCATATCATTCAGATTATTGCTATCGAAAAGATTATTAGCAGGATAAAATGAAGCGATTTGCGACAGCGTTAAAGGCACGCCGTCCATCCAATCTATACCGATTTCGGCAGACCACTGTTTTTTTCTACGCTGTTTAAATAATTGATTGAGTAAATCAATTTGCGCAGGCGTACACGCTCCTTTTAAAGCAATATCCCAACTATGAATATTGTTTTCTCCGCCTCGCTTATCTTTTATTGCTTTGCCATAAAGTGATTCGACTGTAAAATGCGATAGCAATTTTTGAGTAAAATCGGTATCCATAATAGGTTTACCTCGCTCCAAAATAGTATCGATAACCGCACGAACAGGTGTAAAATGGTCTAATGAAACGGTGTTGTTTTTTGTTCCTACAATAAACAAGCGTTTACGCGACTGCGGCACACCAAAATCAACCGAGTCTATCACTCGCCACGACACCTGATAGCCCAGCACTACTTCCAATTTATACAAAATAGTTCGGAGTGTTCGCCCGATACTATCTTGTTTGTGTTCCAAATCATGCTTGACCAAACCCTCCACATTCTCCAAAATAAATCCTTCGGGTTGTTTATGTTGTAGGATTCGCTCTATCTCAAAAAATAAAGTGCCGCGAGTATCGGCGAAGCCGTGCCGCTTTCCGCTCGCACTAAATGGTTGGCACGGAAACCCAGCAAATAGAAAGTCAAAATCGGGTATATTTTCGTTTTTTAACTCAAAAATATCGCCTACAAAATTATCGTTTTGGTGGTTATAACGGAGCGTTTGCAGCGCATAAGGCTTTATTTCCGAAGTGAGTACACACTCTGTAGCACTACCGCGTGCTGCACACGCTTGCTCGAAACCAAGTCGTATGCCGCCTAAGCCAGCAAATAAATCAATGAATTTTAAGGTTTTGTGACTCAAAGGTGTATTTTAAATTATAATTTAGAAATACAAAAGTACACATTTTTGAACGAATTAATACAATTAAAAATCAAATTTTCAGTTTACTATTACACATAAAAAAAGCGCAACCCTTTCCCGAGAAAGAGTTGCGCTTTTGTATAAAACACAGTTTTATTTTGATATTGTACAACGATTGAGCTTATGCTCTGCCGCCGTCCAATTCGTCTTGCCATGTTTTCAATGCGTCCCACTCGCCGTTCGCAGCCATTTTAGCTTGTGCGGGCCAAGTATCAGGAGTAGCCGACGAAACGCCTTTGCCACCTGCATCTAATATTGCGTTTAAAGTATCTTGCGACGCTTTCGCCAAATCGGTAAAAGTCACGATGCCTGATGCTTTGAGGGTTTCCTCAATTTTTGGACCGATACCCTCAATTTTTTTCAAGTCGTCGCCTTCCGACGCTGCTTTTTTGCTTGCTTTCGGAGCGGCAACTGCCGCCGCGATTGGTGTTGCAACTGCTGCTGCTTTCGGAGCTTCTGCTACTGCACCGTCAAAGCCAACGATGCTAATAAATACGCGGTCTAAACGACCTCGTGTGAAGGTTACTACACCGTCGCTCAATGCGTATAGGGTATGGTCGCGACCGATACCTACGTTTTTGCCTGGGTGAAAGCGCGTGCCGCGCTGACGAACTATGATATTACCAGCGATAGCACCTTGCCCGCCGAAAAGTTTTACACCAAGTCGTTTACTCTTACTGTCGCGTCCGTTATCCGAACTACCTACACCTTTCTTATGTGCCATGAGTAATTATTACGATTTTAGAATTAAAAATGATTGTTACGATAGCCTACAACCTTATATTGTAGTGCTTTTAATAGAAAAATCCGAAAAATTAGGCTGAAATAGTATCTACAATCAGCTTGGTAAATTGCTGACGGTGACCTTTTTTCACGCGATACCCCTTACGGCGTTTCTTTTTGAAAACGATGACTTTGTCACCTTTGACCATAGCTTCCACTACGGTACAGTTTACGGTTGCGCCTGCTACGTTCGGCGTGCCTACACGAATTGCACCATCATTGTCGATGAGTAATACATCATCAAATGAAATTTGCGCATCTTTTTCGGCTTCTAAGCGGTGGACATATAGCCACTTTCCAGCTTCTACTTTGAACTGCTGACCTGCTATTTTTACGATTGCGTACATTGTTAATAAATAAAGATTATACTATAAAGATTACTGTTACTAAATTATCAATAAATTACTCTTAAATCAAATTCGGCTGCAAAGATACGTTTTTATTTTATAATAAAACAAGCCTTTTTTATTTTTTTAATTATTTCATAAAAAAAGGTAAAATTTTAAGGTGTTAATATCGCTTTTAGTTGCACGATTCAATTAGTAAGTGCATTTTTTGAAGAATGAAGAGAAAATAAAGTAGGCTCTCCCAGTGCTTACAAATCCTTCATACTCAATTGAATGCGTTTGCGTTCGCGATCTATTTCTATCACGCGCACCTGAACGTGTGCGTGTAGTTTGAGTACCTGCGTCGGGTCGGTGATATAGCGGTTTGTGATTTGCGAGATGTGAACTAAGCCATTTTCTTTTGTGCCAATATCTACAAACGCACCAAATTTAGTAATATTTGTGATTATACCAGGCAGTATCATGCCTATTTTCACGTCGGCGATAGTGCGTATCGTTTCGTCGAAGGCGAACGATTGCGCCGTGCCGCGTGGGTCTAAACCCGGCTTACTGAGTTCGGCGACGATGTCGGTCAGCGTTGGCAAACCTACGTCTTTTGTGACATACTTTTGTAGTGATATTTGCTTGCGCAAGTCTTCTTTTTGTATCAAATCAGACACCGTAGCGTTCAAGTCTTTTGCCATTGCGGTCACGAGTTCGTAGCGTTCGGGGTGAACGGCGGTGTTGTCCAATGGGTTTTTGCCGTTGCGGACACGCAAAAAACCAGCCGACTGCTCAAACGCCTTTTCGCCCATGCGCGCTACCTTTTTTATCTGCTGTTTTGTGGTGAATGCACCGTTCTCCGTTCTGTAATCTACTATGTTTTGCGCCAATTTTTCACCCAAACCAGATACATAAGTAAGCAAGTGTTTTGATGCTGTATTGAGGTCGATACCGACCGTATTCACACAACTTTCTACGACGGCATCGAGGTTGCCTTTCAGCAATTTTTGATCTACGTCGTGTTGATATTGCCCAACGCCAATACTTTTCGGGTCTATTTTGACGAGTTCGGCGAGCGGGTCTATCAAGCGGCGACCGATGCTTATCGCTCCGCGAACTGTGACATCGAAATCGGGAAATTCCTCTCGCGCCACGTCCGACGCGGAGTAGATAGACGCGCCTGCTTCGCTCACCATAAACACCTCGACGGGACGCTCTGTTTTCAAGCCGCGTACTAAGGCTTCCGTTTCGCGGCTCGCCGTTCCGTTACCTACGGCGATAGCGGTCGCGCCGTATTTTTGTATTAGATGCTCCAAATTTTGTTCGGCTTCGCGCCAATTATTTTGCGGTGCGTGTGGATAAATATTAGTATTATGCAATAACATTCCGCTTTCGTCTAAGCAAACGACCTTGCAGCCCGACCGAAACCCAGGGTCAATGCCTACAACTCTGCGCTGTCCGAGCGGTGCTGCGAGCAGCAATTGACGTAAGTTTTCGCTGAAAACGCGGATTGCCTCTAAGTCGGCGCGCTCCTTCGCGATGTTCCTAAATTCCGTTTCTATACTCGGCTCTAATAGGCGTTTGTAGCTGTCGAGTACCGCCGAAGTGACCTGTTCGGCGGCTTCGTTTCGTGCCTTCACGAACAAGCGGCAGAGTGCGTCGGTCGTGTTTGTTTCGTTGAGCGGTGCAACCGCTACACGCAAAAATCCTTCTTCCTCGGCGCGCAATATCGCCAAAATTCTATGCGACGGACAGCGCGTGAGGTTCTCCTCAAACTCGTGGTAATCCTTATATTTGATGGCTTCTTCGGTCTTGCCGCGCACCACTTTGCTACGCAAAACGGCGGTTCGTTCAAAGATAGCGCGCATTGTATTGCGTGCCTCCGCCGACTCGTTCACGAGTTCCGCAATGATGTCTTGCGCGCCTTGCAGCGCAGCAGCGATATTAGGCACTTGTTCCGTAATATAAGGACTTGCCGCTACTTCAACGCTACCGTTTTTTTGTTCCAAAAGCCATGTAGCTAACGGCTCTAAACCTTTTTCTCGTGCCTGCGACGCGCGAGTTTTGCGGCTGCGTTTGTAGGGCAGATAAAGGTCTTCGAGCGTAGTGAGTTCGGTTGCTTTTTGGATTTGAGCGCGCAGCTCGTCGGTCATTTTGCCTTGTTCCTCGATAGCTTTTACGATAGCGTCGCGGCGTTTTTCTACCTCCACATATTTGTCTTGCAGGGTTTTGATTGCCATAATCTCGACTTCGTCGAGGCTACCCGTCATCTCTTTTCGGTAACGACTGATGAACGGAACGGTTGCGCCTTCGGCGAACAGCGTCAATGTATTTTCTACTTGCGCAGGACGCAAATTTAGAGCGTTCGCGATGCGATTGGTAAACGTGTGCATATTGTTTTTGTACTAATTATAAAAAATAAAAATCTATTTAATTTGTGGTTTTAATTATCAATCCGTTTCACGTCGCCGTCCAAACTACAACACCGATAATAGATGCAAACACGGTTCAATTCACGCGAAAAAACGATTTTTACGCGCTGTTCATGTTTATTAAAACTATTGTAAATAAAGCCATTCCAGTCCAAATGATAGTGTAATTCGTTGTAAACAGCCTTATTTGGGTGCAATCGCGGGTCGAAAGCCTCCGTTTCGTTAATGGCAGGGTGCAGCATATTTCCGTTATCAAAAAAATGGTCAATCTCTTGCAACATCGCTTTTTCTACATCAACCACATCGGTAAAATACTTGGGACAGAGCGCGGTTCGCGCAGGCGCGGACACACTATATATCAAGTCATTATTGGCACGGCGAACCGTAAATTCTGCCCTTGCGTTCAGTAGGTTTTTGCCACGAACGGTCAGTTCCATCAAGTCCATCTTATCGTTCCGCGAAAAATAATCTAATCGGCTTTTTTTGTACAATATAGTCGTGTCGTTATCGTATAATTCGCTGTACCTAAAATCTGCGTGGTCGAGCGTCGCATCGCTCGAGTCCGAAAACGACTCGCCTTCTCTGAACGCCAATATCGTATCGGTCACAATGCGTTGCGGCGGTTTGAAGACCGTTTTGTATGATATTTTCAAAAAAACATACAGCAGCAGCGCAATGACAACGTTGCGTGTAGTGATTATTTTTATAATATCTCTAATATCCATAAATAAATGCATTGAATTAGCGAGCAAAGTTAAATACTTTTTAGCGATTATTTTAAAACATATACTTACCTTTGTCCAAACGAAAAAAATGGCAATTTGCCTTTATTATAATACATCTGAAATAAATTAGCCTATATTCTTTATCTACACTCAAAAAATAGATTAACCCTACGCAAATGCTACGGTTTAACTATTTTTCATCGTTCCCGATAATATAAGCTAATTTAAAACATGCACCCATGTTACACAATTATTTAGTCATAGAAGGCAATATCGGCGCGGGCAAAACGACGCTCTGCCAATTATTAGCTGCCGACACGAAGGCGCGATTGGTCTTAGAGCAGTTTGCGGACAATCCTTTTTTGGCAGGTTTTTACGAAAATCCCGACCGTCACGCCTTTACCGTCGAGCTGTTTTTTATGGCGGAGCGATACAAGCAGTTGCAAAATATGCCTGTCGAGCAAGAGCTTTTTCAGCAACAAACGATAGCGGATTATTTTTTTATTAAGACGCTGTTATTTGCACAAAAAAACCTGCAAGGCGAAGAGTTTAGGCTGTTTCAGCGTTTTTTCAAAATACTCAATCAGTCGTTTCCGCGCCCCGATTTGATGGTTTATCTGCACCGTCCCGTGCCGCAGTTGCTTGCGCAAATCCGCAGTCGCGGACGCGAGTACGAGCAGTCGCTGCCTGCCGCCTATTTAGAAATAATACAAACTGCGTATCTTGATTATTTCAAAAACGAAACCGCTTTTCCGATTTTAGTTATCGATGTCGGCGATGCTGATTTCGTGAACGAACCGCTTATTTACGACCGTATTGTAGAATTAATCAATCAACCGCACAAAAAAGGTGTTTCATTTGTTAATATCTAAGGAATGCGTCCAAAATAAGTTACTGTATTCTTACTTGTCTTTCGCACCAAAACTGCGTTAAATTTTCGTTACAATGCTAGGCATTGCTCCTCAAATTTGCCTTATTTTGGCACAAAATCCTGCGTAATAATATTTAGTACCTTATTTTCTCTTCATTCCAAAATATAATATATACATTTGCGCTAGATATATTTTTAATTTATAAATGTGATGTTTTTATTTTAGATATGTCTAATTGGTACACATTTCGCTATACAATAAATGTCAATTCAATATTTTCATTTATCAAAAACGAACGGTGCTTATCGGATTATTTTCTCCATTTTACCTATCTGTACTATCTTTCGTGCGCAGTTTCTCTTTTATTTGGGCTTCATTCAGCCTGTTTTTTGGTTTGAGCCTTTGGCAGCAAACGGGCAGCGCGTCTGCACATACCACGGTCTATAATTGGGGTTTGCTTACGCAACTCAAACAAGGCTTGCGGCTTACCGTCGCCACCGACACCCTCCTAAAACCGATGCTCAAAACCACGCCGAAAACAACTTCGGTGGTAATAATAGCACCACCCGACACCTCCTTTTTTGCGCGGCTCGTACCCATTTTGCCTGACCCGCGTTACCACAAAGATTACAAAACTTTTGTCATCAGCACGGGCGCGGAGCGCACCGAATTGTATGCCGACGAACTCAAAAACCTGCGTGTCGGTTTGGTCGTCAATCAAACCTCGCGCATCGGGCGGCGACATTTGGTCGATACGCTTATGGCGCGTGGCATTAATGTGACCGCTATTTTTGCACCTGAACACGGCTTTCGCGGCGATATGGACGCGGGCGCGGACGTTCAAAACAACACGACTACCGACCATATTCCCATTTATTCCTTGTATGGAAAAAGCAATAAACCGACCGCAGAGCAGCTTGCCAAGGTTGATATTGTACTTTTTGATGTACAGGACGTAGGCGCGCGATTTTATACCTATCTTTCTACCCTGTATTTAGTGATGCAGGCTTGCGCCGAACAAGGCAAGCCGCTTATTGTCCTCGACCGCCCAAACCCAAACGGGCATTTTGTAGATGGACCCATTATCCGCGAGCAATACAAATCGTTTGTGGGCAAAATTCCCGTTCCGATAGTTCACGGCTGTACGCTCGGCGAAATAGCCAAGATGATAAACGGTGAAAATTGGGCGGGTATCAACTGTAAATTGGTGGTTGTGCCGTGCCAAAACTATACACATAACTCCGTATATGCGCCGCAGGTAAAGCCGTCGCCGAACCTTCCGAACTTGAAATCTATCTATCTGTACCCATCGCTTTGCTTGTTTGAAGGGACGTGCGTGAGCGTCGGGCGCGGCACTTCTACGCCGTTTCAGTGCTTCGGACACCCTGATAACCCTACGGGTAGCTATGCTTTTATGCCGATGCCGAACGATGCGAACAAGCAGCCGCTCTTGATGGGACGCACTTGCATTGGCGAAACGCTCAACTCACTCAGCGATACCGACATACGCAAAAAGTATGCACATTTAGACCTAAATCCGCTTATCGATTTTTATAAACGCTTTCCCGACAAGGCACATTTTTTTCGTCACGATGGATTCTTTTATAATTTGGTAGGCAATAATACCGTTAAAACGATGATAGAACAAGGCAAAACTGCCGACGAAATCAGCGCGACGTGGCAAACCGAAGTAGCGGATTATAAAGTAAAAAGAAAAAAATATTTATTATATGATGATTTTGAATGATTTTAAATAATAATGCTATGTCACAATTTCTTTAATTATAGAATTAATAAAAATCAATGTCAAATCCCTATTTCAACCCCGAAGACCTCAAAAAATTTGGCGCGATAAGCGACTATCAAGCCTCGATGGGCAAAAGATTTTTTGAGTATTACAACGAAGTAATGAAGGCAGGCGCACTCACCGTCCGCGAAAAAGCATTAATCGCATTAGCCGTTTCACACGCGCAGCAATGCCCATATTGCATAGATGCCTATACTACAACTTGCCTCGAAAACGGCTGCGACGAAACGCAAATGATGGAGGCGGTACACGTCGCGGCAACCATGAAAGCGGGTATTACATTAGTGTTTAGTACGCAAATGATGAATCATATTGAACAAAAAACAATGTAGTTTGTCATTTTAGCTACATATTTTTATACGTTTTCAAGTTGGCAATAAAGCAAAAAACAAAATCGTTGCGCGCACGCGGAGAACAACTCGCCGCGTCTTATTTTCAGTTGCAAGTGTTGAATGGCAACGCCTTGCAAATGGACGTTTTTCCTGATTTTAAAACGAAATTGGGCGAAGCAATAAATAAAGACGCTGAAAATAAGGTACAAGGCTTACAGCCAAATAAATTAGATATTCTACAAGTCAATATCGGTAAGCTGTGCAATCAGTCTTGCGCGCATTGTCATGTAGATGCCGGACCCGACCGCACCGAAATGATGAGCCGCGCACACCTCGAGCGTTGCATCGAAATCGTAAAAAAATACCATATACCAACCGTAGATATTACGGGCGGCGCGCCCGAAATGCACCCCGATTTTCGGTGGTTCGTAGCGGCTTGCGTAGTCGTAGGTGCGCAAGTGATTAATCGCTGCAACCTCACCATTATCGTTAGTAACCCAAAATACCACGATTTATCGCAGTTTTTTGCTGCTAACAACGTACATATAATCTCGTCGTTGCCTTTCTATACGGCATTGCGCACCGACGCGCAACGCGGAGAAGGCGTTTTTGAGGATAGCGTTCGCGCTTTGCAGATGCTCAATGCAGTCGGTTACGGACAGCCCGATAGCGCGCTCAAATTAGATTTGGTGTACAACCCGACAGGTGCGTTTTTGCCTGCGCCGCAAAGCAATTTAGAACCACAATTCAAAAAAGAGCTTTTGGCGCGATACGGCATCGCGTTTCACAATTTGTTTTGTATTACCAATATGCCCATCAGCCGCTACTTAGATTATTTGCTCGAGTCGGGCAATTATCAAAGTTATATGGAGCGATTAGTAGCCGCTTTTAACCCTGCTACGCTGTCGGGCTTGATGTGTCGAAACACGATTTCGGTGTCGTGGGACGGCGGCTTATACGACTGCGATTTCAATCAAATGCTCGACCTTCGCGTAGCCGCGCCTGCGAGCCAACATATAGATAATTTTGATATTGATGTGCTGCAACAGCGCAATATCGTACTCAATCAGCATTGCTACGGCTGTACGGCAGGCGCGGGAAGTAGTTGCGGCGGCGAAATCGCATGACTATTATAAATACACAAAACAAAACGGCGCGTACTGGATAAAACCAATACGCACCGTTTTTATATTCACATTATATTCAAATTACAAATAATAAGTGCCACCAAAGACCAAAGAACAAGTATTTATTTTGTCGTTGCGCAGGCCTAAACCCTTAAACCCGTAGCGATACGTTGGTTCTACGAAGATAGAACCGCGTTTACCAAACCGATACGCGAACCCTGCGCCTATATTGGCAGACCAATAATTATTCAAAGCAAAATTGCCGCTTTGCTCCGCTTTGGCGAGCGAAAGATCTTGCATTGCCGCAACCGTATTCGTAGCCGTATAGGTAGTTTTGCTGCCGTCGCGCCATTGATACGCGCCGTTCAGTACATAATACCAAGACGTACCAGCCGTTGCATATATTTGAAAATCGTTATTTTGAAATATATTTCCTACTATTTCCAACGGAATTTCGCTGAATAATAGCTGCGAGCGCAACACTGCCTCGCGGGTACTTGCTATCGCTATCGGACGTTGTACAAAATCGCTCGAGGTAGTATAATCTTTTTGCGACAAGCGCACACCGCTTCGAAAACTCAACGTATGATTGGCTCTGTACACCACACCTAAACCCAACGACCGACCGACCGCCAACTGTCGCGCCTCAAAGTCGCGCCCTACTTGCTTCACCAAAATATAGTCAGGTGACAAATTTAGCTGTAGTCCCCAACGTCTGAACCTTGCTTTTCCCGCGTCATACGGTTGCTCGCTACCGAGTACGGCTACTGGCATTGCGGTATTTATGGGTAATTTGGTGTCAATGAATTGCTCTAAGAGCGAAGGAATGAGTGTAGGTATTTTTTCTATATTATATTGGTTTTGAAGATTATTATTGGAATTATCAGTAGAATTACTGTTTAAATTAGCATTAACATCGTTATTTTGCGCGCCGTCGGTATTTGCAGCCGACGGTGGCGAAGCAGGCGGCAGCGGCGGAGCTTCGTGTATCACGGGCGCGGCGGGCGCGATAATAAGTTGCTCGGCGGCGTTGCTCGGCGTGCCTGCTGCCTTTGGCTTGGGAGCTATACTCGGCAACGGAAGCATCGTTTTCGCCTCCGTTTCGACCTTATTTTTACCATCATTTTTAATAGCAGCATTACTACTGATAGTTGTCAGAGATACGCTATTTTTTACGCTACTTTTTATATTATTTGTAGGCGCAATAGTTGTATTTTTAGTAGTAGTACTTTTGTATTCCACAGCCGCCTCTTCTGCGCTAATAGCTGCTATTGGCGCAGCATAACCATGCTTTTTTGGTGCTATTTTATCCTTACTACCGTTAATAATACCGTTTTTATTCGCTACATTTGTAGTTTTATCAATAGTAGTATTAAGATTTTTGATAGGAATATTTGGCAGTAAAGCGGGTTCGGTTGCGGGCGAAAGTTGGCTCGAAAACGCACCATTCGCATAATAAAACAGCGTCCATACCGTTGCCGACATCAGCAAAAACTCTACGCCTTTGATGAAGTAAACCGATTGTTGATGCTGCGCTTTATGCTGTTTGAGCTTCGCCTCCATCAGTTTCCAATGTGCTGGCTTAAACGGGATTTTGTAGTCCGTAAGGGCTTCCTTAGCCAATTTATCTATTAAATTTTCTTTCATATTATTGTAATATTATAATATTTACGAGTTTTTGCCGCTTTGCGGTTTGGGGAGTGAGTTAGCGTTTTTTAAACGGCTGTTTTTGTTAAAATAATCTTCATTCTGGCTCGCGCTTTCACCATATTTGCGCGTACCGTACTTTCGGCGATGCCCACCATATCGGCTATTTCTTTATGCGAAAATCCTTCTACTATGTGTAAGTTAAAAATGGTTCGGTACGACGGAGAAAGCTCTTGAATAGCAGTAAGTACATCTTCCGCTTTGCACTTATCATAGCCGTCCGCATCATCAGAATTTATATCCTGTGCTACCTCTATGTCTTCGGCGCGTTGTCTGATTTCTTTTCTATAAAAATCAATTGCCGAATTGACAATAATCCGCCGCATCCAACTGAACAGCGAATCGTTCAAATTGCTATGATTTTGGTACTTATGTATGTTCATGTAAATTTTGAGATACCCGTCGTGGAGTATATCTAAGGCATCGTTTTGATTGCTCGAGTAGCGCATCGCAACGCCCATCAGCCGCGAGTAATTTGCTTCATATAGTCGACGCTGCGCCCAAGACTCTTGTCGACTACAAGCGGCGATTAGGACCTCTTCTTCCGTCAGAGTACTCGCTTTTTGCGTACTATTTAACACAAGGTTTAACATAAAATTGGTTTTTTTGTGGTATTATAAATACAAATTGTGGTATTAGGAACTCTATTTACCTGTAAAGTTACGAATTTGGAATAAATAATTGTGTTGTCATAGCTGTTTTACTAATATTATAACGTTTCAAACTCGCGTTTCGATGCCTCGAGTATTTTCATTATTACTAATTGTTTTTTATTTTCATTTTTATAAATCATAACTATATGATTATTAGCATTTTATAAAACTATTTCGATAATAAATAAATAATATTTTTTAATAATATTTTAACGATTTTGTTAGTCTTTCAAAATTATATTACATTTGTATAGAAACGTATTTCAATCTATATTATGATTATTGAGAAAACAACTGTTTTTGCTGTCCTTTGCGCAACGATTCCCCCATTGGCCTGTACGTCAACCCGACACCCAAAAAGCAGTCGTTTTTTATTATTTGACCCATCAATTGTAACAAAAAATTAGGGGAGAAGGAACTTTTGCGCTCGTTTTTTTGTTTTATTTTTTAATCCTTTCGCAAAATCAAAAAACAATATCTCATGGATTTCTTACACCAAATACTCGGC
>JAYWGJ010000307.1:0-5205 GCA_043778315.1 Saprospiraceae bacterium | reverse complement strand
GTGCTGTACAACGCGCCGCACCTGCGCGACGACAACATCGATTGCGCTACACGCGGACCACCGACATCTGATATTTTATAGATTTTTTCCAAAATTATTTCTTTTTACTATCTGCTTTGTGCAACGACCGTCGTTGCGCAAAGTTGTTCGTGCATTGTATTGCTACAATGTATCTTTAATCTTATAAAAAAAATCTCAATGAAATATAAATTCATTATTATTGCTATTTTATTTATTTTTAATACAATAAGTAGCTTTGCGCAAAATAAAATATCGGGAACGCTGAAAGATGCGCAAACGAACGAGCCGCTAATAGGCGCGGCGGTATATATCTCCGACCTCAAAACAGGCGCAACGAGCGACGAAAACGGTGCGTATATGATAGCCGACCTCAAAAACGGCAATTATCTTTTTGAGGTGACGATGGAAGGGTATAAAACGAAAATAGAAAATATCGCAGTACGCGAATCTGTGACATTGAATTTTGGCTTGGAAGCCGCAACGAAGGAGCTGACTGAGGTGATAGTGACGGGCGTAAGTCGCGGTACCGAACTCCGACAAAACCCTATCAATATCACGACTATCGACAAGCTCACGATGCAGCAAAACAGCGCGACGAACCTCATCGACGGCTTAAAAAACGTTCCTGGCATCAGTCAAATCACGACGGGCGCGGCTATCTCGAAACCCGTGATTCGCGGTTTGGGTTACAACCGCGTCATCACGCTCAATAACGGCGTGCGGCAGGAAGGGCAGCAATGGGGCGACGAACACGGCATCGAAATCGACGACAATTCGGTGGAGCGCGTAGAGATTATCAAGGGTCCGGGCAGCCTAATGTATGGCTCGGACGGTATAGCGGGTGTGATTAATTTCATCGCGCCGAAATCGCGGCACGAAGGACAAATAAAGACACAATTTGTTTCTAATTATCAAACAAATAATGGCTTATTGGCTTATTCGCTAATGAATGCGGGCAACAAAAACGGGCTGCAATGGCGCGGACAATTAAGCAATAAATTTGCGGGCAACTACCAAAATAAGTACGACGGAAAGGTGTATAACTCGGGGTTCAGGGAGTACGACGGCAGCCTATTTTTGGGTGTCAATAAAAACTGGGGACACACGCACCTCACCGTCAGCAGTTTTAATACGATACTCAATTTGACGGAAGGCGAACGCGACAGCACAGGCAAATTTATATTTACAAACAGAGAAGGCGTAGAAAAAACAGCAAATTCAAGCGATTTGAATGCTTACGCCGTTGGTTTTCCGCACCAAAAAATCCATCATTTCAGAGTCGTTTCTAATAATTATTTTATATTAAAAAAAGGAACTTTGAATTTTGATGTCGCTTTTCAGAACAATCAGCGCAAGGAGTTTGGCGACCCGCAAAACCCAAATATCAATGGCTTATTTTTTGATTTGAATACAATTACTTACAATACGCGCTACAATTTGAATGCGCAAAACGGTTGGGAAACGTCTTTTGGTGTGAGCGGAATGCAACAAAAAAATGTAAATAGGGGTTTGGAGTTTCTGATACCGCAATACAATTTGTTTGATGTGGGCGGTTTTGCGCTGACGCAAAAAACGTTCGGTAAAAAGCTGACGCTCGCGGGCGGACTGCGTTTCGATAATCGGAATATGCAGACGCAGCAGCTTATTTTGGACAGTTTAGCCGCGCCGACCTTAGTAGAAAACAGCAGCACAACCACGAAATTCAAGGCGCAAAACAAAAATTATAGCGGCGTATCGGGAAGTATCGGCGCGTCGTACCAAATCAACAGCATTTCTACGCTAAAATTCAATGTTTCGCGTGGTTTTCGCGCACCAAACATAGCAGAATTAGGCTCAAACGGTAGACACGAAGGCACATTTAGGTACGAATACGGCGACATAAACCTACAATCTGAAATTAGTCATCAAATTGATTTGGCTTACTCGCTCAATTCCGACCACGTTTCCTTGCAGGTCAGCCCGTTTGTGAATAGCATTCAAAATTTTATTTATGTGCAAAAACTCACTACCGCGAACGGCAACGACAGCATTCCCGACCCGAGCGACCCTGCGCCTGCCTACAAATTTACACAAGGCGCGGCGACGCTCCTCGGCGGCGAGTTGTACATAGATGTACACCCGCACCCGTTCGATTGGCTGCATTTCGAAAACTCGTTTTCGGCGGTACAGGCAACGCAAAGCCGCGCTACCGACAGCACCCGCTACTTACCGAACACACCTGCGGCGCACTATCGCGGCGAAATAAAAGCACAGTTCAAAACCGTAGGGCAATATTTTAGCAACGCTTACGCAAAATTTGGAGTTGATTATTTTTTCAGACAAAACGACATACTCCGTGCCGACCGCACCGAAACCGCTACGCCCGACTACACGCTGCTCAATTTTGGCATGGGTGCGAGTGTGCGAGCGTTCGGCAAAAAAGACGGCATGAATATTTATATCAACGCTGAAAATCTCGCCGACGTTGCTTATCAAAATCACCTCAGCCGCCTAAAATACGCGCCGCTCAACGCCGCGACAGGCAGAAACGGCGTGTTCAATATGGGTAGAAATATTAGTGTAAAACTGATTTTTAATTTATAGAATTTTTTTTCGCGTAGTTGGATTAGAACGTTTGCGAAGCCCTCGAGGGCTTTGTAAACGTTTTTTTTATGTGCGCGCAACAAGATTTGCCAAAACAAAACAAAACACCCTAAAAATCCCCTACGCCTCAATCATCGCCATCAGCTCGGCGAGCATCATCGCCGTCGCGCCCCAAAGGATATGATTATCGATGGTATAATGCGGCACATTCACGAGTTGAATGCCGCGCCCGATGTCGAGATTAGCGAACGATTTATTTTTTTTATTGGCAAAATGTGACAACGGCACTTCCAAAATCTCTACTACTTCGTTCGGGTCTTTCATGAACACAGGCTGCGCCGCCGCGATGCCCACAAACGGGTAAACCATAAAGTTACTTACGGGAATGTACAGCGCGGTGAGGGCGCGCAAAACCTTGATTTCGTTGGGCGCAACGCCGATTTCCTCCTGCGTTTCGCGGAGCGCGGTCGCCTCAAAGTTCGCATCTTCTTTCTCTACGCCGCCGCCCGGAAACGCGATTTGTCCGCTATGCGCGCCGTCGTACTCAGGGCGCACTATCAGCGCGACGTGCCATTGCGCCGCATGCGGATAAAGCAACGCGAGTACCGCCGCGCTTTTGTGCGCTATCGGCGTTAAGCGGTTGAGCGCGATTTGTTTTTTGCGCTCCGCGTGTTCCATGATTGCTTGTGCCGACGCACCTGGCAACGGGCGGCTAAGGAGCTTACTCTCGAGCGTTTCGGCACTCAGTTTCGTTATTTTCATTATAAAAATATTATTTTATGACTATACCTATTATATTATGCAGCAAAAATACTACATTTGCATAACAGAACGCAATAAAAGATTTTGCGGCTGTAAAATTTGCATTTTATTAGGAAAGAAGAAAAAATAAGTAGTGCCAAATAGTGTGAAGGATTTTGTGCCAAAACAAGGCAGATTAGACGCTCAATGCAGCGCATTGTAAGGATAATCTAACGCAGTGTTGGCTCAAAAGACGAGCAGTATTGGTACCAATTATTTTAGACACTTTCCCTAAAATAAAAAATTGTCTTTTTTCGTTGTAAAATAAAAAAATGAAAGAAATTTTTTTCTTCCGTGGCAATAAAAACCTTTGTTCACCTTCCGCTTTGCTTCTTTGCATCTCTGCTTCTCTGCGTTTAAAAACTTCTACACTCAAAAAATAACCTTCAATAAAAAAAATAAAACTCCATTTATATCCTTTTTCTACCACAATTTTATGTCTCGTTTTTTACCCAATGCCATTTTTTTTAGCGCGATTAGCTGCGCACTTATGCTCACCGCTTTCGGCTGCCGTCCCAAAACGGTAGAGGAAGAGCCGATTGTGCGCCCTCCGGGACTCGACGGTTGTTTCATCAAAAAAGATGCCGTTTGGACGGATAGACTGCCGAACAGCACCGAACCCGACTACACCATCGACTGCAATGTGGTCGTGACCGACGAGGCGTATCTGCAAATAGAGCCTGGCGTAATCATCGAGTTTAAGGGCGTAGGAAGCGGCATCACCGTAGAAAAAGGCGCGCTCAAAGCCGCAGGTTTGCCCGTCAATCCGATAACTTTGCGCGGCAAACTGAGCGGCGTAGGCACTTGGGCGGGCATTCGTTTTCAGACAAATAGCACCGCCAACGAAGTTTCTAATTGCAAAATAAACAACGCAGGCTCGGCGGCGAACGATTTTTTTGCGGTCAGTGTACGCGGCTTTGCCAATTCGTATCCGTCGCTACTCAGAGTGACCGATTGCGAAATCACACAAAGCGGCGGTTTTGGCGTGTATTGCGATGCGGTTTCTTCTTTTGGGGCGTTTCAGCGCAACAAATTTAGCGGTTGTGCGCAAGCGGGTGTGTGCATCACGTCGGCGCAACTCGGCGCGTTAGACACCGACTCCAATTATTTCGGCAACGGCTTAAACTTCGTACAAGTACAAGGCGAAGGCAAAATAAAACGCAATATCACCATGAAACGCCTCAACGTGCCGTACTTAGTGAACACGGGCGACGTGATTATCGCCGAAGGTACTTTGGTGGTAGAAGCGGGCATCGAGATGCGGTTCAAGCCTGGCACATCGATACAAGTTACGGGCGGCGTAGGCGCGCTCGTCGCTATCGGCACGGCAACGAAACCTATCGTATTTAAAGGTGTGCGCGCAGGTATAGGCGCGTGGCGCGGCATCGCTATATTTAATAATAGCACCGCTAATGTGCTGACTTACTGCGATATAGATAGCGGCGGCGAGTCGCCGATGGGCGCAATGGTAGCAAATACAAAAGCTAATGTGACGGTCGGGAACACTGCCGAAGGCTTCCCTTACGCCGCCATTTCTAACTGTAAAATAACGAATAGCGGCGGCTGGGGCATCTATAAAGGTGGCAACGAAGCCATCAACGTACACGCGGGCAGCACCAATTCCAATATTGCCGATGTGAATACGTTTAGCGGTAATTTACTAGGCGGAATAGGACAATAGAAATCTACCTTAATTTATTTCCGTTAATACAATAATTTGCACTATTTTTGCAACGTTGAAATTAGCTATTCAATTCGTTGAGTAGCTAATTTTTATTAAGTAAATGTTCAAAATCAATA
>JAYWGJ010000306.1:0-20084 GCA_043778315.1 Saprospiraceae bacterium | reverse complement strand
GAGCGTACTCGACAAGAGTTAGCAACTAAGATGCATTACGTCTTTGCGCGCTTGTTGGCATTACATTACACCAATCCGATAGAAGTAGAGAATTATTATGAGCTTAAATATTTGCAGCGCAGCACCGCTAAAAAAGCGGATAACAGTGCGCCCGATAAAACAGTTAAAAACGCTACTATCTCGATGAAAATAGCGGCAAACAATCGGAAGACGGTACTAAAAGGTAGTTTTACAGCTGCTACCGCTTTTAAGGTGCAAAATACGGATGGTGTTCCGTTGGCGATATTTTTGTCTAATAACGAAAATGCGCAACGTCCGTCGGACGCGACAGTGCTTAATGCTGGAGCTTCGGCTACATTTTACGGCGACGAATTAAGCGATAATAGTACATCGTTAGAATTTTTTATAGCGGTAAACGAAGAAGGTAACGATGGTAAGCTCAAAGTTACGCAATTAAAAGGTTAGTCTTTTGTTATTTAGATAATTAGCGCGGCGGGTGTAAGCTCGTCGCGTTTTTTTGTGATAAAAAATCTATATATTTTACGGTAAATTAAAAACTGATAATTTATTTTTTTGTATTTTCGTACCTCCAAACCTTTCTTTTATTATGTTCAACCGCTTATCGCAATACATCAAAACGCAAAGACTAACGCAATTAGTCGGGAGTTTGAGCCTGCAAATTGGCAGTATAGGTATTGTGGTTGTTACTAACCTTATGCTAGCGTGGTGGCTATCTACTTCCGCTTTTGCCAATTACGCGTACTTACTTTCTTGGGTGCAACTGCTCACAAACATCGCGCTGTTTGGTTTGTACGACGTACAACTTAAAGAAATGGGTAGTTTAGTAATAAACCGCGACGTATCTGCACAAGTGTCGCTGTTCCGACAAGTCATTATAGGTACAATATTAATTAGTTTAGGCTTAATGTTAGGTTTTATAGGCTTGTCTTTTGTTGCCAAAACGAGTATTTTGTATGTCAATAAGTCTGCGGTGCTACTTATTGCCCTCCAAATTCCCTTAATGGCGATTATTTTTCAAGTACAGGCTACTATACGTTGTTATGCCAAATCAAGTATTGGTTTACTTGTAGAGAAAATTTTTCGTCCTTTACTTATTGGGTTTTTTACTTGCACAGCGTATTTTTTAGCTTATGATAATACGACACTTTCGGGTGTTGCACTCACTAGTACTGCCACCGTTTTAAGCCTTTTATTGTCATTATTTTTATTATTCAAATACACTAACCTCACTCCTACTCTACTAATACAAAAGCCTTTAACTAAATTTGGCATCAATAGAGCAGAGCAGTTTTGGTTTTGGTCGGTTGGGCTTGTAGGCTTGTTCTTTATCCGTTTAGATACTATCTTATTGGGCGAACTCGGGCATATAGAAAGCGTTGGTATATATAGTGTAGCCACAAAGTTTAGCGACCTAACAGGCTTTGTCATGCAAACGGCTAACTACGTCTTTGTACCCGTTTACGCGGTGCTGTATCAAAGCAAACAGATAGCCGAGTTTCAAACTTTGGTTACGCGCAATACCCGCATTGTAGCAGCTATTACTATTGGCATCTACGTCATAATCCTACTTGCAGGCAAATATATTTTGGCAGCTCACGGCGCAAGCTATATCGAGGGTTATCCTGTTTTTATACTGCTTAGTACTACCATTTTAGCAACTGTATTACTAGGTGATAACTACTATGTGCTAATGATGTGCGGATTTGGGAAAATCGCTTACACCTGTATATTTATAGGTTTTGCAGTCGCTTTGTGCTTAGAATGGTTGTTAATCCCGCAATATAGTATGCTAGGAGCGGTGGTTGGACGAAGCATCGGAACATTAGTCTGGTACATTTCTTCTGCCGTCATGGTGCGCCACAAAACGGGCGTGATGCCGTCAGTTATCGGTGTAAAGCGCGTGTAAAAAGCTCTATTTATTTACCGCTGACAAAAAATTTACAATATATTAATTATAGTAATTAAAATAACCCTATCTTTACATTTCCTTTTACATCACACATTATATACAATATGAAATATTTACCATTTTACGCCTTTTTGTGTTTTTTTGTGCTACTAAATACAGCTTGCGACCGCAAAAAAGCAGCACTGAATGCTCGTATCGCGGCGTTAGAAGCCAAAGTAGATAGTAATAAAATTACCGATAATAATACTGACTTAGTAACGGCTTATAACGAGTATGCTCAAAAGTATGGAGGCAACGGTGCGGCAGCTACGAACCTACTAAAATCAGCAAATTTGAACTATCAAATGACTAACTTTCAACGATCTATTGGTGAAATAGACATCATAAAAGAAAAGTATGGCACGAGTAAGGCTATGCCCGACGCGCTGCTTTTAGAGGGTGATATATACGATAATTTTATGCTTAATGATGAAAAAGCGGCAGCCGCGTACCGCGCTTTTGTGGATAAATACCCTGATAACCAACGCACAAACGAAATAAAAAAGTATTTTAGCTCTGACCGTGAACGCATAACGGGACGTATAAAAGCTTACGAAAAAGAAGCGTTTGGCAAAAAAACGCAAGGCTTAAACCCTATATTAGCTGCCAAGCTCATGGCGCAGTACGAAAAGTACGGGCGAACTTTCACGGACGATAGTACGCAGTCGCCTGTCTATCTGCTAAAAGCGGGTGAGGTTGCGCAGTCGTTAGGTATGGTCAGCCGAGCAATCTTGATGTGGGGGAAGCTGCTGCAAGAATACCCGAAAAGTAAAGTTGTACCCGAAACGATATTTATGCAAGCTATGGCGTATGATGTGCTGCATAATACCGCGCAAGCACAGACAAGTTTCAAAGCCTTGATACAACGTTTTCCAAATCATATCCTCAGTAAAAATGCGCAGGTAGCACTCGATAAATCGGGCAAAAGTCCCGAGGAATTGGTGAAGCAGTTTGAAAAGCAAAAAGAAAAACAGTGATTAGTGATTAGTGTTTAACGATTAGTGCTTGACAATCACTGAATATTAATTACTAATCACTAATCACTGTTATCTAATCACTGAACGCTAATTACTAATCACTAATAAAAATATGCGCCTTACCGCACAAATCCTCTCCGTCCTTTTTCACCCCTTGCTGCTGCTCACCTATATGTTGTGGCTGCTGATGCGCGTGAACCCCTATATATTTGGTAGTTTAGACCTCAATCGGCAAGGCATTTTGCTGTTGGTGATATTCATACACACCTTTGTGATGCCGTTGGCGGCGGTACTATTGATGATAGCCTTAGGGTTTATCGATACCTATCAGATGCGCACGATGAACGAGCGCGTTGGACCTTATATTGCTGTTGGGACATTTTATATATGGACCTATCTCAATATGGCAAACTATGCGGGTATTCCGCCTGTGTTCCGTGTGTATGTTTTGGGTGCGACGCTGGCAGTTTTTTTGTCGTTTTTCATCAATATATTCTCCAAAATAAGCATGCACACTGTCGGAATGGGCGGTTTGGTGGCAATGACGTTTTTTACTTATTTATATTATAGTTACTACGATATATCATACATCTTCTTGGGTATCATCGCGCTTGCAGGTGCGGTAGGTACGGCACGCCTAAGCCTCGACGCACACAAAGCGACCGACGTGTTGGGCGGCTATTTGGTCGGTTTTGTCTGTCAGTTTGTAGCGCATAGGGTTTTATTGGGCGTATAATTAGTGATTAGAGTTCAGTGATTAGTGATTAATTAACAGTGAACAACTAACAGTGAACAGTGAATAGTTATTGAGTATTTTGTTTATTGTTTTTTACTATTATTTATAAATATTTTCTATTATTCACTGTTTACTGCTTTTAAAAAACTGTTCACTATTCACTGTTCACCATTCACTGGAAAGCGCAAACTATTCACTGTTCACTATTCACTAGTAAATGTCACTTTTCCCCTCCATCTTAAAAACCATTTTACAGCGCGTTGCAGTAATGTCGATCGTGCTTTGGGCGAGCAGAGTCGTTTTTTTTGTGTATAATTACAAGCATTTTGCGCGTATAGACGGCGTTGATATAGTTAAAATATTCGGTTATGGGCTTCAATTTGACCTTTCTACTGTCATTTACCTCAATTTTGTGTATTTTGGCTGGTATTTATTTGTTTTTTATCGTTATAATGACAAAAAAGCAGTTCAATGGATAGATAAGACGGTTTTTGTTGCCATAAATGCCTTTATTGTACTAGTATCGCTGTGGGATATTGCGTATTTTCCTTTCCTCAAACGCCGCACTACCTTCAATGATACGAGCGAAATTATTGAGCATCTACATACTGCAACCTCGTTGATAGGTGCGTACTGGTATTTTTTTCTACTGATACCTGTATGTATATATAGTGTGGTGTATGTTTACAATCGGACTACCGCAACTGCATTAGCGCAGCAGCAAGATAAAGTAAAATGGAACGTTCGAGTGTGTTTTTTGGTGGCTTTGGCAATCGTTGCGCGTGGTTTTGGGGAGTGGCGCATCACGCCGCAAAACCTGCCCGAGTATATTCCGTCTGCTGGCTTTGCGCTAACACTCAATACGCCTGCGGTTTTGGTGTATTCGGCTGCGCGACCGCTCACGGTGCTTCAAGATAAGCATTATACAGATATTGCGACTGCGCAAACCCTATTTTCTATACATCAAGAGCTGCATTCGGAACGACCGTTTAGCGATAAGAACGTGGTAGTAATGCTGATGGAAAGCGTCTCGAGGGAGTATTTGTATGATGAATACGCTACTCGACCGAACACGCCTTTTTTAGATAGTTTGATGCGCCAAAGTTTGGTTGTCCCTAATGCTTATGCGAACGGACAGTTTTCATCGGCAGGTTTTGCGGCTGTGGTTGCAGGTATTCCGCACTTAGATACAGAGCATTATCAAGGTTCGGTCTATGCTGCAAATAAGTTACAACTCATTACGCATATATTGCACGAAAAAGGCTATACTAATAATTTTTATTTGGCTTACGACGACTATGGTTTTGGGCTTGGACGCGCTGCTAAGCAAATTTACGGCTTCGATAACTACATCGGAAGAGCCGATTTTAATGATGATACGCAA
Organism: Saprospiraceae bacterium; assembly: GCA_043778315.1. Taxonomy (GTDB): domain Bacteria; phylum Bacteroidota; class Bacteroidia; order Chitinophagales; family Saprospiraceae; genus JBEEMU01. Next base: position 15,018 of record JAYWGJ010000306.1, on the reverse strand, counting down.
TATGACGGCAGTTTTGGTATTTATGACCATGCTTTTTTTCCGTTTGCGGTACGCCACATTACCGCAACGCCGCAACCTTTTTTCTCCGTTCTTTTCAACGTAGATACACACTTCCCATTCAACGCCATACCGCCGTTTGCGAAAAAGTACGCCTCTAACGGCATCGACGCAGGCGCAGCAATGACTTATTATGACGGTGTGCTACGTACGTTTTTTAAGGACGCGAGTAAAGAAGCATGGTTTAATAATACCGTTTTTGTCTTCGTCGGTGATCATTACTCGCGTAGCGAACGCTTACAGAACCTAACAGCATTGCGGTTTTTTACCGTTCCTATCTTTTTTTACACGCCCGACGGCAGCATCGCACCCGAACGCTACAACGGCGTGGTGCAACAAACCGACTTGGCGATTTCACTCCTAGATTATTTGGGCTATACAGGCGCGGTGACTTCATTCGGCAAGAGTATTTTTGACCGTAAAAGTAAGCGATACGTTTTCAACTACGACGTTAATCACTACTTAATTAACGACGATAATTGGTTTATGCTATATGATGCGCTCCGCGACACACCGACCGAATTATACGCCTACCGAACCGACCGCGCGATGCAACACAACTTAGTTCACACCCAAAAAGCCGTCACCGACACGCTCGTGCGTGCTTTGCGCGCCCGCATACAAGTCTATAATTATACGTTAATACATGATAAGTTTGTGAAATAACTATGTTTTAAATTACAAGACATTAACGACAGCGATGAAAAATAGTTAAAACGTAGTGAAACGTAGGTTTAAGCTATTTTTGGAGCGTAGATAAATAATGTCGCCTAATTTATTTCAGCTATATAGCTATGTTTATTTTACTTATCTTTGTGCGATGTATTTATTAGCTGAAAAGCATATATTTGCACTTCGTTTTTATTAATTCTTCAATTACCACTCGTGCCATTAGACCAAATAGACGTAGATAATCTGCCCGACGACCCACGCGATATGTCGTTCCTCGACCATTTGGAGGAGTTGCGTTGGCATATATTGCGTGCGTTAGCCGCAATAGTCGTCGTCGCTATCGGCGTGTTCTTCGCCAAAGACTTTGTATTCCACAACATCATCTTCGGACCCAAAAACGCCGACTTCGTCACCTATCGCGCCTTGTGTTGGTTCTCACATACCATCGGTGCAGGCGACAAAATTTGTATCACGCCTACCGCTTTCGACGTTCAAGGCGTGGACATCGGCGAAGCCTTCACCTTACACTTAATGGTTTCGGCGGTATTAGGTTTAATCATCGCATTTCCCTACGTTTTTTGGGAGTTGTGGCGGTTTGTGCGCCCTGGTTTGCGGAGCGGCGAGGCAAGTAATATCGAGTCGGTGGTTGCGGTTTGCTCTTTGCTGTTCTTCTTTGGTGTGGCGTTCGGTTACTTCGTCATTGCGCCTTCAGGCATCAATTTTTTGGCCGGTTATCAGATACCTGGAGTCATCAATCAGCCTCGATTGTCGTCTTACGTCAATTATTTAATCCTGTTCGTACTACCGCCTGGCATTACTTTTGAGTTGCCTGTGGTCGTGTATTTTTTAGCGAAGGTAGGCGTAGTTAGTTCGAAGATGATGCGCGATTACCGCCGTCATGCAATCATTGTTACCCTCTTAGTTGCCGCTATCATCACGCCCGGACCTGACATTATGTCGCAATTATTAGTTGGTATTCCATTATATTTGCTATATGAAGCAAGCGTAGGCGTTGCCGCGAATGTAGAACGCAAAAAACGCGCAGCCGAACAAATTTAATTGGCAAAAGAAAATTGTTTTTTATTATAATAGTAAAATAATATTTTTACCTTTGTTGTAGGAATATTACAAAGTAAAAAATTTCAACCATACATTTCTTAATTTTTTAACACACAAATTAGTATCCATGAAAATCAGAAACTTCATTTTGACTGCATCATTTGCGGTATTAGCGTTCGCAGCTAACGCGCAAGACAACGTAGTAAAGCTTGGTCTGCCGGGTTTGGCACTCGGACAGGCGAACTTGTATTATGAGCGTATGCTCACGCCGCGCATGAGCGTAAACGTACAGTTAGGCTATAATTGGGGGTCAGATATTAGCAACCAATTGCAAACACAAGCTGACAATCGGGGAGCAAGTACGTCTAACAATTCAAGTAGCATCAATTTGACAACAGGTAAGTTTAATGGTGGCTTTCAGATAGCACCCGAGTTGCGTTTTTACACAGGTGACAAAGAAGGTCCGCGTGGTTTTTACGTCGGACCCCGCCTTAATTTCAGCTCTTATACGGCTACGCTCAAAGGTACGCACACCTACGGTACTGCACCTGTGCGTACCTCTGATGATAAAGTAGTTATCAACTACAGCAACTTTGGTTTGGGTGTACAAATGGGCTATCAATGGCTTATCAACGACCAAATATCTATCGACTGGGGCTTTTTGGGTGCGGGCGCAGGCTTAGGTACTATCACGGGTACAGGTACTACTAACGATACTGCCGAACTCCAAAAATGGGCGGACGATGCAAATGGTTTTGCTACCGAAAACGGTTTAAAATTTTTGGGCGTAAGCAAAGACGGTACTTCACTAACCGTACAGGGTAGTAGTGTATTACCTACATTCCGTTCGTCGCTCACTATTGGTTACGCATTCTAATTATATTGTAATATAATTATAAAATACTCGTTTGTCCGTTGTGGGTAAACGAGTATTTTTATTTTAGGAATGATGGAATTATTAAAAATATTGTCATAATAAAAATATTTATCCTAAATTTGCTGCTTCAAATCAATAAGTTTTATTTAGCTAAAATATAACTATGCACTTTCGTCAATTATTCTTAATCATTGCTTGCGCTGTAATAATAGGTATAGCCGCTTTGAGCTATATGTGGTTGCCTGCGGCAATATTGTACGTTATTGCATTACCATTAATAATAATAGGTTTTATTGATTTTTTTCAAGAAACGCATGCCTTACGGCGCAATTTTCCGTTGCTTGGTCGCGGGCGCCACTTTATGGAAACCTTGCGTCCTGGCGTGCAGCAATACTTTATCGAGAACGATTTGGACGGTCGCCCGTACAATAGAATTACGCGCTCACTAGTGTATCAGCGTGCCAAAGGCGTACAAGAAACGATGCCGTTCGGGACGCAAATGGACGTGTACGCCGAAGGTTACGAATGGATGGCGCACTCTATTTATCCTGTCTCTTTTGAGACGATGAACAACCTGCCGCGTGTGCGTGTAGGCGGTTCGGCGTGTGCGCAGCCTTATGATTTGAGCTTATTAAATGTGTCGGCAATGTCGTTTGGTTCGCTAAGCGAAAACGCAATTATGGCACTCAACGGCGGCGCGAAAATCGGTAGCTTCGCGCACAATACGGGCGAAGGCGGCGTTAGCCCTTTTCACTTAACAATGGGCGGCGATTTGATATGGCAAGTTGGGACGGGTTACTTCGGTTGCCGAGCCGCCGACGGCAATTTTTCGGCAGAGAAATTTGTGGCAACAGTAGCCGCGCCTAGTATCAAAATGATAGAAATAAAGCTGTCGCAAGGCGCGAAACCTGGACACGGCGGCATACTGCCAGCCAAAAAAAATACGCCCGAAATAGCCAAAATACGAGGCGTTCAGCCGTACACCGATGTACTCTCGCCGCCTGCACACACCGCGTTTGGCAACCCAACCGAGCTTTGCCACTTTATAGCGAAGCTCCGCGATATTAGCGGCGGGAAACCCGTTGGGTTCAAGCTGTGCGTAGGTAGCGAACGCGAGTTTTTTGATATTTGTAAAGCAATGATACAAACGGGCATCAAACCCGACTTTATCACCGTCGACGGCGGCGAAGGCGGTACGGGCGCAGCACCCGTAGAGTTTAGCGACTCGCTCGGTATGCCGCTTCGCGATGGGTTGTCGTTTGTGGTGGATACATTAGTCGGTTTCGACCTCAAAAAAGATATTCGAGTAATAGCCTCTGGGCATATAGTGACGGGTTTTGATATTGCGAAAGCTATCGCTTTGGGCGCAGATGCCTGCAATTCTGCTCGTGCAATGATGCTTGCAATAGGCTGCATACAGGCGTTGCAATGCCACACAAACGAGTGTCCGACGGGCGTAGCAACACAAGACCCCGAGCTAATGAAAGGGTTAGTGGTAAACGACAAAAAACAACGGGTAGCCAATTTTCATCACAAAACACTACACGCATTCATGGAATTGATAGCTGCTTCGGGCATCAATAGCCCTGAAAAACTGTTGCGCAAACACGTTTATCGGCGCGTAAGCATGAGTAAAGTGATGCGCTACGACGAGTTGTATCCCAATATCCCCACGGGCTGTTTGCTGCAAAAGGATACAATACCCGAGGTGTTTCGGGCAACGATGCTGGAAGCGGAATGAAATATAACAAACCTATAAGGTTTTAGAAACCTTATAGGTTTATTGGCTACGAGATACGATTTAATAATTTATAATTAAAAATTCATAATTCTAAACGCATTTATGCAAATTACTTACTACGGACAATCTTGTTTCGCTGTCGTTTTTGGTGGCAAAACTTTACTTTTTGACCCTGCACTTTCGGTCAATCCATTGGCGAAGCATATTGATATCGATACTATCAAATGCGACTACATTTTACTGTCGCACGGACACGGCGACCATGTAGCCGACGCGCTCCGAATTGCCAAAAACAATGACGCGCTTATCATATCGAACTACGAAATAGTAGATTGGTGCATCTCAAAAGGCGCACGCGGACATCACTTGAACCTTGGCGGCAAATACACCTTTCCGTTTGGTATCGTAAAGTATGTGGCGGCGGTACACTCTTCTACCCTACCCGACGGCAGTAGCGGCGGCGCGGCTGGTGGTTTTGTGGTTTGGAACGAAATCATGCACAACTGTTTTTACTTTGCAGGCGATACCGCGCTGACCTGGGACATGAAAATAATACCAATGACGTGTCCGCAATTAGATTTTGCGATACTGCCGATAGGTGATAATTTCACAATGGGCTACGGCGACGCACTCATCGCCTCAGACTTTTTGGAGGTGGAAACGGTGATTGGTTGTCATTTCGATTCTTTCGGTTCTATCGTTATCGATAAAAAGGAAGCAATTGAAGTATTTATAACTGGTGGAAAGGAGTTAATACTTCCCGAAGTAGGTGCAGAGGTGCTGCTAAGTATGCCAATTAAATGAAGAGTATAATTTCAATATCCCTATGAAAAAAATTATACTCGCCATTACCAACGATATTAGCTACGACCAACGGCTGCAACGCATCTGCACTACTTTGGCGGCAGCAGGCTATGCCGTTACCTTAGTCGGGCGCGAATTGAGTACGTCTATTCCCTTATCGGAACGCCCGTTTGAACAAAAAAGGCTGCGCTGTTGGGTCAATAAAGGCAAGTTTTTTTATTTGGAATATAATATCCGCTTGTTGTTATATTTGCTAACGCAACGGGCGCATATATTAGTGGCAAACGACTTGGATACGATACTCCCGATGGTGGCTGTGGGTAAAATAAAGGGTTATAAACTGGTTTTTGATGCGCACGAATACTTTTCGGAAGTACCCGAAGTGATGCACCGCCCTGCAACAAAGTGGATATGGGAGCGTGTAGCGCATTTATGTATTCCTTTCACTGCGGCGCGCTATACGGTTTGCCGCAGCTTGGCAGATTTATTTGCGGAGCTATACGGTACAGACTTTGTGGTGGTGCGTAATCTGCCTTTTGCGAGTGTTGCGCCTGTATATAGCGATGCTGTCGCGCCTATATTATCGCGTAGCGCACCCAAAATCATTTTGTATCAAGGCGCGCTAAACGCGGGAAGAGGTTTGGAGGAACTTATCGCTGCGATGCCGCATATTGATGCCGCCGTGCTATGGCTTGTGGGTGAGGGCGATTGTAGTGTACAGTTGCGCACCTTAGTAAACGCGAAAAGTGTAAGCGATAAAGTTGTTTTTTTGGGTCGTAAAACGCCCGAAGAACTCCGCGAAATCACCAAACAGGCGTATCTTGGGGTCAATTTATTGCAACATCAATCGCTGAACTATTATTATTCGTTGGCAAACAAATACTTTGATTATATACAAGCCGAAGTACCGTCTGTAAACATGGATTATCCTGAATATCAACGGCATTTGCGCGAGTACGAAGTAGGTATAATGCTACCGCAAACCCTCGAACCCGCAGCGATAGCAACAGCAATAAACGGTTTGCTAGTAGATGGAGCGCGGTACGAATGCCTCCAAGCAAATTGTAGGTTAGCAAAAGCAGTTTACACTTGGGAAAACGAGCGAAAAGTATTATTAGCGGTGTATGCCGAATTATAAAATCAATACCTTTTATATTTATTTTACTATTGTCATCATTCGTTCCCAAATATGCGCCGCACTCACTTCCCAACTGAACGCCTCGCGACGTTCGCGCCCACGCGCCACTAATTCTGCGCATAGTTCGGCATCGCTATAAAGCTGCGTTAAGCCGTCGGCGATACGCGCAGAATCGCTCGGATTTACGAGCAGCGCGGCATCGCCCGCTACTTCGGGCATCGAGGTCACATTCGACGTGAGTACAGGTACTTCGGCGTACATTCCCTCGAGTATCGGTATGCCGAAACCCTCATACAGCGACACATAGCAGAGCGCGTGCGCCGCACCAACCAGCCGAACTAACGCCTCGGCAGATACATAATCCAAAAATACGACCGCGTTTCGGTGCTGCATTTGCTCGTAATACGTTTTGATGTCGGAGGTTTTCCACGCCATTCGCCCTGCTATCAATAAGAGCGTATCGGCGGTGGTATTTTCGTTTTTGAACTGCTCGAATCCTTGTAGCAGACCAATCAGGTTTTTGCGCGGGTGAATAGAGCCGACGTAGAAAAAATAAGGCTTCCCGTCGGTATATTCGGCGCGGACAGCCGTTTTTTCGTTAGCGGAAAGCGCGTGAAAACTGCTATCGTTACACGCATTATAAGTTACGCTAATTTTATTGGCGGTCAAGCCGCTAACAGATTGCAATATATCTTTTCGGGTGTAATCGGAAACGGTGAAAAGGTGGTCGGCGCGCCGCAAAAAACGCGGTACATAATAGGCGTAGTATTTTCGCAACAAAAAACCTAAGTCTTCGGGACGATGCTGATACACTATATCGTGTATGGTCATGACGGTCGGGACGCTGCTGCGCAACGATAAAAAGCCGTCGGGACTATAAAAAACACTGCATTCGTATTGGCGCAAAGCACGCGCAACCGCCCACTCGTACCACAACACATACAAAAACGGGTGGCGCGCAGGCGGCTGCAACACCACAGGGACGACGTTGGGTGCGAACAAAAAATCGGCAGAAAAAGGTCGGTCAAAAAAGAAATAAAACGTATGTTCGGGGTGTGCAGCTACAATGCGGCGCGTGGTTTCGAGCGCGTAGCGACCAATGCCCTCGAGCTTATTCGCTATCAAAAAACGGGTACTTATGGCTATGTTCATAATAAAATAAATAAAAATGCAAAAATAATGTACTTTTGCAGACTTTAACTAAAAAAGGTTAAAAATAACTGCAAATATTTATCATACATATTTATTACACCTAAAATATAATTTTGAAACGCGATTTTATACTCAATATTCTTTTTCTGCTTATCGCAAATCTGCTCATCAAACCGTTTTTTATTTTCGGAATTGATAGAAGCATACAAAACGAAGTAGGTCCAGACGCGTATGGAACGTATTTCGCTTTATTCAATTTCACCTTATTATTTCAGATTATTATTGATTTTGGCATACAAAATTACAATAATCGCAATATTGCGCAGCATCATCACCTCTTGCCGAAGTATTTTAGCCATATTTTGTTGCTAAAAGCTGAATTGTCGCTCGTTTATGGTGTCGTAATTGGTATTGTGGGCTATTGGGTGGGTTACGGGAGCTTATTTTTCCCGATGCTTGCGCTAATGGTCGTCAATCAAGTCTTACTATCGTTTATTTTGTACCTTCGGTCTAATATTTCGGGTTTACAACTATTTTTCACGGATAGTATTCTATCCGTTTTGGATAGGGTTTTATTGATTATAATATGCGGCGTTTTGCTTCGGGTGAACCCGTTGCAACACAAATTTGAGATAGAATGGTTTGTGTACGCGCAAACTGCCGCTTACGCGCTTACGGCTATCACAGCGTTTATTTTGGTGCTTCGGCGCGTAGGCAAGGTGCGGTTAAGATGGCACAAACCGTTTCAATGGCTGCTGCTACGCGACAGTTTTCCGTTCGCGCTAACGGTGTTTTTGATGAGCGTTTACACGCGCATCGACGGCGTGATGATAGAGCGGTTGCTGCCGAACGGCGCGCAAGAGGCAGGAATTTATGCGTCGGCGTACCGCTTATTAGACGCTGCGAATATTATTGGCTACTTGTTTGCAGGGCTGCTGCTGCCTATGTTTGCGCGGCAGCTCAAAAACGGGACGAACGTAGCCGAACTCGCTCGATTCGGTTTTCAAGCAATTTGGGTGGTATCCGTCACGGCGGCGGCGGGCGCGTTTTGCTTCCGCTACGAAATAATGACGCTGCTGTATCACGGCGCAAATGCGTATTCGGGCGACCTGCTCGGGTGGCTAATGCTCAGTTTTCCTGCCGTCAGCACGATGTATATTTATGGCTCGCTGCTTACCGCAAATGGAAATATGCGCGCCATGAATATTTTGTTCGCTTGCAGCGTAATTGTCAATATTTTATTAAATATGCTATGGATACCACAATATTTTGCGCTGGGCGCGGCTTACGCTACGTTGTGTACGCAGATTATCGTTGCGGTCACGCAAATAGGTATAGCCAAAAACCTATTTGACTGGCGTGTAAGCCTTGTTTTACCTATAAAGTCGCTGTTTTTTTTAGTCCTTACTTTTATCATTTTTTATACTATAAAAAGTACGTTCCCGAACGGCAATTGGGTGTTTTTATTGGTTGGCGGCGCGTTATTCACCACCTTTATTGCGTTCCTATTAAGGCTAATCGATATTATTGCATTATGGAATTTGGTAAAAAATAAGAAATAATAGTTTTGATTTATTATCTTTGCAATCAAAATACTTAAATCGTAACTAAATAATATAAGTAGTCAGCGTATATTCAGTCAATATATTGACTCTTTTTATCATCAATGAATCCAACAGATACCTCATTAGTTAGTCTATTGCAGACGATTTATCGTTGGCGAAAGCCGCTTTTACGCCTTACTGTCGCAGTTGCGTTAGGCGTTGCTGCCATTAGTTTTTTTATGCCTAATTATTATCGGGCATTCAGTAAATTTATCGCGACAAATCCAACAATGAACACGCCGCAAGCGATGTTCAGCGAGGGGGATACACACGCGATGTCGCCTTACGGCTCGCCCGAAGACTTAGACCGCTTGATGAACGTAGCGCAATCGGGCGAATTGGTAGATAGCATGGCGTTGCGCTTTGGTTTGTATCATCATTACGATATAGACAGCACTGATGCGCGAGCGCCTTTGTATTTATCGCAAAAATTCTTTAAGTTGTACTCCGTAACGAAGGACGAATATGGCGCAATAGAGCTGACGATGGAGGATAAAAACCCGAAATTAGCAGCAGCTATGGCGAATGGCGCGGTCGAAATCATCGCGAATCTGGACCGTCGTATCGCTACCGAAAACTTGCGTAAAGTGATGAACGGCTACGAGGAATCACTCAAAGAGCAGTCTTATAATATCAAAAGATTGACGGATAGTATTAATACTATTTACCGTAATTACAAATATCAATCTATCGCTATTCGCCGCGAAGTACTGACGCAAGCACTCCCAGGTATGTCGTCTGATGCGCAAATCGGTTTGATACAGCGCGCTGCGCGCATCTCTAATGATAGCTTGGCGCATATCACCGAAAACCTAAGTATTGCAGGCTTTCTGGACGGTCACCGCTCGAGCATTAACGGCAGCTATGTGCAGATGAACAGCCTCTATTCCCGTACCAAAGCGAGTTTGGCGGCTGGCGTACAGCCCTTGCAAGTACTCGAGCGCGCAAGCGTACCGTTGAGTAAATCACGCCCTGTGCGTAGCTTTATGGTAATGATGTCGGCGGTGTTAGCCTTGTTTTTTGGTATGGTTGCGGTCATACTTTTCGAGCAATACAAGCGCGTAGAGTGGAATGCTATTTTTAAAGATTAGGTAGTAATAAAATAACTAAACCCTTTAAATTAGAACATATTGCTACAATCGCTCGTATCTGCTGCTACCGAACGTCTGCGCGGCTACACCGTGCAGCAGGTTTTGTTTGCGGTATTCGGAACGATAACGGCAGTGAGTGCGTTTGCCGCAACCAAATTTGAGCAACCGATACTTCTGATTATTCCTGCTGCACTGCTCGTCGCATTTCAGTTTATAGTCGATTTCAGACCGCTTTTTTTTCTGCTTATCGCTTGCATTCCGCTATCGGTAGAATTTAATTTTACACCGTCACTCGGTACCGATTTGCCCATCGAGCCGCTTATTATCGGCTTGATGTTTGCGTATTTTGGCTTTTTGCTGTCGGGTACAAAGCGGTGGAGTATGCAGGTCATCAAACACCCAATCCTCCTGCTTTTGCTGCTGCACTTTTTGTGGTCGGCGATGGCTACTGTGAACTCAGGCGCGCCGCTCCTATCCGTAAAATGGTTGCTGGCAAAGCTCTGGTATATCTCCACTTTTACTTTTTTGGGTTTGGAATTGTTGCGCGAAGAGCGCGACTTCCGCCGCTTGTATTGGTTTTTGAGCGTGCCGTTGGTTTTCACAGCGTTATGGGTGTTGTCGCGGCAAATGAGTAGCGGTTTCAGCTTCGAGTACGACGATACGGCGATGGGTCCGTTTTACAGAAACCACGTCAATTACGCAGCAACGCTTTCTATCGCTTCGCCGTTCTTATTCTTTGGTTATCAATGGTTTAAAGGACACAAATGGAGTAAACTTCTTTGGTTTGCTTCGCTATTGATTACCTTAATGGGTATCCAATTCTCTTACACCCGTGCCGCTTATATTGCTTTGGCAATGGCGGTTGGTGTGTATTATATTGTGCGTTTTAGACTAATGAAACATACTTTATTGGTGACGAGCTTCGCGGCGATAATCGGCGTAGGCTATTTGGTGTATGACAATAATTATATGAAATTTGCACCAAACTTTGAGAAAACAATCGTACAAGACAATTTCAACGACCTCGTTTCTTCTACCTATAAGTTGCAAGATATTTCGACTATGGAACGCGTAAACCGTTGGGTAGCAGGTGCGCACATGGTCGCCGACCGTCCGCTAATGGGCTACGGACCCAGTTGTTTTTATACCTTCTATAAAAAATACTTGGTTGCGCGTTTTCGTACTTACGTTACCCGCAACAACGAGCATTCTACCGCGCATTGCTATTATCTATTGATGATGATAGAGCAAGGATTTATTGGTTTTTTGATATGGGTTGCCTTAGTTTTTGGTATTTTGATTAGCGGCGAACGCATTTATCATCAGACCGACAACGAAAACCGCCGCCGAGTCGTGTTAATGGCGTTGCTATCGCAAACCATCATTTTCGCTTTTTTATTGATTAACGATATGATAGAAACAGACAAAGTAGGTTCTTTTTTCTTTCTGAATATTGCGATATTAGTCAATTGCGATATGCTGAATAAACGCGACCGCGAAGAAATCGCAGTCGAGGAAGCAATTATTTAAGCTACAAAAATCGCTCGCGCCATTCCGCTCGCGGCAACATACAGCTTTCGCGCCGCCCAAACCACGAATAGCGGTTGCGCGCCACAAAGCGATACACTGCGTCGCGCACAAATGCGGGTACAATAATAAAAATATATAAAAATTGATACGCTCCGCCCATCTGTTTGGCGAGGCGCAACGCACCCGTCGAGTGCGTGTAAACTTTTCCGTGTTCGATATAAACCAACGAGTCTAAGTAAACTTTATCGAGTCCGTATTCCGCCAACAACTGCCGCCCTGCATCTGACTGCAAGGCGGCAAATTGAATTTTTTGGCTGCGGTCGTGCAACAGTACCCTTTGTACGGTCGCATTGCACATATTGCATACACCATCGAAAAGCAAAACGGGTTTATTTATCATTTTTGTATTGACTGTAAAGCAGGTTTTAAATCATTAATAGGCTATTGCGCGAACGGGTCACTTGTTTCTCTTGTTCTTTTTTCTTGATAAAAAAGAACCAAAAAATCAAGACTTATTAGACTTGTCAGGCTTCACTTCGCATAAAAAGGGAATACAGCCCAAACTTGATGCTCCCAAAAGGTCGCATCTTCGAACAGTGCGCTGTTTATCACCTTTTTATGCTTCGTTCCCGCCGACAATTCTAATAGGTCGGTCGCCCTGCCCCCTAAGCTATCGACCTTATTTCCTATCGACACAAAAAAAATGCCCTCGATAAAAATCATTTAGTTACCATGTAATAAGAGTAAGCTAATAAAAAATCCTCCATCAACCGCTTTCTAATTCCGTTTTGGTCTTAGAATATGGTTTTTGTCCTTCGCCGCAGGGGTTTTGGGTGCGTCGGTAGGTGTTTTTTTGTCTTTATAAGTATCGTTCTCTTCTTCTGTGCCGTCGTCGGGCGTATCTACCGAACTCGTGCCTTCGCCCGATTGACGTACTTCGACCCAGCCGCCGCCTTTGCGGGCGTGTACAGATGCGTCGTACATCGCTTCGCAATAAGTGGTTGGTAGATAATACCTGCCTTGATAAGACGCATTGAGTTGCACTCGATAAGTGACGGAGATGGTTGGACGCAAGTCAAAATAGGTCATTACGCGGTCATCTCTGATGTCTTGATAGTCTGCTTTGGACTGTTTCGCCACCAAATTAGCGTTCACCGACGCGAGTCGCGAGTTCCTGATTTCCCAACCAGCAGGAAATACTTGGGTTAAGGCGAGTTCGTCGTAATTGCCGCGCAAACCAGGGTTTGTGATAGTTACTTCCGCAATAAAATCAGTGCCTTGCTCTAATACGTTAGGGTTAATCACTTCATCTTTGGCGTTTTTGTACGCAATATTCATGGTCATATTAGCGGCTTCTTCTTTGGTATCGCCCATTTTGGGCTGTCCCGAAAGGATTAAGCGCGCAAACAATTTACCTTTACCCGTATTCGTGACGGCTACCTTTTTGTAAGTATTACCATCGACTTTTACAGGTAACTGTACCAACGGAAACTTATCGCTACTGCCGCTTTGCGCCGCACCTGAGGTGATTTGATAAGTATAAGAGAGGGGAGCTTGCGCCGAGCCGTTGCCTACAAATTTGCAAATTGCCATTAAACCGTAAGCCGTCGTTTGGGTACTGTACCATTGCTTATTGTCGCTGATAGCATTGGCAACGCGCAATAGTAACGCGGACGCATTCGCATTATCATTCAGGGTAGTTAGGGTTTCCAATATCATCGCCAAATCTCTAACGTCGGAGCCAAAAGTATTACTTAACTCCTTATAAGGCTTAATATCGGTACTCAATCCTTTAACGAGTTGCGCGCCAATATCGGGCTTACCGCTCGCGCCGTAAGCGGCAGCTAACCGCCATTTGCCTTGTATAGATAGGTCGGGGAACTCGCGCAAACGGTTCATCGAGGCAATGTCGGGTTGTTTGGCTAATGCCAAAGTATAAAGACAGTAGGCTTCGGAGAGGTCGTTGGTATAGCCGTAACCATGGTCGTAGATGCGCGTGAGCGAACGCTGCGGCGGCTGCCAACTGCGGGCGGTTTTTTGTTGATAGCCAATCCATTTCTCTAATACGCCGCTCGGGATAGTGTAGCCTGCGGCTTGCGCCTCGAGCAAAAAGTGACCTGCATAAGAGCTGCCCCAACTGCTCGCTTCGGCATCGCCGGGCCAATATCCGAAACCGCCATCGGCTGTTTGAAATTCGGAGGCAATCCGTTGAATAGTGGCTTTTACATTAGTGGTAATAGTGGCTTTTTGTTCGGGACTAAGGTTGATAATACGACCAACGTAGAGCTGCGGCAGACCCGACGACGTAGTCTGCTCGATGCAGCCGTGCGGATAAGTGAGCAAGTAGCGGAGGTGTTTTTGTAAGTTGATGGGCGGAATAGTACTGAGTTCGAGCATACCAGAATTAGAGCCTGTTACGCCGACCGCGTCCCACGCCTTATCCCACGACTGCCCTGCATCGAGTACCGTTTCGGCAACCGTAGTGACTTCGGGGTTCGGGTTGCGAACATCTAACTCGATAGTTTGTGTGGCGGTTTCGCCGCCGCCTGTCGCGACGACGGTTATTTTACCGATACCAATTTTATCTTTTACTTTGAGTTGAAAATTAATCAATTCGTCGCCCGGCTCGTTAAATGTGATGTCTTTCGAGTTGCCTCCTAATACCTCAAAAGCATCATTAGCGGTAAGCTGCAAATGTACGTTCTTTACTTTTTGTTCCATCGCAAAGACCTCGCAAGGTAAGGTAAAGGTTTCGCTAGGCGCGAGCATTCGCGGCGCGGTAGCGAGTACCATCAAGGGTTTGCGGACGGCGACTGTTTTTTCGGCAGCACCAAAAGCGGCGTTACCGCTCGCCGCCACAACCATTACGCGGCACGAACCGACGTAATTAGGCAGTGTAATTGTATGTGTGGCGGTTTTATTGGCAGCGACATAAAAAGGACCTAAATGTAAGACCACAGGCTTGAAGCGATTGGCTTTTCTCCCTTTCGCTTTGCTTGCCGCCTCGTCGCCACCGATAGACAAAATGTGTTCAATCACACCGCCAAAAGCACCTAAGACGTAGTCATAAATGTCCCATGTTTTGACCCCAAGAGCTTCGCGAGCGAAAAAAGACTTGTACGGGTCGGCAGTTTTGTAAGCGGTCAAATCTAACAAACCATCATCTACAATATCGATAGTATATGCCATCGCTTTTCCGCCTAACTCGCGTATTTTGATGGTGGTAGGCGTTTCGGGTTTGAGTACGTCAGCTATTTCCATAACGGGTGTGAGGTGCGCGGCAGGGTTCTCTA
>JAYWGJ010000305.1:0-1937 GCA_043778315.1 Saprospiraceae bacterium | reverse complement strand
CAAAACGAGGACGGTTTGTATATGGGTGTGCAGGTGCGCCCGCGCCGCGAGTGGTTGGTGAACGCCTATTTTGATACTTACAAACACCCGTGGCTGCGGTTTGGAACGGACGCGCCGTCGGGCGGCTACGACGGTTTGATACAAATAAATCATCGCCCAGCACGCGGAACAGACATCGCGTTTCGGTATCGTTACGAAAGTAAACAACAAAATCTGCCCGCCAACGACACTAAGCTCAATCAATTAATCGACAATATTCGTTCGTCGTATAGAGTCCAGGTTTCGCACAAAGTATCGAAGGCGATTGAGTTGCGCACGCGCATCGATTACACTACTTTTTTTAATGGCAACACTACTTCGCAGGGCTATTTGGTGTATCAAGACGTGGTACTAAAACCACAAAATCTGCCGCTTCAACTCACGGGCAGATTCGCAATATTTAACACCGATACCTACGATACGCGCATTTATGCCTACGAAAACAGCGTTTTGTACAGTTTTTCGGTGCCATCTTACTACTATCAAGGCACTCGTTTTTATGTAAATTTGCGCTACCGCCCGCTCAAAGCCTTGACGCTCGAGGCGCACTTGGGACAGAGCTACATCGCTAACAGAACGAACATTGGCTCGGGGCTTGACCTTATCCCAACCAATACGCGCACCGATGCGCAGGTGCAAATGCGGATTTCTTTTTAGGAAAAATTTTATTTTATTTCAAAAATGGATTATACTTGGGTTGCAAAACAAAGAAATGGAAAATCTTACCCTAAATATTAGATACGTCACGAACGAGCGTGGCAAAAAGACCGTTGTGCAAGTTCCATTCGCCGAATGGCAAAAGTTTGAGCGGAGGTATAGAGAGCTTTTGGCGTAAATAGCCATTGAAGAAGGTGCAAAATTAGCGATGCAGGAGGTTGGTGCAACTTTGAAGGGTGAAAGAAAGGACGCAGCCTAAAATCGTTGATAGATAAACGCTAAGCACGAGGTTGTTGTGACCCATAGTTTTACGCCTGAAGTTAAAGTATTAGCAAAAAAATACCGTTCTATCAATCAAGATTTCATAGAACTCGAAGATGCGCTGTTAGAAAATTCGTTTTTGGAACGAATTTGGGTAACGATGTCTATAAAATACGTTTGGCTATCAAATAAGGGTAAAGGTAAAAGGGGCGTAAGCCAATGTTTTAGCTTTAAAATAAACGAGAATTACAACCGTACTTATATGCTGTCAAGTACTTATCTCGAAAATTAGTTACTTTTGTCTATATTTTTTTATTGTATACCAGTCTTTTCTCACCAAACCAATGCTGAACACCATAACCGTAGTAGCAATACTACTCTTTTTTGGCTTATTGCTAACAAGCTGCCGCACCTTATTGGCGGTCACACCAAATAATTTTGATGTCAAGAAGACACCGAAGCCGCCCGATTACAGCAGCGCGGACGATTGGGCGGCGCTACCAGACCAAAATAATCCGTCTGATTGGATTCCGAAAGGAACTGAGGTCATTAGCGGCGTAGCTGATGTAGATATTTTCTATATTTATCCGACGATGCACAGCACGCCTTTCCCGTTCAGAAACGACCGATGGAATGCGAGCCTGCGCGATGCAGGCGTAAATCTACTGATTGATAACTTCTGTGTGCGCGGACAAGCGTCGGCATTCAACGCCGCAGGGCGGATTTACGCGCCGCGTTACAGACAAGCGCACGCTTTCGCGTACCTCACCCGCGACAAAAAAGCCGCCGAACAGGCGTTTGATTTAGCTTACGAAGATGTCAGAGCCGCTTTTGATTATTATATGCAGCATTATAACGCAGGCAGACCGATAATCATCGCTGCGCACAGCCAAGGCACTAATCACGCTATCCGTTTATTAAAAGATTATTTTGACGAAAAACCGCTTTACGAGCAGTTGGTAGCGGCGTATTTGGTGGGC
>JAYWGJ010000304.1:0-1941 GCA_043778315.1 Saprospiraceae bacterium | reverse complement strand
TTCAGTTTTGTACCCGAGCCGTCGCCTACCCAAAGGCTATCCGAAAACTCGAGGCGCAAGGCAGGGCAATAGGTTTTGTACATATTGTTGAACGCCTTTGCGCCGTGCCGCTCGCGGGCGGTTGTTATTTTAGCGTACAGCTCGTCGGTGTAGCCGCAAAAGGTGCGGTAACTAACGGGCTTTACGTCCATTTGCTTACAAATGGTGAGGTATTGGTTTTTGTGTAGTTCGAGTTTGTACTCCTTATTGGCTCTGCCGATGTTCATCCATAGCGCGAACATCACGGCTTTATGGATATCGAGCGTCATCTGCTCGCCCGTTTCTTTATCTACCACCAAGTTTTTACCCACAATACGGCGATTGTCGTTGCCGTATTGCTTATTCACCATAAAGTCGCATTGCGCCTGCGGGCTGCCGAAGGCAGGGAAGGCATCGAGTTTGTGGCGTAGCGACATCGCCGATTTTGTTTTCAGACCTGTGAGTTTTAGCTCTGCCACCAACTGCGCCGCTACCCGCATGGCGTGTTCTTTGTTCATCAAACCGTACTTGATGAAGCCGTCTTTGGGTACTACCATCGCATGGAAGTAGCGGCAGTAGGCTACGGCGGTGGCTACTTCGGTCGCCTTGGCGTGGCTGAGGTGGAGCGGCGCGTCGTCGCCGTACATCAGGTACTGCACGTCGGTATCCCGTAGGTAGCCGTTGCGCTTGTCGGTCACGTCGCGCATCATGCGCTCCTGCACCGCTTGCACTAAGCCCGCGCCGTCGCCGTTCGGTGCGCGCGCTATTTGGCGCAGCTCCGCCTTTTCGGGCAGCGCGCTGCGGTAGTAGTTGGGCGCGCGGTCGGGTATGGTTGCCCAATCGTAGTACCATTGCGCCCCAAACTTGCGGTGCTGATACGGTGCTTTCGGGTCGCGAGCGGCGAGGCAACGTACTTTCCGCAAATAAGTTTCACTGATGCCCGTGCGCTCCACCAAAAACTGCTCGCTAATCCAAAGCGTGTAGTCGTTGCCGTACACCTTCATTATCACTGCCGCAGGCGGCAACGGCGTGCGCGACGCGAATGGCGCGGCAGGCGCAGCCGTTGGCTGTGCAGACAATTCCACTTTTGCCGATGCCGAAGTATCGGCGGTGGTGTCGGTGGCGGCGGACGCGAGGTGTGGAGACATGATTTTAGTGAACAGTGAACAGTGAACAGTGAACAGTTTTTTTGAGTAGCGGCGGGATTTATCCCGCCTGAACGGTTTTTGAATAGCGTTGTGATTTATCGCATTGGGGTTTTTTTATTCCGCATCATTTTGTAGTGCCTCCAAGGCAGAGGCGAAGAGCGCGTCGATGATGTCTAATTTTTCGTCGGCGGTAAGCTGCGCGATATAGCTCGCGCTGCCTTGTATGTTTTTGGTTAGTTGCAGTAGGCGTTCGGTGCGGGACGGGGCGGGGTCGGGTGCTAATACCGCTAATGCGTCGCGGTGCGTTTCGTAAGCACCATTGATATAGGCAACGGCAGCCGATTCAGTACCGAATGGTATATTTTCGTCGTACTCCGTAATCGCGTAATGCCGATTGCCTTTTTTGCGAAATACAGTGAGTACTGTACCTATATATTTTTTGGCGTTGTTCTCTGTATTAAAAATTTTTATAGCGTTGAAATTGAATTTTGCCATTTTTTGAATTGCTTTTAAAATATGATTGAATGATGATTGAAATAGAATTGAACTAAAAAAAATTGAGCGGCGCGACGCGCCTGTTCGGCTGAACGCGGATGCCGTCCGCCGCGACCGCTCAACCCTCTTATTAATCCAATCCTTAAACCCGTTTTATTGCGCGATGAACTTTACATCGCGGAGCCAAATACTGCCTTCTAATGGTTCGCCAAATACATCTATATGGTCAGTATCCAAAATTACTAATTCACTTTCAACGCTGATATTCTTCACCCAATAC
>JAYWGJ010000303.1:0-5232 GCA_043778315.1 Saprospiraceae bacterium | reverse complement strand
TTGCATTATCAAAGGTGCTACGGTAAAGTAGTTTTTTGTGTTTATTTGTTTGGGTTAGGGACTCTTGCTTCTATTAAGGAGCAGGAGTTTATTTTTTTTATACTAAAAATCAATTTTAAAAATCTTTTATACCAATAATAATAAAATAAATATTTCACAAAAAGTGACTTTTCACAAAAAGTGACTTTTGACAAAAAGTTACGTCGTGTATTTTCATCTGATTTTAGTCTGTTAGTCGGATAAAAAAACTCGTAATTCTAATTAACGGATTACGAGTTTTTTTTTGTTGTACAAACTACAAGCCGTATTTTTCTTCGAGTACTTTCAAGTGATGCAATTCGTGACCGACAACGCAATGTATCAGTGCGGTTGCCGAAACGACGTTGCCACTCGCAGTACCTATATTTCTCAGCGCGCCGTTTGGCAAGCCGTCTATCAAGGCTATGGTTGAGGCACGCACCGCTTCATATTCCACAATAAGCGAACCCATATCGCGGTCATTTGCGCAGCCTGTCACTACAAAATCGTCTTGCTCAAAACCCGCGAGCGGTGCAGTACAGCCGCGCGCAATCCAAAACGCACGGTGCTGAAAAACGCGCTCGCAATCGATAATATGCAGAAAAATATCGAGCGGAGTCCACTTGCCTTCGGCATACCTGAAATGCAGCTTTTCGGCAGGTAGATGCAGAAAAAACAAAGGCACGGCTGTTTTATTGCGCACGAGCGCGCTATAAATATCTACGCTTTCGGTGTAAGCCAAGTAAGTCGCGAAATAAACAGGGTACTCGCCCGCTATCGGCATCGGAATAATAGGATTTGCCATGGTATTGATTTTAAAAATGAAGTAAAAAGTGAGTTGAAAAAGGATTAAAATACGCCTAAAAAATGCGCCAAAAGTTCCGTTAAACTCACAACGCTTTGCTCGCCCGTTTCCATATTTTTGAACGCAAATTTTTGCGCTGCAAACTCCTCTTCGCCGATAATCGCCGTAAAAGCTACACCACGCGCATTCGCGTATTTCATTTGTTTTTTGAATTTCACGGCTTCGGGATACACTTCGCAAGCTACGCCTTTGGCGCGCAACGTGTTTGCGGCTGCAAATGCAACTGCCACGGCTTCGGGTAACATCGGTAAAAATAGGAGTTGCGTACTTGTTTTGGCGTTGTCCGCAAACAAATTTAACTCTTGCATCACATCATAAATACGCTCTGCGCCAAACGAAACGCCTACGCCCGAAACACCATCTAAACCAAATAAAGCGGTCAAATTGTCGTATCTGCCGCCGCCGCCGATGCTGCCCATCTGCACTTTATTTGCCTTGACCTCAAAAATCGTACCCGTGTAATAACCCAAACCACGAGCCAGCGTAATGTCAAATTTGAGTTTGTTTTGCAACGGCGAAAGCGCAAGTAACGCGAAAACTTCCTCGAGTTCGGCGATGCCTTTTCTGCCGATTTCGCTCTCTTTTAATGCCTCCGCAAGGTCGTTAAACTCGGTAATAGAGAGTATATCGGTGATGATTTCTATTTGTTTTTCGCTATAACCGTTGCGTTGCAACTCCGCGATTACGCCGCCGATGCCTACTTTATCGAGCTTATCGATAGCGATTGCCATCGAACCCATATTTTCTACTTTGGCGAGTTCGGCGATGCCAGCCAGCAGTTTTCTATTATTAATATGTATGGTGACGGGCAGATTTAGGTCGCTGAAAACGGCATCATAAATTTGCACCAATTCCGCTTCATACACCAAACTATCGCTGCCTACTACGTCCACATCGCACTGATAAAACTCGCGATAGCGACCGCGTTGTGGGCTGTCGGCGCGCCAAACGGGTTGTATTTGGTAGCGTTTGAAGGGAAACGCGATGTCGTTTTGGTGCATCACCACATACCGCGCAAACGGCACAGTGAGGTCGTAGCGCAAGCCTTTTTCGGCTATTTCGGGGCTTAATTTCTTATAATTGTCCCAATTTTTTGCTCTCGACAAAAAATCGCCGCTATTCAATACCTTATATAATAAGCGGTCGCCCTCTTCGCCATAGTTGCCGTTAAGGGTTTGGAGCGTCTCCATCGTCGGCGTTTCTATTGGCTCGTAGCCAAACAAAACAAATGTTTTTTTGATGGTAGCGAATATAAACTCGCGTCGGCGCAGTTGCTCCGCGTTAAAGTCGCGAAAGCCTTGTGGAATACTTGGTTTCATGCCGCAAAGGTAAAACAAATATCGATAATATTTGTTTGTGTAATATTGTATTTTGCTGTATCTTTGTATTGGTAAACTAAAATCAAGAGTAAAAATAAGTATTTTTTACGTTAGAATATGGCAATTGTAATACAAACCATTTTTCAGTTTTTCGCGTAAAGCGAGCGTTAAAAAATCAAAAATAAAATTAAAAATGATAAAATATCCGAGCATTGAGCAATTTAGAAACGTCGTTAAAAACGCAAGACTGATGCACGACTTCAAAGGCAAAGATGAAGAAGGTAAAGCAATTTATCAACATACAGATAATTATCCGACTTTGAAATTTATAGGAACCGTGAAGTTGCACGGAACAAACACAGGCATTGTAAAGTATAAGGATAAAATAGAATTTCAGTCAAGAGAAAGGGTATTGACAACCGATGAAGATAATGCAGGTTTTATGAGCTATATGCTAACACAAAATTTGAATTTCTTATTTGAAAGGTTTGAATTTTCGGATTCGTTGGCTGTTTATGGCGAATGGTGTGGCGGCAATATTCAAAAAGGTGTAGCGATAAATGGACTCGAAAAAATGTTTGTCATTTTTGGCATTAAGGTTGATGAAAATTGGGTTGAGATACCAAAAGATTTGTTTAAAAATGATATTGGGATTTACAATATTTTTCAGTTTCCAACTTTCGAAATTGATATTGATTTCAACGAACCCGAACTTTCGCAAAACAAGATTATAGAAATGACTATCGCTGTTGAAGAGTCTTGCCCTGTCGGTAAATTTTTTAATAAGGAAGGCGTAGGCGAAGGGATAGTTTTTACTTGTATTGCTAATCAAAACTTGGTATTTAAATCGAAGGGCGAGAAACATTCCGCATCGAAAGTGAAAATATTAAATGCGGTTGATGTGGAATTAATGGCATCAATTAACGAATTTGTTGAACTTGCGGTTTCGGAAAATAGATTGCAACAAGGTATTTCCTATTTTAATGAAAACAATATTGAAGTTGATGCTAAAAATATTGGGCAGTTTTTGGGTTGGATAGTTAGAGATGTGCTAAAAGAAGAAACCGACACGTTGGAGCAAAGTGGACTTGACGAGAAAAAAGTCAAAAATGCTATTGTAAACAAAGCAAGAATGTGGTTTTTGAGCCAAGCGTAGGGCATGCTGCCGTATAAATTAACTTATTTTTTACGCTCACACGCCAAAAGGTATAGTTTTTGCATCATAAAATTACATATAAGATTAATTCATTTTAATGCCGCTATCGGCGCAAGCAATATATATGACCGACATTCGTAAAGACATCGTGCAACGCCGCGAGCGCACCCGAGAGCAACGCAACGGGCTGATTGGAACAACGCTGTTCCATATATTAATTTTATTGCTTTTTTTGTTGCCGCTCTTTACCCTCACGAGCGAGCAGCCAGGCGGCGGCGGCGAACCCGAAGGCTTAATGGCACTCGGTAGTTTGGACGCGGGCGGAGTTCCCGTCGAGCTTGCGCCGCCCTCTGCCGCGCAAGAAGCGATAACGCCGCCACCTCCGCCGCCACCCGCACCCGTTCAGGACGCGTCGAAAATCATACAAACCGAAGACGACAAAGAGGACGCGGTAGATAAGAAAAAAGATACCAAAAAGCCAGAAACCAAAAAACTGGATATCAAACCCGTCCCTACGCCGCCCAGCAAAGTGACGGAAACCAAGCCGAGTACCGTGCCGCCTAAACCGACGGTCGACCCTAAAAAAGTACTCGAAGACCAAAAAAGAGTAGCCGCACAAGCCGCCGCAGCATCTGCTGCCGCAGCCGAAAAAGCGAAAACCGAGGCTGCTGCTAGTGCGCTTCGCGATAAGCTAAAAGGCATGAAAGGTACGGGCGGCGGCACAAAAGGTGGCACAGGCGGCTCGCCGGGAGGCACTGCGGGCGGAACAGGTACGGGCAAAGGCGGCACGGGTGCGGGCGCGGGCGGAAGTGGCGGTGGTACAGGCGGCGGAAGCGGCGGCGGCACAGGCGGTATGGTCGGTGGCGGTATCAGTCGTAGCCTAAAAAATAGACCGAGTATATCGGTGGAGTCGCAGGAGCGCGGTAAAGTGATTGTGAATATTTGTATCGATAGAAATGGCAATGTCGTGTCTGCCGAAAAAAGCCCTCAAACCGTTAATATTACAAGTTCGGAGGTGATACAAAAATGTATCAATACCGCTCGACAATACAAGTTTGAGACCGATTCGAATGGAAAAGAACGCGAATGCGGAAATATTTTGTTTAATTTCAAATTAAATTAATCATTTTTAGCTATTTTAGCTTATAATAATAACTTTACAGACGTTTGAGTAGCGAATACTGCTGCTTAAACGTCTTTTTTATATCAAATTTAAAAAAAACCAAAAAAAATACTCAATATATTTATTATAATGAAAAAAATACTCTTTTTAATTTCTTTTTTTGTCTTTTCTGCGAATTTATTGGCGCAAAGCCCAACTAAACCGCGCTTAGTAGTTGGCATCGTTGTCGACCAAATGCGCTACGATTATATTTATAAATATTGGGACAAATACAGCAAAAATGGTTTTCGCCGAATGATTGACGGCGGCGTATTTTGCAGAAATGCACACTATAATTATATGCCGACCTACACGGGTCCGGGTCACGCGAGCATCTACACAGGCACTACGCCCGCTACGCACGGCATCGTGGCGAACGATTGGTACGATAGAGGTTTGGAGCGTTCGGTGTACTGCGCCGAAGACACGACGGTAGCTACGGTCGGCTCGCGGACGCTTGCCGTCGGGCGAATGTCGGCGCAGCGATTACTCACTACAACTATCACCGACGAGTTGAAAATGGCGACCCAAAAACGTAGTAAAGTGGTGGGCGTATCGGTGAAAGATAGAGGCGCGATTTTGCCTGCGGGTCACGCCGCCGATGCCGCTTATTGGTTCGACGACAAGGTCGGGGCGTGGGTGAGCAGCACTTATTATATGCAAAAACTCCCCGATTGGCTCACCGCTTACAACAAAACAAACCGACCCGAAA
>JAYWGJ010000302.1:0-20217 GCA_043778315.1 Saprospiraceae bacterium | reverse complement strand
CGGATTAAGGGAATACCCGCCGATTTCATACTCGCTAACTCGTACCGCTCGCCCAAATTGCCCATTACCATCACCGACGAAATCAGCGTAGCGATAGGTAACGCCATCGGCACTAATGCCATAGCGCGATAAAATAATAATTCAAAAATCAGCAGTCCACCCACGCCTTTACCTATAATCTCGTCGATATATGCCCACAAAAATTGCATGATTAGTACAAATACGGCAATAAAAAACGTGAGTATAAAAGGTGGTATGAAACTGGTAATCAGTAACTTATCTATTTTTTTCATGGGTTACAACTTTGTTATCCAATCACAAAATAACGAATAATTTTTGAAATATTGTAACAAAAAACTGTAAATGTTTTCAGACGACTTGTGACAAGCTTATTTCGTAACCCAAAATGGTGTTTTATGTCTTACCAAACAACTTATCAAAAATCACTGTTCGGTGCGCAAAAATACTTTCTACTTTGTTTTTCACAAACAAATGATGCACTATCGGCTCTAAAATCCAACCCGGAGAGCGATATTCCACGCGGTCGCGCATCAACACATAGCCGTCGCATTGCTCGAAAGTATGCTCGTGTCGCCACAAAACGTAGGGTCCGCGTACTTGCTCATCTACAAATCGGCGGTTAGGTTCCCACGCCGAAATCAAGGTGCGCCACCCAAACGGAATACCCATCAGTGCGATGCGATAATCTATAATTGTACCTTTTTGCATTACAATAGGCAATGGCGTTTTTATCTTAAATGACAGCTCAGGCGGCGTGACCTCGTTGAGGTTTTCAGCTTTACTAAAAAAATCAAATACCTCCGCTATCGGGCGATACAGCTTGGTTTCTGCCTCCAAAATATGTGGCTTGCTCATTTTTTATTTTGTTAATTATTGAAAAAAAAATATTTATTTAAACAGCAATAAATCAGAATTGTTGTGTTGTGGTACGCCAAAAAGCCTCAACAGCACGCCGCTATTGAGGCTTTTTAGAAAATATACTATTTTCTAGTACTCATCTTCATTAAAGAAAAAATCGTCTTTGGTAGGATAATCCGCCCAAATATCCTCGATACTCTCGTACATTTCGCCGTCATCTTCCAAGTCTTGTAGGTTTTCGATGACCTCGAGCGGTGAGCCTGAGCGGATTGCGTAATCCAATAATTCGTCGCGGGTAGCGGGCCAAGGTGCGTCTTCTAAGTGAGAAGCCAATTCTAGCGTCCAATACATACTATAAAATGATTAAAAATTAATGAAAAGAAATTGTTTTTTTGCAATTTTTTGTTTTAGAAAACAAGTGCATCTTGCAAATTTTGTGCGAAAGTATGCTTTTTTAAATAAGTGACCAAACTTTTTGCGATATTTTTACGCTATTTTTTATTTTAAATATTTAATAATTATATAATAACAACCTAAGTACCACTATACCAATAAGTTACAGCCGCGTATATCGGAGGCATCGGCTCTGCCTAATACCTCAAAACTTCCGTCGGAGTGTGTTTTTCCGAGGTCGTCGGTAGCGATAAAGCTGCACGAATGCAGATTAGCAAGGTCGATAATATTAAGGCAGCCCGTCTGTTCGTGCGGGAGTGTAGTGAACGGGTCGGTGAGTTCGCGAGTTTGTACGCGCATTGTCGGCGCGGACGTAAACCGCCCGTTGCCCTGCGAGTAGGCTTGCGAAAGCAACTCGGTCATACCGTATTCGCTATGAATTTGTGACGTACCAAAAGCCCTCGCAAGCGTATCATGTAGCTCGGGGCGAGTGAGTTCGCGCCGTCTGCCTTTCATGCCGCCTGTTTCCATAACTATAATGTTATCAGCGAGTTGCAACGGATATTGTTCTGCCAAATCTAATAAAGCGAAGCTAACGCCAAGCAATAAAGTTGGTTTTTTGGTGTCGTTACATTCCTGCAATACAGCTTGTAATTTGTTGTATTCATACAAAAAAAAGCCACTTTCGGGCGCGTCCGACCACTCTATAAATCGCTGCGCCATGCGCACCAAAGAAGAACCGCCGCGCTCCAAATAAGCAGGCAACAAGGCTAGTACAGTGTAGTTTTTTAATGCGCCATAAAAATTTTCGTAAGCCAAGCGCGTATTATTATCATAAAAAGTAGTATCTTTGACGTAATGTCGCGAAGTAGTATTGCCCGTAGTACCGCTACTTGTAAAAACGACTTCGGCACGCCAGTTTTTGGTCTTAATTCGGTGTGTTTTGAAAAACGAAATTGGCAAAAAAGGAATCTGATTTATAGTTGTAATACTTTGTGTATCAATATGTAATAAATGCAAATATTTTTTATATAAAGAATTATATTCCGCTTGATAGCGAAAAACCGCTATACACAAGTCTTCAAAATTAGCCGCAGTCACGGTAGTTATTTGGGCTTGCAAATCGGCAGCAATATTTATATTAGTAGTAATAATGTTAAACGTATTAAAAAATAAAAAAATTATGTTGGCTAAAAATTATTTTTTCTTGCTTTGCGGCTGCACGCTGCTCCTACTCGCTGCTTGCTCGCGTCCGCCCGACTATCCGCTCACGCCTGCGATACAATTAATCAGCATGACACCGCTCACGGTGCGCGCTGACAAACCAGATTCGATAGTCATAAAACTGAGTTTTACGGACGGCGATGGCGACATTACGCCCATAAAAGGGCAGCAAAATATCTTTATCAAAGACCCGCGTACCTTCTCTTTTCTACCGCGTTTCAGAGACACTGCAGCCAGTTTCATCATACCGACCATAGAAGATAGGGGCGTTTCACGCGCCATAAGTGGCGAAATAAAACTGCTTTTTTTGCCACAAACCGCCTGCGAATATGAGCCTGGAACCACACACCCGACTACAGACAAAGTAGCGTATAAAATCTATATGGAAGATAAGGCAGGCAACAAAAGCAATACGCTGCAACTGCCCGAAGTGACCATTACGGAGTGTCAATAATTGGAATTTTAAGCATTAAAACTCACTACACAATTGCCTCGATAGCGAGTTTTGCAGCCGCCACATTTTTGGGCGAATTGCCTATAAATATCTGATTATCAAGGATTAATACAGGTCGTTTGAGGAACGTATATTCTGATAAAATCAAATCTTTGTAGTCTGTTTCGGTGAGTTTTTGTTCACCAAGACCCATGCTGCGGTACTTTCTAGCTATCCGACTAAACAGACTTTCGTAGCTGCCCGATAGCGAAGCCATCACCGCGAGTTGCTCGGCGGTGATGGCTTCTGTTTTTATGTTTTGCAGTATAAAGCTGTCGTCGGGTTGCCAATCTTTTAGGATACGCTGACAAGTGCCGCAGTTGGCAAGATGGAAGATGTGACGCATTATTTTTATTTGAAGCTGTAAACTGTAAGCAATAAACCATGTTCGCGAGTACTCTTTTTAAGCTAAAAACTATGAACTTTATGCTCGTGAGGTCTATTTTAAGCTAAAAACTGTAAACGATAAGCAATAAACTATGCTCGCGAGTAATCTTTTTAAGCTAAAAGCTGTGAACTGTAAGCAATAAACTTCATGCTCGCACGTTAATCACTGAACACTAATCGTTAATCACTATTTAAAGTCTTTTCGCGCCTGTAAAAAAGCGGCTAAAATCAATACCGTTTTTGCCTTTATGAAACCAAATAAATAGCGGTTTGCCCGCAATATGGTCTTCGGGAACGTAGCCCCAAACGCGGGAGTCTTCGGAGTTGTGGCGGTTGTCGCCCATCATCCAATAGTAATCCATTTGGCAAGTATAAGTGGTAGTTGGTTTGCCATTAATACTAATGCTGTTGCCTTCCACTTTGAGCGTATTTCCTTCGTAAGCCGTGATTAAACGACGATAATAAGCGATATTATTGGCGTTAAGCTGCAAAACTTCGCCTTTTTTGGGTAATACAATCGGACCATAATTGTCCATATTAAACTTAAAATTGACGGTATCTTGTGGAAATACATCGCGGCTCACTTTGCCCGCAGGGTCGTTGCGCGCCTCAATTTTCTCTATTTCCTTCCACTTTTTCAAAGCATCTACTTGCGACTGATGCAAAAACATTTGGTACAAATTAGGCTGCTCTTGCGACCGATTAAAATCGATGCCGAGTGCCAATAATCCATCTTCATTCAACGCCTCTTTGGTCACAACGGTATAAGAAAACTGCAACATTTCGGGAACGGTAGCAGGCGCGCCATTCACATACAACGCCCTATCTTTTACCTCTATCTTGTCCCCTGGCAAGCCGACGCAGCGTTTGATAAAGAAATCGCGCTTGTCCACGGGGCGCGTAAAAACCTTGAAATTGTCGTGTATAAATTTATCAACGCCTACTTGCTGAATGCTTGGGTCTGCGCCCAACATACGTTGATAACTATCATAATCGGTGCGGTGTCCTTCGCCAAAAAACATATCTTGATTGTATTTCGGACTTTTGAGTTCCGCCGTTGGTAGCGGCAACGCCACTATATCACCAGCAGGAAAATTAAACACAACAGGGTCGTAACGCGCTACGTCGCCACTCAAAAATGGTATTTTGAACCGATGATAATCAAATTGCGACGCATCGCTATAAGACTCTATACCCAAATAAGGTATTACATTATGTAGCAAAGGCAGTGATAAAATGGTCTTTGGTGTGCGCAAACCGTAACTTAATTTGCTTACCGCTAAATAATCGCCCACGAGCAACGAACCCTCCATCGACGGCGTTGGTATCACATACATTTCGAAACAAAACATACGGATAAAAGATGCAGCAAAAACAGCAAAAACGATAGTTTCCGCCCAGTCGCGCACCGTTCCTTTTTCGTATTGCGAATATTTGCGCAGGACTTTGCCCGAAACCGCCATGTCTGTACCAGCCGCTTTTAGCTCGGCGGTAAAGGCTTCGTGCGTGGCGAAATCGCCGCCCAAATAGCGGTCTTCGGTATTGAAACCTATTTTCGGGAAGAACCAAAACGGCAAAACACCGGCATAAAAATGGTCTAAAAACGTATATTTGCCAAAGCTATTCGCCGTTTCTATCATTACATAAGCCCAGTAAAACAAATTGACTACGGGTATCAATAAATATATCAAATGCCATAACGGGCGACCGACCAATTGCAGCAAAGTCGCCAAATTAAGGACAGGAACAAAGGCTTTCCAGCCTGCTAAACCTGCTTTTTCGAATAATTTGTACATGCCAATTGCCGTTCCTACAAAATAAACAGCGAGAAATAAATAAAAAATCATTTTTTGTGTGATTAAAGTTGAGTGGTACACATATATATGTGTACGAAAATTTTTGTATAATTACCGATTGTCAATTATTGGCAAAAATAGAAATTTTTTGTATTATAATAGAAAATGATTTTGGTTTTAATATAATTTTAAGGTATTGTAATAATACAATTTATACCTAAAACATACATTTACCAAACACAAACGACCTTGCCGATAGACGCACGCGACGCTAAAAAATCATGCGCCTCCGCGATAGCTTCGGCAGCAAAAGTACCGCCTACAAAGGGTTTGGCAACGCCTTCGGCGTGAAGTTGTATCACCGCCGCCGTGCAACGCTGTACGATATGTGGCTTATTGTCGGCGATGCGCAACATATTAATTCCGATAAACGCTTTGGAGGAAGTGAGCAGTTGTATAGGCGAATAAATGCCAAAACCTGCCGCCACTTTGAGCGTTTGCAAGAGGCTTTTTTTGTTGCCGCTCGACATTTCGGCTGCGCCGTAAGACACCATTCGTCCGCCAGAAGCCAGTAATTTGATGCCTTTCGCCACCGACGCACCACCAATACTATCAAATATCACATCGATACCCGCATCTCCGCGCAACTCGGTGATGACTTTTGCCCAGTCCTGTTTTTGGTAATTGATAGGAAAATCGACCCCTAATTCTGTTAAAAACTCGAGCTTCGCGTCGCTGCCCGCCGTGCCGTATATGATGCAGCCCGCCGCTTTTGCCAACTGCACTAAGGCGATGCCTACGCCGCCCGCCGCCGCGTGTATGAGTACGCGGTCGCCTTCTTGCAGCCGCACCTGCTCGCACGCCGCGTGATACGCCGTGATATATTGTGTAGCGAGTGCCGTCGCTTCGCCCGCAGGCATCGCGTCGGGTATCACGCCCAAGGCTTGCGCGGACGCTATAGCATACTCGGCGTAGCCACCAAAACGGGTCATCGCCACTACCCTATCGCCGATTTTGACATTACTCACACCCGCGCCGAGCGCGGTCACGCGACCTACTACTTCGTAGCCGAGAACGGCAGGCAAAGGCGGCGCGTCGTCGTACATACCGAGTCGCGCCATCACGTCGGCGTAGTTTAGCCCGAAGGCTTCTACTTTTATCAGCACCTGACCGTCGGTCGGGGTTGGCATAGCGGTTTCGCGTACCTCGAAGGCTCTGTCGGCTGCGCCGTTGCGCACTAAGTAGATTGATTTCATAGGGGATTTTGTTTATTACGCTTGTAGCATTTCTATAACGAGGTCGCGGATAGCTATAACATCTTGAAAATCTACAAAATTATTTCCGCCGTGCGCGGCTTTACCGTTGCGTAAATAATTTAATTTTCCAAACACATCTTTCAGACAAATATCGTCTTTATATACTTTGAAAGCGAGCGTATAAGAAATTTTTGTGATAGAACTTTTTTTATTTATTGTTCCTTTCCCCGTAGTATTTTTTTGATAGTAACCGTAAGAACCAGCAACACTAAGGTTTTCTTTATGAAACGAAAAATTCGTACTCACTATATTTTCTCCTTGATTTGTCCAGTCATTTGCATACATTTCTAAAACTTGATAATACGTCAAAAACGTGTAATTCAAATACTTTTCCTGCTTAGTTTGTGCATATTTATACAATAATTCAAACGCAATGTCCAAATTTGGTTTATAAACAGCAATAGAATTTGACATATGTTTTTCAAAAGTTTCGCGTAAATAACCGCGTTTTAAAAAATCTTCTGCTTGTTTTTTGAAACTTTCGTAGTTTTCAAGGCTCATTTTGTAAGAAAAACCACTTTCGGGCGATTCTTTTATATAATAACCGTCTGCGCCCAAATCCAATAATTCTTTCATATTCCACGCTTTATTTGAAGCCGTGAGCATGATGACCTGTGTTCCTCTGTTTGCGTCTTTTATATCTTGTAATAATTTTACACCCGAAAACTCGCTTGGTTTTTTGCTAGCGTCAGCATCTTCGCCTACAATTAAGCGCAAATCTAATAAAATCAAATCCCATTTTTCGTTACTATTTACTTCTTCTTTGGTTTTCGGAACATGAAAGTCTGCGCCTTCAAAAATGTGTTGTAGTATTTCGCTCCAGCCATCGTCGGCTTGGTCGTCTATGAGTAAGATGCGTTTGTTTGGGGCGGGGATTTTAATTTCGCCAGTCTTTTTATCGCCTATTTTATCATCAGTTTTTTCATACAACGCCTCGATATATTTGAAATATATGGTCGTCTTTTTTTCTACCATTTCCTTGGTAAGCGCAATTGTTGTCCCTGTAATTTCTGCTAATCGCATTGCGCCCCAAATATTCGCAATGGAATGTCGGTTTACTTTTTCTGTTTTAGGAACAATAATATTTTGTAAAAAACTTTTATCTGCAATAGGCAAATTCATTGCAATTGCGCGATTTAATAAGTCGCTGCCTACTACTTTACAGCCTTTTGTGGTGGCAAGCGTCGCTTCTACATTTGCAGTTAAAATCGTATCAAAATCTTCTTCTGCAATAAAAATGATAGGTGTATAGCGTTTTTCGCCAAGTTCGCGGCTTAAACGAATGTGCATACCGATGCGAAAACCCCAATATGACATTCCCGAAATCAATAAGTTGGCTTCGATGACGATAAGGTCGGGCGTTATATTTTTCAATTCAGTATCAACGAATTTTTGAACATTTACATCATTTAAGAGCGGTTCATTGTAAACTATTCGTTGTGAATTAGGAATATATTTTGAATATTCGGAAGAGAACGCTTCTATTATTGCAATGAGCATAGTATTTTATTGAATAAATTTTAGTTCGGTTCTGAGCCACAATTTTAGTTCGTGTACATACAACTCTTCATCAACCAATTTTTTTACTATATCTTTTGTATCTAAATTGATTCGCTTGCCAAAATCTTTTATAGAAAGTTCTAACTCTTCACGCCTACCATTTACTAAATCAATTGGCAAACTCGGGTCTTCTACATTTAGCAATAATTTACTTATTTGTCTATTTATTTGAAGTAGCGGTTGCAATGAATACAACGACCCATACATTAACAATTCTATCTTGATTGTTGATGTATCTTTAAAATTTTGTAATAAAAAATTTACATTTTGATAAAAAGTATCGCTCCGCATCGTGATAGTTAGCCCGTCGCTATCTTGTCTGACTGCTTGATTACCGCCATTACTAAACTGCACAGTAAAGATATTGCGCTCAATAAGCGAACTATACAAGGTGTCTAACTGATAAGAACTATTGCTATCTGGAAACGAATCATGCACACAAACGCACACCGCTTCCTCAATAAACTGTTGGAGCGGAGGAAGTACTTGTAGAAAACGAACAAACGAGTACTCAGAAAACACAACGTATGCTTTGTAAAGCCGTTCATACCGTTGTATGTCATGGTCTATGACGTATATAAATTTAGACATAAAAAGTTATTTGATGTAAAACGCCTTTTATTTCGTTGGCTGCGACATCTATGACGCTTGGATTATTCCTATCGTCCAAAATATTGACTTTGCAGTAGCGGGTTGTGCCGTTGCTACCAAACTGCCCTTGAATGCTCCAATTGCAGTAGCCATAAAAATTCTTATAAATATCAGATAAATCCCCTCCTTTTATTAAATTTTCTACTTCGGGTTCGTGATTCGGTAGAGTTGCCTCTTCATCTAATATTAAAATGGTTCGCATCGGTATAGTTACACCATTTTCTTCTATACTGTGTTTTTTTAATGAAATTGTGATTGATTGCTGACCGTTAGAATGTTTTTTAATGATATTAAAAATACGCTCGATACTCTCCCAAAAGGTTAAAGTATTGGTGTAGATTTTTGTATCTTTAAAATTTGTATCTACCTTACATATCCACTCCGAGTTACTATCCTTAAATATATTTTTTAACCGATCTTCAAATTCTTCCTTCATGGTTCCGCGCCGTAATTCTATTAAGTTCTTAAACGGTTCAATCATCTCCTGTTCCCAGTAAGCATCTAAATTAGGGTCTTTATCGGGATTTTTTTCTATCCAGGCTTTCATCGCCGCACAAGCCCAACTTAATTTACATTGAGGTCCCTTTTTGTAACTCCACGCGGGTTTTTCTGTAAACGCAAACTGGTTAGTAATAGCAAATAGATTTTTAGGTATATTATATTTTGTCGTACTATCAAAATCTTCTTTTGCTTTCTTGATAACAGTATTGTAATCCATAAAATTAGACGTATCCCACTTGTGGGTTAAGTATTTCAACCCAGAATTGCTATCTTTAAATTGATTTAAAAATTCCATAACAGCTTTTGGTCGGTGAGGTGCGGATATCTTCACCTCTTTTTTAACAATTTCAGATTTCACATCAACCAATTTTGCAAGCCGCTTTTCTTCTTCTTGCTTCGCCAATTTTAGAATTTTATTCTCGGCTTTTACTAATTGTGTGTACCGTTTCCAATACGCTTTAAACGTTGCATTATCGTTGCCTTTTATCTGCCGCAAAAACAATAATTTACCATGTAAAACATTTTTTAAATGAATGCCTTTTATCGTTTTTGCATCGTTTGTAGCATTTTTTTGCGGAGATTTTTTGAAAAAAGCCTCGGCTTTTTCGTAGCCTTGTTTCTCCCAAACGTGCAGCCATTGCCGTATTTGCTTGATGTATTCCCGCGGAACATTTGCCGTTTCGTTTACCGTCAAACCCGTTACCGTTTGTTTTTGCGTGTAATGCTGCAAACGGGTCTTTTTTTCATTGATATGGAAATTTTGGTCAGCGATAATACGGTGCAATTCTTTTATGAAATCGCCATCGGCGGCATACACATTTTGCATAGAAGAAAAGGTAATATCGTCGGCATAGCGGGTGTATTTCAAACCAAATCGCTTTGCTAAGCCTTGCAAACGGCGGTCTAAATTTTGGCAAACAATATTACTCAAAACGGGCGAAGTCGGCGCACCTTGCGGCAAAACGGGTAGCGTTTGTTCTACCCATTCGCCCGCTTCGTTTTTGCGTTTTACAGGGATTGGTGTACAACATAAATTAGCAATTAAATAAGCTAACTCTTCCCGATTTTTGCTTTGTAAATTAAAAGGTGGTAACTCTAAGCATTTTTTGACACGGTGTAAATCAATACTCGTAAAAAAGTCTTGCAAATCAATATTATAGACAAAATTCATGCCTTGATGCGTGGTTGCATTCGTCAAAATTGACCTTTTTTCCGTAAAACCATGCACGTTTTTTTGTGGCGAAAACACGAGTTGTAATAACGTATTCAAACAGTGTTGAATCGTTTTTAAGCCTTTTATTGGTGCGTAAATTACCCTTGTTCCGCCTGTCTTTTTAGCAATTTCAAAACGCTGATAATATCTTTCTGCATTTTTATGATGCGTATAAAAATTAAAACGATTACTTTTAAATTCCTTAAATTGTCTATCATCACCGTATTTTACTTTTTTTATCGCATTGAGTAAACTCAAAAAGTCCTCTTTCGTGTCTATTTTTTCAAATTTTGACACAAAAGAAGCCCGTTCTTCCGAATTTATTTCACTCAAATACATAAAAATAAAAAAATGCCCGTTCCGATATTCTTTATGTGATAATTCGTCACATAGCATTATGTAGGCTTAACGCATGTAACGCGCTTAAAATTGTATAATAACGTTGTTCAAAAAAAAATGCCGATGCAGCATCAAAAAATCAATATGTTTCGGAACGGGCTTGTTAAAAAACACTTAGGCAAATATACGACTAATTTTATTGGCAAAGTGTTTTTTATTCGTTAGCAACGAAGCACAAAAAGGTTTTCTACAATATCAAAAACTCCGTTCTGCGGTTATTTTTACGCCCTGCGTCGGTGTCGTTTGTGTCTATCGGTGCTTGTTTGCCAAAGCCTTTTGCGGTCAGCCGAAAAGTAGAAATACCGTTTTGTATCAAGAAATTTTTGACGGAGTTGGCGCGATTTTCGGAGAGCGTGAGGTTTGTGGCATCAGACCCTACATTATCGGTGTGTCCGTTGATTTGTATTTTCAGACCCGGGTTTTCGGCGAGCAAGTCTTTCAGTTTATTGAGTTCGGTGCGCGACTCGGGTTTGAGGTCGGCAGAGCCACTCGCAAAAAACACGTTTTTGAGTACAATCGGCTTGCCCGTGCTGCCGCTCGGCAACGGATTATTCGTGTTCGCGGTCACGTTTATAGGTTGTAAATTGACGGTCGCTACAAACGGTTTATCCAAGGAATGCGCGTCGGTGAGTTCAAAATTATCGCTATAAAAAGCATAGCCTTTGGCGGCAATACTCACGCCGTAGTTCGCGCCCGACGGCAGACAAACCAAGACGCTGCCGTTTTCATCGGAGTATTTTGTGGTTATTTTTTTGTTCGTGGTGAGGTCGGTGAGTATCAGCTCCACGCCAGATAACGGTTTTTGCGTGACCGCGTTTTGTATTTTTGCTTTATAATAAGTGACAGGTTGCGGGCGCAAATTGAGCGGCACATCGAAGGTATAAAGGTCTAATTTGCCGTGCGTGTCCGCAAATTCGGCAGCATAAATCGCTTTTTTTCCGTCCAAACTAAAAATCATACAACCTTCGTCTTTTTCGGTATTGATAGGTGTACCCAAGTTTTCGGGTTTGCCCCAAACACCGCTCGGTTGCTTGCGGGAAATAAAAACGTCGTTGCCGCCAAAGCCAGGGTGTCCGTTACTCGCAAAATAGAGCGTCTGCCCGTCGGGGTGCAAAAACGGCGAACAGTCGTCGTAAGGCGTATTGAGTTCGCCGATGCCTTTCGGCGTTGCCCACTCGCCTTTTTCGTTTCGGGTTGTGTAAAACAAATTTTTACCTTCGTTTTTGCCGTCTTTTCGGCTACTTGTGAATATCAACATACTGCCGTCCGCGCTCAAACTCGGCTGCGACTCCCAGTCGCGAGAGTTCACGGGCGCGCCCATATTGAGCGGGTCAGACCATTTGCCGCTTTTATATTCCGAAAAATAAAGGTCGCAACTACCCATACCTCCTACCCTACTGCAACCCGTGTAAACTAAGAGTTTGCCGTCTGCGCTGATAGTCTGCGCGCCTTCGTTATCGGGGGTATTGATAGGTGAAGGGAGCGGACTTGCCTTCGTCCAAAAACCCGAATTGAGGTTTGAACTATAAAAATCTTCTTGATTATCAATCCGTTTCGTAAAAATAAGCGTCTGCCCGTCTGCCGTCATACTCGGTAAATATTCCGCGTAAGTAGAGTTGATTTCGTCGCCCATATTTACGGGTTTGAACGGGACAGGGTGCAGGTACGCCATTGCGCGAAAGCGATTATTAGCCGCCAAATATTTTGCTTTTTCGGCTTTTTCGGTCTTGTTTTGCGCTGCAAAGCGTTCAAAATACCGCGCTGCGTCATTATACTTATTTTGTTTTTCGTAATATTTCGCCATACTATATAGCGAGCGATACGCCAAATAAGTAGAGTCCAAAACGATAGCTTTTTGCAATTCGGCTACCGCTTCGGTGTATTTTTTTTGTTCATAATACGTCTCCGACAATAAAATTTGTGCATCGATAAAGGTCGGTGCGGCAGCTAAGGCGCGTACAAAACTTTGCTGCGCCTTGTCGGTTTGCTCTTTTTCGAACTCTATTTTACCTTTTTGGTAACACTCGAGGGCTTTTTTGGGCAATGCCGCGTCTTTGTGCGTCAAATACTTCGTATTTTGCGCCAGTAACGGACACGCGATTAGCCAAAAGGCAAATAAAAGCAGCTTTGAGTACATATTATAAAGAAAAAAAGGGAAAAACACATTATACACAAATTATATCGCAAAAGTCTCCGCTTCGCGGCTAATTTTTTTAATCATGCCTTGCAAAACTTTACCCGTTCCGCCTATTTCTGCAAAAGAAGTGATACCGTTTGTGGTCATATTTTGTATGGTCTGCGTCCAACGGACGGGCGCGGTGAGTTGTGCCAACAAATTAGCTTTTATCTGCGCAACATCGGTGTAAGGCAGCGCGTCCACGTTTTGGTAAATCGGACAAATTGGCGGGTGAATCGTTGTATTTTTTATCGCGATAGCGAGTTCGTCTTGCGCAGGCTGCATAAACGGCGAATGAAAAGCGCCGCCCACAGGCAGCACCATAGCGCGCTTGCAACCTGCCGCTTGTAGGGCTACAATCGCTTTGTCGATGCCGCTCACGCTACCCGAAATCACCAATTGTCCAGGGCAATTGTAGTTTGCTGCTACCACTATTTCGTCGGCTATACTAGCGCAAATCGCCTCGACCTGCGCGTCCTCCATACCCAAAACCGCCGCCATAGTAGAGGGCGCGAGTTCGCACGCCTTCTGCATCGCGTTTGCGCGTGCCGCGACCAAAAGCAGCGCGTCGTCGAACGTCAGCGCGCCTGCCGCTACGAGCGCGGAAAACTCGCCGAGCGAATGTCCCGCCACCGCGTCAGGCATACGGTCGGCGGCTTTTATAAAATACGTTATTACAGAATGCAAGAAAATAGCGGGCTGCGTGACGTTCGTCTGTTTCAGTTGCTCGGCTGTGCCGCTAAACATAATGTCCGAAATTTTGAAACCCAACAACTCGTCCGCCTTGTAAAACAAGGTTTGCGCCACGTCGTACTGCGCGTAAAGGTCTTTGCCCATGCCCTCAAATTGCGCGCCCTGACCAGGAAATACAAATGCTACCATTTTTTTATTTTAATAATTTAAACGTAAATAATGTTATTAATATTGGCAAAGATAAATGTTTTTTATAAAAACGGGCATATTCGTTATAAAGAAAAAATAAATACACATGTTATTTCCATTCTTATAATTATATTAATAATAATTTGAATATATTAAATCCAAACAAGGGACTTATTAAGAATATTAAAAAAATAAATTCATTTTATTTGTCAAAAAATACAGTTAATACAATTTTATTGCTTATAATTGTGCGCTAAAAAATAGCAGTTACTTGTGCTTACTTTGGGCTGTTTGGTAAACTTATTACTTCTCATTATTAATTTTAACTTTTTACCTCGTTGCCCATGAAAATTTTAGATATTAGCGTAATGCGCGGACCCAATTTGTGGAGTATCCGCCGCAAAAAATTGATTGTCATGTTGCTCGATTTGGAGGACATGGAAAATCACCCGACCGACCGTATCGACGGCTTTTTAGAACGATTGCGCGCGTTTTTGCCGAGTATGGAGTCGCACCGTTGTAGCTACGACCACGAAGGCGGCTTTTTCAAACGGGTGGAAGAAGGCACTTGGATGGGTCACGTCATCGAGCATATTATATTAGAAATACAATCGATGGCGGGCATGGAAGTTGGTTTTGGGCGTACCCGCGAAACCGATGTACCAGGCGTTTACAACGTCGTTTTTTCATATTTAGAAGAAGAAGTGGGCAAATATGCCGCTCGTGCAGGGCTGCGCATCGCCGAAGCGTTGATAAAAAACGAACCTTACGACTTGGAGGAAGACCTGCAAGCGATGCGCGAAATTCGCGAAGATGTGCGGCTCGGTCCCTCCACAGGTGGCTTAGTAGATGAAGCGGTGCGACGCGGTATTCCGTTCATTCGCCTCAACTCACAGTCGCTCGTGCAGCTCGGTTATGGGGTAAACCAAAAACGCATTCAAGCAACAATCGCCTCTACGACGAGTAGCATCGCGGTCGAAATCGCTTGCGATAAAGAAGAAACCAAAAACGTACTCGAACTCATGAACGTACCCGTCCCGAAAGGCGACTCGGTGCGCAACGAAGAGGGACTCGAGCGGACGATAAAACGCATCGGCTATCCGATAGTGATAAAACCCGTGAACGGCAATCACGGCAAAGGCGCGACCATTAATATTACGAATTGGGAGGACGCGCTCGTCGCTTTTGACTTAGCTAAGGAGCGGTCGCGTTATGTCATAGTGGAGCAATTTGTGACAGGGCATGACTACCGCGTATTGGTGATAAACTACCAATTTGTGGCTGCCGCGAAACGCACACCTGCCGCCGTGACGGGCAACGGAAAAAGGACTATTCAGCAACTTATCGACGAGGTGAACAAAGACCCGCGTCGGGGCTACGGTCACGAAAAGGTTTTGACCTCTATAAAAGTCGACCAAAACACCGAGGGAATTTTAGAAAAAGAGGGCTTGACGCTCGATACGGTGCTTCGCGACGGCGAAGAACTTTACCTAAAAACGACCGCAAACCTAAGCACGGGCGGTACTTCTGCCGACGTGACGGACGTGATTCACCCCGATAATATTTTTATGGCGGAGCGGATTGCGCGCATTATCGGTCTCGATATTTGCGGTATCGACATCATGTCGCCCGATATTTCTATTCCTTTTAACGAAAATAGAGGCGTAGTATTAGAGGTGAACGCCGCGCCCGGTTTCCGTATGCACTTAGCGCCGACAAAAGGGCTGCCGCGCAACGTTGCCGAACCCGTCATCGATATGTTGTACCCTCCGGGAACGTCGTCGCGCATTCCGATTATTGCGATAACAGGTACAAACGGTAAAACGACGACGACGCGCCTCACCGCGCACCTCATGAAAATGCACGGACACAAGGTCGGATTTACGACCTCCGACGGTATTTATATACAAAACCGAATGCTCGAAAAAGGCGACTGCACGGGTCCGCGTTCTGCGGAATTTGTGCTAATGGACCCGACCGTAGATTTCGCGGTTTTGGAATGCGCACGCGGCGGTATTTTGCGTAGCGGCTTAGGTTTTCAAAGTTCGAACGTTGGGATTGTTACCAATATCGCCGCCGACCATTTAGGCTTAAAAGGCATCAATACCATACAAGATATGGCGCGAGTAAAGGCGGTAGTCGTAGAAAGTGTGATGGAAAGCGGTTACGCGATATTAAATGCGGACGACGACCTTGTTTTTGCGATGGGCGAAGACCTCAATTGCAACGTCGCGCTGTTTAGTATGGACGAAAATAATATGCGCATTCAGCGACACTGCGAAACAGGCGGATTGGCGGCAATTGCCGAAAACGGCTACATTACGCTCTGCAAAGGCGTTTGGAAATATCGCGTAGCGCGCATCGTAAATGTACCGCTTACGATGGGCGGCAAAGCGGCTTTTATGATACAAAATATTTTACCGGCTACGATTGCGGCTTATACGCAAGGCATGAAAATACAAGACATCGCGAACGGGTTGATGACGTTTATACCGTCGGCGGCGAATACGCCAGGTCGTTTAAATGTGTTTAATTTCAAAAATTTCGAGGTTTTGCTCGATTTCGCGCATAATCCTGCGGGTTTCCGCGCCGTAGAGCATTATGTCGATAAGATTGTAGCTAAAAAGAAAATCGCTATTTTTTCGGCTGCGGGCGACCGCCGCGACGAAGACATCGTAGAGATGGGACGCATCGCAGCGAATACTTTTGATGAAATTATCATTCACGAAGGCATACATTTACGCGGACGCAATGCCGAAGCGATGCTCGAATTGCTGGAGTCAGGTTTTCATGCTATCGCGCCCGATAAACCCGTATTTTTGAAAAAAACAGAGCAAGAGGCAATTTTATTTGGTTTCAAACGCGCACCGAAAGGCGCGCACATCACGCTGCTCGGCGACGTAGTGAGCGAAGCCTTAGATTTCATCACGGAATTGAAAGAAAAAGAATTGGATTTTGACTTGCAATACGGCGACATTCCGAACCTCGAAGACCATCATAAAGATTTGGATTAAGAAAAAATAAAATTGGTTCGACGACAAAAGACCGCAGCGATTGGTATCGTTGCGGTCTTTATTTTTTATTTTAAATATTAAATATTGTGACAATAATTGTGACAATAATTGTGACAATAATTAATAAAAAAGATATTGGTTTTTATTTTTTAGCAGGCGCGGCAGGTGCTTCTTTTTGCGCTGCAGGTGCTTGTTGCGGTGTGTTCGAGACTGGCTTCAAAATAAACGCTACCGACAAGCAAATAAGGCAAATAGAACCCGCGAGTCCCCAGGTCAATTTTTCGATGAAATCGGCAGATTGTGACGCGCCAAGAACGGTGTTTGCTGCTGCGCCGCCTAAGGCACTATCCAAACCTCTACCTTTGGGGCTTTGCACCAAAATTACTAAGATTAACATTACGGCGATAAGCGCGGCTACTACTAAAATTACTATCATTAGGAATTAAATTTGATTGATTATTATGATTTTAAACGTATTAGTGAGCAGTTTCGCTCTCTTTTTTTATAATTTCAATTTGTTGCGCAAAGGTAATATTTTTTTCTGGAAACTTCGCACTTAATTGCAAATACATTTTTATTGCTTTTTTGTATTTGCCTTGCGCCACCAATATTTTGGCTAAGGTTTCGGAAATAATGTGGTCGCTTTCGGCGATGCTATTGCGCGCTAATTGCGCAACTTTTGCCTCGTGAACGGCGTTTTCCAACGCCTCAAAATCGTCTTCGTCTATCTCCGCAGGTTCGGGTTCTGGCTCGGCAACCGCCACGACAGGTTTAGCCGCAGGCGTTCCGTTGAGGTGCAAGAGCCAATCGCCAAAACTCGCTATCATCGATGCCGAACCCACAAACGTAACGGGCGAAGGCGCAATTTCGGGCGCAAATATTTCCTCTTCTTCTTCCTGCACAACTTCTTTTGCTACGATTTCGGGTGTGACAATTGCTTGCGTTTCGGCTTCGTTTTGCACCTCAATCGGCGCGACTATTTCCGCTATTTCGCTTACTACCTCGAGCGGTTCTTGTTCGTGTATGTGATTGATAATCGGCGCGATTTCGTTAGTTTCAGTTGCTACATTTTCATCTACATTCTCGTTTATATTTTCATTTATTTCTACAATATTATTATCAATATTTTCTACAATATTTTCATTAATAACAACTGGCATTTCTGTTGTAATAATAGGCGCAACCGCTTCGTTTACTACAATAATTGGTGTGTTTTCAGTTTCTACATCAGCAATATTTTCTACTAATATTGGTTCAGTTTGCATTACTATTTTGGGCGTTTCGGGTGCGGCGACGACTATCGGCGCAACCTCAATAGTTGCCGTTTCGAGTTGCGTTTCTTGTATGAATTGGAACAGATAACGACGGTTCGGGACGTAAGTTGCCGCTTTTTCTATGTACTTTTTAGCATCTGGCAAATCCTCGAGTTGCGCCTTGCGCGCCGCCAACAAATGCAAGCCCTGCGCATACGGAAACCGCCGCAGCGCATCGTTGAGTTGCTGCCACGTTAGGGCGCGCAGCCCATCTGGATTTTTGAGTAACTGATTGAAATTCAAAACTATATATATGCTTTTTATATAACTAAATGTGAGCAACCAACGTACCCAAGCGCGAAAAATACCTACCAATTTGCGAAAGCTTTATTAAATATATCATCGACGATTTGGTCGCTCACCGTTTTTATCAACCCGTCTTTTAGGTTCTCAAAATTCTGCGTCGCATCAAAATTTACGAACCGCGTAAACTGCTGCTCCCAAACGTCTTTTTCGTTTTTATTATTTTTAAATTGCACCGAAACCGTCATCTCAAACCGCATCAACCGAATCTGATTGTTCTGGTCTGGTGCGACGCTAATTTGCTGAAAATTAGTGATATTTCCCGTAAAATCAATATCGGGATTTTGATTGCCGTAAGATAAACGGGTGGTTTGCAATATTTTAAGTTTCAGATTCTCTTGCATCTTCAACGCCGTAGTTTGGTCGGTATTGCTCGTGCCGAGCAGAAACGGATTGATCGCAAAAGTCTTGGTGTCGGGCGAAATGCTGATACCTTTAAAGGAATAGCAGCCGCAGTTAAGCAGCGCGACGACAGCAAATAATATATATTTTAATTTCATTATAATGTATGTTTTAAATTAAGCGTGATTATCGGGAACGAAAAAAAATAGTTAAAACATAGCGTAGCGGAGGTTTAATCTATTTTTTGAGTGTAGATAAATAATCACTGCTAATTTATTTCAGCTAAATATAATATAAAAATACTTATTTATAATTCGCAAAGATAGCAAAAAATGAAGTGAATAGGAATTATTGTTGTAAAATAAAAAATTTATTGGTTCGGTGCTTGCAATTTTTCTCCTTTTATAGCTGCCGCAATAAGGTCGGCGAAGCGGTCGGGCGTACAAGCAAAAGCGGGAATATCGAGTTGCGCGAGGTAAGCGGCGACTTCTTGATTGTAGGCAGGCGCACCTTCGTCGCTTAACGCTAACAGCGCGACTACACATACGCCCGCTTGTCGCAAATTTTGCAATCGCTGCAACATTTCGCCTGCGTTGCCGCCTTCGTACAAGTCGCTAATCAGTATTAATATAGTGTCGCTCGGGTTTCTGACGAGCGTTTGCGCGTAAGCTAACGCCTTGTTTATGTCTGTTCCGCCGCCGAGTTGCGTCCCAAAAAGCAGTTCTACGGGGTCGTGCAGCAGCTCCGTGAGGTTCACTACGGCGGTGTCGAACACCACAAAATGCGTTCGCAAGCTGCGAATACTTGCCATCACCGCACCAAAAACACTCGCATAAACCACACTCGCCGACATAGAGCCGCTTTCATCTACCAACAAAATCACCTCTTTCAGTGCTTGTCCTTTTCGTCCGTGACCGCGCAATCGTTCGGGTATAATAGTCTGATAATCAGGCTGATAATGTTTCAAATTGGCGCGAATAGTGGTATGCCAATCTATTTCGTTGGGTTTTGGGCGGCGGTTGCGCACCGACCTACTGAGCGCGCCTGTTACCGTAGGAATAAATTTATTTTTCAGTTTTTTCTCGATGTCGTCCACCACTTTGCGCACGACCTTGCGC
Source organism: Saprospiraceae bacterium (assembly GCA_043778315.1). Taxonomy (GTDB): domain Bacteria; phylum Bacteroidota; class Bacteroidia; order Chitinophagales; family Saprospiraceae; genus JBEEMU01. The sequence goes on along the minus strand of JAYWGJ010000302.1, from coordinate 257 downwards.
GCCGTTTCGCGGGTGCGCTCGGGCATGAGTTGATGCAGCGAAAGCAGCGTACCAACCAAATGCACATCGGGTTCTATGCTCTCTAATAGCTCTGGCTCGAGCAACATTCGCTCCAAACCGAGCCGCTCGAGGGCGTCTTTTTGCATTACGCGCACGACGCTCGTAGGGAAATATTTGCGTATATCGCCGAGCCAACGGTTGATGCGCGGCGACGAGCCGCCTAAGCCGCCCGAGCGTTCCGCGTCGTAGAGTTCGCC
>JAYWGJ010000301.1:0-1949 GCA_043778315.1 Saprospiraceae bacterium | reverse complement strand
TAATTAGCATAATTTTAGCTACAAAATAAATGTATCATGGAATTAGCCAACTATATTGACCATACTTTATTGCGCCCCGACGCATTGCTTTCAGAGGTGGAACAGCTCTGCATGGAGGCGATTGAATATCGGTTTAAGGCGGTTTGCGTGTCGCCGTATATGTTGCCGACGGTGGTTGATTTGCTCAAGCACGCGACGGTAAAAATAGCGGTTGTGACGGCTTTTCCGTTCGGTTACGCGCCTATTCCTAGCAAAGTAGATGAAATTCGGCGCGTTTTGGAGGAAGACCCCGACGAAATAGACGCAGTAATTAATATCGCTGCCGCGAAAAACGGCAATTGGAAATTGGTGCAAAACGATATGGAAAGTATGACCGTTGCTACGCAAATGCGCGGAAAAGTGATAAAAATGATACTCGAAACGGCGTTGATGACCGACGACGAAATTAAGCGGCTTTGCGCAATATGCAACGCCGTAGGTGTCAATTTCGCCAAAACCTCTACGGGCTACAACGGCGGCGCGACCGAAGCGGCAGTGATTTTGATGCGTTCGGAATTGGATAAAGCTATAAAAATAAAGGCTTCGGGCGGCATCTCCGACTACGCAACCGCAATCAAAATGATAGCCGCAGGCGCAGACCGCTTGGGTTGTTCGCGAAGTGTTGCGGTATTAGGAACGCGTCCAAAATAAGGTACTGTATTCTCAATTGCCTGGGCTACGCCCGTTCACTGCAAATAATGGTAGTTTTGCTACCTTTATTTTTGTTCATGCCAAAACTGCGTTAGATTATTGTTACGATGCTAGGCATCGTGCCTCAAATCTGCCTTGTTTTGACCCAAAATTCTGCGTGACAATATTCAGTTCTTTATTTTCTTTTCATTCCTTAAAAAATAATTTTTAAACTTTTTTATAAAATAATTTTGAAAAAAATAATTTTAATTTTAATCGTCAGTCAATTGTTTATAGCGGCGGCGGCGGCGCAAGGCGAATTGAATATTTACGCGGATTCGTTAGTAACGGTGATGCTTCGCCGACACAAAACGGTGTTGGCAGGCGGCGCAAAAGAAGTGCCGGGCTTTCGCATTCAGGTGATACAATCGCCCGACCGCGCCTTAGCAATGCGGCGCAAAGGAGAGTTTTTGGCAGCTTTCCCAGACCTGCGTACCGATTATTCGTACTCCGACCCGTACCACAAATTGAAAGCGGGTGCGTTCCCGAACCGCGACGAATGCCAGAAATGGATGACCGAAAACAGCATAAAAACCCGTTTCCCAGAAGCGATACCAGTATATGAAGATAAGGTAAGCGTAAAAGATTTGATGAAATATTTGGGCATAGAAGAGGAGCAGTAGAGATATAATATTTTGCGATTTCGCATAAAAACAAAATAAAAAATCAATAATAAAATCCATAAATCCTGAAAAATGAAATTTAGTGTTTCGTCAGCAGAGTTACTCAAACAACTGCAATTAGTGAGCGGTGCTGTCAGCAGCAACCCTGTTTTGCCTATTTTGGAAGGCTTTTTATTTACCATAGAAGGCAATCATTTGACCTTGTCGGGTAGCGACCTCGAGTCGTCGATAGTGACCTCGCTCGAGGTACACGCGAGCGGCGACGGCAGCGTAGCGATACCTGCTAAAACGTTGATGGACACGCTCAAAGCCTTACCCGAGCAGCCGATAACTATCGATGTAGATGACGTGTGCGCCGTGACGATTACGTCGTCCTATGGTAAATACAAACTTGCGGGCGAGGACGGGAGTGACTTCCCGAACATACCCGAGCCGAGCGAAACGGAGACCGTAGAATTGCCTGCGGCGACGCTGTCGTATGCGATAGCGAAGACGTTGTTTGCGACAAGCACCGACGAATTGCGTCCGCAAATGACTGGCGTTTTCTTTCAAGTAGATTTTAATAAAATGACGTTTGTAGCTACCGATGCGCACAAA
>JAYWGJ010000300.1:0-5256 GCA_043778315.1 Saprospiraceae bacterium | reverse complement strand
AGTAAACTGTAAACGATAAGCCATAAGCTGTAAACTTTTGACCGTTATTGAGGCAAAGAACTATAAGCGAGAAGCTAAAAATTAAAAACTTTGACCGTTGGATTTTGTAAAAACTGTAAGCGAGAAGCTAAAAACTAAAAACTTTGACCGTTGGTGAGGCTATTTTACTATAGGCGAGAAGCTAAAAACTAAAAACTTTTGATGCTCGCGAAGGTCAAAAAGTTTATCGCTTATAGCTTAAAAGGCGCGCCCATAAGTTTATAGCTTCGGACATCATATAACGGTCAAAAAGCTTATAGCTTACAACTTAGTCCTCGCGCCCATAAGTTTATAGCTTCGGACACCATATAACGGTCAAAAAGTTTATAGCTTAAAGCTTAAACAGACTACCTTACTTTCAGCGTCAAAATGCTAATCAGTGCCAAAATGATGCCCACAATAATAAACCGCGTCACAATTTTACTTTCGTGAATGCCTGATTTTTGATAATGATGGTGTAACGGCGACATTTTGAAGAGTCTATTTTGTTGCGCGTACTCCAAGCCATATTTCTTTTTCCTATATTTAAAAACTGCGACTTGCAACATCACAGAAAGGTTTTCCGCCAAAAAAATACCGCACAATATAGGTATTAATAACTCCTTTCGGAGCAATATCGCCAACGCCGCAATGATACCGCCGAGGGTCAAACTCCCCGTATCGCCCATAAAAACCTGTGCAGGAAACGCATTATACCATAAAAAACCAATGCACGCGCCCATAAAACACATCGTAAACACCACCAACTCGCCGCTATCAGGTATATATAATATGTTGAGGTAATCGGATAAAATTGTATTCCCAGACACGTAGGCGAAAATTCCGAGAGCCGCGCCTATCACGCCGCTCACGCCTGCTGCCAGTCCGTCGATGCCGTCGGTGAGGTTTGCGGCGTTGCTCACCGCCGTCACTATAAACAGCACGAGCGGCAGAAAAATAATCCATGCCAATTCGTTCGAGTGTTCTTTTGCGAATGGCAACAAATTGCCGTAATTGAGTTCGTTACCCTTCAAAAACGGCACGTTCGTGACGGGTGCTTTCACATACACCCACTTTTTCATCGTCCCTTGATGTTTTGAGTCCTCCTCCGTCACCTTCCCTACCACCTTATAATGATTTTCGGCAGCCGCTTCGGGCGAGATGCGCACCGATATTCCTTTATGAAAAAACATCACTAAGCCGATAATCAAGCCCAAACCCACTTGTCCGATGATTTTAAAACGACCTTTCAGCCCTTCCTTATCTTTTTTGAACACCTTAATATAATCATCAATAAAACCTATCGCGCCCACCCATAACGTACTGATTATCATTAATATAATGTATATATTGCCTAATTTGCAAAACAATAATGTCGGTATAATAATGCTGCCGATGATGAGCAAACCGCCCATTGTCGGCGTGCCTTTCTTTTGCGACTGCCCTTCTAATCCTAAGTCGCGTACCGTTTCGCCTATCTGCAATTGCCGCAAATAACCGATGAGCCGCTGCCCGTAAATCATCGTTATTCCCAACGAAAATAGCGCAGCAAAACCCGCCCGAAACGTCAGAAACTGAAACAGTCCCGCGCCAGGCAGATTATATTGTTTGTCTAAAAAGTCGAAGAGGTAGTAGAGCATATTATGGGAAACTTTGAGCTGTAAGCTTTTTAACCGTTATATTGTGTCCGAAGCGATAAACTTATGTTCGCACAGGTCAATTTTTTTTACTTTAAACTATGAACTGTAAGCAATAAGCTTTTTGACCGTTATATCTTGTAGAACCATAAGCTGTAAACAATAAGTTTTTTGACCTTCGCGAGCGTCAAAAGTTTTTAGTTTTTGGCTTCTCGCTTACAGTAAAAATAGCCCTACTAACGGTCAAAAAGTTTCCAGCTTCCAGCTTATAGTTTACAGTTCTTTTTTTAGTACAACTTTATCATCAAACGGCAACTTCACCCCTTTAATATCTTGGTATTTTTCGTGACCTTTTCCAGCCACCAAAATAATATCGTTTTGCTGCGCCAATGCACAAGCGGTTTTTATGGCTTGTTCGCGGTTTTCGATGGTTAATACGCGCGTTTTTCGGTCGGCGGACACACCGCGTTCCATATCGGCGAGTATCGCGAGCGGGTCTTCGGTACGCGGATTATCGGACGTGAGTACCACGCGGTCGCTGTAATCTGCTGCGATTTGCGCCATCACGGGGCGTTTTGTTTTGTCGCGGTCGCCGCCGCAACCCACCACCGTAATCACTTTTCCGTTGCCTTTTAGCTGCGCAATCGTTTTGAGGACGTTGAGGAGCGCGTCGGGCGTGTGCGCATAATCGACAATGCCAATCGTATTTTTTGCTTCGTTTCTAATGTATTCAAATCGCCCTTCTGCTGTCACTAAATTGCTCAAAACGGGTAAAAATTCTTCTTTTTTTAGTTGTAACAAAATCGCTGTCGCGTAAATCGCCAAGGTATTGTAAGCGTTAAATTCGCCAATTAATCTGCCGTAAAAATCGTAGCCGTCGAGGTCTAAATGCAAACCTTGTAGCGTATTAGCTATTATTTTTGCGCGGTAGTTAGCGGCAGCGCGCAGCGCGTAAGTATATGTTTTTGCTTTGCAATTTTGGAGCATCACTTCGCCGCGTCGGTCATCTTTATTCGTTAGCGCAAAAGCCGTTTTTGGCAACCCGTCAAATAGCATTTTTTTAGCATAAATATACTCTTGAAACGTTTTATGGTAATCCAAATGGTCATGCGAAATATTGGTAAATATAGCTCCTGCAAATTTTACGCCTGCCGTTCGGTGCTGCGCGAGCGCGTGACTGCTCACCTCCATAAACGCGTATTCGCAACCTGCTTCTACCATTTCATTCAGCAATTTATTCAGGGCAATCGGGTCAGGTGTAGTATGCGTTGCCGCAATCGTCGTATCATTAATTTTGTTTTCAACGGTACTTAATAAACCCGTCGGGTAGCCCATTCCACGCAATAAGCGATATAATAAAGTAGCGGTTGTCGTTTTGCCGTTTGTTCCAGTTATACCAACGAGTTTTAGTTTTTGCGAAGGAAAATCATAAAACGCCGCCGCTATTTCGCCAGCCGATTTCGCGCTATTTTCTACTTTTAAGTACGTCACATTTTCACTAATATTCGTATTATCTAAAATAAAATTATTATCGTCGTAAACAATCGTCGTTGCGCCGCGCTCGATAGCGGTTTTGATGTACTCGTGACCGTCGGTTTGTGTGCCTTTGATGGCAATAAATAAGCCGTCGCGTTCCACCTGCCGCGAGTCGATAGCAACACCCGAAACGCTACGCTGCAAGCTGCCCGTCGCGGTGATTATCGTGGTATGTTTGATTAATTGATGGAGCATTTTTTTATTTTAAGCTGAAAGCGATGAACTGAAAGCGAGAAGCTGTAAGCTGTAAACTTTTGACCGTCGGAGAAGCAAAAAACTATGAACTGTAAGCAATAAGCTTTTTGACCGTTAGTGAGGCTAAAACCGTAAGCGAGAAGCTAAAAACTAAAAGCTTTTTGACCGTTTTGTCTTGATAATAAGCGATGAACTGTGAGCAATAAGCTTTTTGACCTTCGCGAAGGTGGTTTATAGTTTATAGTTTTTTTTAACCCTCGCAAAGGTCAAAAGTTTTTAGTTTTTGGCTTATTGCTTATAGTTTTTTCAACCCTCGCAAAGGTCAAAAGTTTTTAGTTTTTGGCTTATCGCTTATAGTTTTTTAGCCCTCACGAGCATAAGTTTATGGCTTATAGTTTTTTTAGCCTTCGCGAGCATAAGTTTATAGCTTATAGTTTATAGCTTACTGTTTATTACTTATCACTACCCCTATTTTCATCAAAAGCGGCACTTTCGGGTGACTTTCCATCGTGTGCGCGAGTTCGATTTTCACTTTTCCTGTTTGCGTCATCACAAAATCCTCCAAAAGCGGCGTTTCTATGTCCCAAATATCGCCGAGTCCGTCGCCGATATTTTTGCCGTCCTTATCTTTCATCTCCAAATCGATGCTTTTAGTTTGTATCGAGCCGTCGGGCATTTCTATTTTAGCGGCAAGCGTCAATAAATTAAACGGGTAATTACTCGCGTAGCGAATGACGATTTTGGAGTCGTAATGCGTGCCGCTTGCGAGTTCGCCCGTCTCAAATTTTTGTACGTTGTCTTGCGCCCAATTGAGTTTTAGGTCGTTGCGTTGTTCAAAAACAACATTGCTTTTGCAAGACGCAAATGTTAGCGCGAGGAGCGCGAAAAAGATTATTTTTTTCATAATATGATGATTATTGAAATTAAAAATATAAGGTTTTTTATAATAAAAATATTATTCCAAATCCAACGAAACGGTTTGTCCTACGCCTTTTGTGCCTGCTTTGAGGCTCTGCGAGCGCACCTTTCCGAGTCCCGTAAAACGTACTTTTACGCCTGCATTTTCCATTAAAAATAAAGCATCGCGCAAACCCATTCCTACTACATTTGGTACTATTTTTACTAATATTGGTCTGAAAAGCATCGAGAGCGAGTCGTTTTTGGCAACCGTAGAGGCAAAAATATTCGTACCCGTTTTGTCTTGATAATTGATATTCATATACATCAAAGCTCGTTTTATCTCCTCTTTAAAGCCTGCAATGCCGTTTGGTAAAGTCGCAGTGCGGAAGTCGGGTTTTTTACCAAAATTAATGGGTGCTTCCGACTCAATATTGCCAGACATCACTTTTTCGGCTACTTCGCGGACGACGGGCGCGGCGGCGGTTGCGCCGTACCAGTTGTTGCGCGGGTGATTGATGACCACAATCATCGAGTATTGCGGGTTGTCGGCAGGGAAAAAACCTGCAAAAGACGCTTGATATACCTTCGCCACAGCCGCTTTATTGCTATTAAAATTCAAAATCGCAGTACCTGTTTTGCCCGCAATCGGGACGTTGCCGCTGCGTATATTTTTGGCTGTACCCGACTGCACCACGCCTTTCAGTAATGTTTTCAATTTCTCGATAGTTGTGCTGCTGCAAATACTTCCGTTCGTCGCCTTCGGACCGAATTTAATGTAGGGTTCGCCAAATTCCTGTATCTCTTTCACTAAGTACGGCTTCATCATTCTACCGTTATTTGCTATCGCATTATAAAAAGTAAGGATTTGTAATGGTGTAAAACTTGTTTCGTAACCTATTGACATCCAGGGGATTGACGTTCCCGACCATAGCTTGCTGCCCACTTCGGGAAGCCGTGGATTTGGCTCGCC
>JAYWGJ010000299.1:0-1950 GCA_043778315.1 Saprospiraceae bacterium | reverse complement strand
ACGACCTTAACGGGACGCTCAATTACGAAACTATTTACCTGATTACGAAGTTTCAGATGGCACAAAATTCCAAATTATTAGAGCATATTGCGCACCGTATCGCCGACGAGCTAAAACATAAATACACTGATATTCAGCAACTTAGAGTAAAAATAACGAAACATGCGCCGCCCTTAGGTGGCAACGTCGAGCGTGCGATAGTAGAATATAACGAGGATTTTCAGAAAAAATGTGCCAAATGTAGCAAGCCGCTTTTGTGTTATAACGACAAAAATTGTTGGTGCAAAAATATCCGCCTCTCGCCCGAAATCAGCCGTATGTTACAGACGCAATACAACGGTTGTATGTGCAAAACCTGCCTAAAAGGGTACGGCGTGTAAAACACGTTGTTTAGTGAATAGATAACGGTGAACAGTGAACAGTTTTTTCACATTCATTGAATGCTAATCATTAATCGCTAATCGCTAATCACTAATCACTAAATTCGTGTTTTCTCTACTACAACTCACGCGCTATTTGCGCCCTTACCGTCGCGGCGCGGTGCTTTGCATCGTTTTTAATATGCTTACGGTGGTATTTAGTACGGTCAGTATCTCGATGCTGATGCCGTTTTTTAATATTTTGTTTAAACAACAAAAGCCGCCCGTAACCGCACCGAGCGCGTGGCAACTTAACCTCACGTCCGCGCTCGAGCATCTGAATTGGTGGTTTTCGGAGTTCATACGCAGCAACGGCGAAGCGCAAGCTCTGCTGATTGTCTGTGGTTTTATCATTGTCACAATATTCCTAAAAAACCTCACGCGCTACCTCGCCTTAGCGTCTATTTCGCCCGTTCGGACGGGTATAGAACGCGATATACGCGCAGAGTTGTTCGATAAAGTACTCCGTTTGCCGCTTGGTTTCTACACCGAACAACGTAAAGGCGACCTCATCGCTCGCGTCACGCTCGACGTGCAGGAGATAGAATGGAGTATTTTGAATATGATAGAAGTGGTGTTCCGCGAACCCTTGATGATACTCGTTTCGCTTAGTACACTGCTCTATATTAGCCCGCGTTTGACGGGTTTTGTGCTTGTTTTGATGCTTTTTACGGGTTTTATCATTGGTGGTGTTGGGCGTAGTTTGAAGCGCGAGTCGGCGTTAGCACAAGAATATTTAGGTGATATTATGGCGCGTTTGGACGAAACGATTGGCGGTTTACGCATCATAAAAGCCTTTAACGCAGACAATTACCAACGACAAAAATTTGGCGAGGACATCAATAAATACCGTCAGACGATTGTGAATATTTTGCGCAGGCGCGACGCGGCATCGCCGATGTCGGAGTTTTTGGGTGTCACAGTTTTTACCGTTTTACTGTGGTATGGTGCGCGATTAGTGTTTGTTGGCGACTTGCAAGCGGCTACTTTTATCGTCTATTTAGGCTTATTTTACCAAATCATCGACCCTGCAAAAGCGTTCAGTACCGCTACCTATAATATTCGAAAAGGGCTAGCAGCAAAGGCGCGGGTCGACCAAATATTGGAGGCAGAAGAGCGCATCACCGACCCGCAACAACCTACGCCGCTTCGCGAGTTTAGCGATAAGGTGGAGTTCAAAAATGTTTCTTTTCGGTATAATGACGACCGCAGCGTCCTGAATGGCATCAACTTGACGGTCAATAAAGGTAAAATTGTGGCGTTGGTAGGCGCGAGCGGCGCGGGTAAAAGTACGCTGGTGGATTTGCTGCCGCGTTTTTACGACCCGACCGAAGGCAGCATCAGCATCGACGGCGTAGATATTCGCGCCTTTACGCTGCACGATTTGCGCAGTTTGATGGGCATGGTTTCGCAAGAAGCGATACTTTTTAACGACTCTATATATAATAATATCGTTTTTGGTTTGGACAACGTGACCGCCGCCGATGTGCAACACGCGGCTCGCGTCGCAAACGCGCACGACTTTATCACT
>JAYWGJ010000298.1:0-5261 GCA_043778315.1 Saprospiraceae bacterium | reverse complement strand
CTCATCGGCGTAGTATCGTAATCGATAGGCGTGCCGTTCGGCTGCTGCGGCTTCGCGCTTACAAACGCCCAATCATTGAGTATTTTCATTTCATTAATTTGCAATTTCACGTCGCGCTGATGCAACTCGTCTTTTACCGAAGTGCGCAACGACGTAAGTACTGCGTCGCGGTCGGAAGGCGCAGCAATTGACGGAGACGCAACGGCGATAGGCTCGGTTCTTTCGGTTTTATCATTTCTAACTACGCGATTTTTACTAGCTTTTGCCCCGTGGCTTTTGCCTTTTTTGCTTTGCGCAAACGCGACAAACGGCATTGCGACAAGCAATAAAAGCAGTATTTTGATTTGCATAAATGGAGGTTTTTATGTTTTTGTGAATAAAAAGAGATTTTTTAATATAATTATATTCGATTGCGCAAACGGCTCACTTATTTTTTTCTGTTATATTAGCCACCTCTACAAAGAATATAGTTTTAAGTTCTATTATTCTACGATAAAGTTGCTGTTTAAAAATACTACAATTAGCGAAAGCAAAAATACGCATTTTTATTAATTTACAACTATTTTTTTTAACAAGTGTCATATAAAAACAGCATCACCCGTCCAGCAAGCTGAACGGGTGATGCCATTAAGGAAAAGGCAATGGAAATTAAAAGTAATTTATACATTTGTAAAGTTATACGCAACGAATTGGCTCACTAAACGAAACTATAATTACGCTCTTCTTACATTGATTGCATTTGGTCCTTTTTTGCCGTCTTTTACTTCGTAGGTAACTGCGTCACCCTCTTGTACGGTGTCTTCTAAGCCGGTGATGTGTACGAACACTTCTTGACCTGTAGAATCTTCTTTGATAAAGCCGTAACCTTTAGAAGCGTTGAAAAACTTAACTGAGCCTTGTTTAATAGACATTGAAATTGAATTAAAAATTAAAATTAAAAAATTGAATTATATATTTAATAAATACTAAATATTGATTAATAAACATCTTTGCTATCCGCAACAACGTTGTATAGATACATAACAGCAAACCTTATAAAAAAGTTTCGTGACTGTATAAATATTTTCACAAAGGTACACTATTTTTTTTTAGCAAACTGCTTTTGCGCAAACTATTTTTAAATAAAGACGATTTATTTTTGAGAAACGTTGTACGCACTTGTATTTTAAATGCTCAAAATATGTTTTACTTAGCTTTCAACACCTCGATATAAAACACTAAATCCGCTTTTGCGGGAATAGGTCCTTGTCCTTTTTCGCCATACGCGATACCGTAAGGGATTAAAAATACCGCTTTTGTGCCTTCTTTGAGCAGCGCAACACCTTCGTCCCAACCTTTGATGACTTGACCGCCGCCCACAGGGAAGGCAAAACTACCGCCGTGTTTGAACGAACTATCAAACTCTGTGCCGTCTTTGAGTACGCCGATATAGGCTACCGTAGTTTTGTTGCCGACCTTCACTTGCTCGCCTTTGCCCTCTTCGGCTATGACGTATTTGAGTCCAGACGCGGTCGATTTCACCTCTGCGCCGCCTTTGAGTAAGATTGGCATCTGCGCTTTTAGCAGCGCGTTCGCGGTTACTTCGGTTGCTTTACTAGCAGCTGTTTCTTTCTCAACGTCGTCTTTGGTTTGTATTTTCTCCATTTTGATGTCGAAGAAAATCATGTCACCAGCCTTAAATGGTGGACGCACCTGCCCGAGCGAGTCCACTACCATCGCTATCGTGATGCTGTCGCCTGTGGTCATGTGCATAATAGCGTTCAAAAACTTGTCGTTTTTGTTGCCCTCAGGGATTTGCGCTTTTATCGGCTCGCCGCGCTGACGCGTAGATTGCACCAAGCTGTCGCCTTTGCGGATATATTGGTGAAAACTCACTACGTCGCCTATTTTGGCAACCGCACCCTTTTTGTTGGTGTGATTTTTGAAATAATAGTTTAAAGGCATTTTCTCAAAACCCTTCAATTTGTCGCCTTTGCAAGCGAAAAAAGCAATTGCGGTGAACGCAACTAATGTAGATAAAATAAATTTGTACATTAAAAATAAATATTAGTTATGAAATCAATTTTGATACTGTAATTTTGATACTATATATATGTATGCTTTTCGCAATTACGCCACAAAGGTAAGACTATATTGACAATATTCAAATAAAAAAATGTAATACAATATTTTATATGCAGAATAATAGTCAGTAAAATCGTTTGCAATATGGTTTAATTCAACTATTTTAACACAAAAAATGATATGAAAGTAATTAAAATGGAAGAAAAAGCAAGTTTTATTACCGTTATTAAGTATAGTTTTTTACCTTTGTGAAACAAAAAAATAAAAAGATATAATATTTTTATAAAAATGGCAAAAAGAATCCATACGCCGCCTACCGCGCAGCCTACCGTACAACCTACGCAATCGCGTGTAGCAACCGCAGAAAATACCGTAATAGATAGCGCAAATGTAGTAGCGCAGTCCACCGCACCACCCGAAATGCTGTTTAACCGACAAAATTATACCGTTATGCTCGCTGGTTTGGGCTTGATGTTGTTAGGATTTTTGTTGATGCGTGGCGGCGCAATGCCCGACGCGAATACTTGGGACGAGAGCATCATTTACTCCACAACGCGCATCACTATCGCGCCAATGCTCATACTTTTGGGCTTGGGCGTAGAGGTTTATGCTATTTTCAGACGTTAGAATACATTTATTTCGTCTTTTTTTATACTTTTCGTAAACGTATAGATTTCTCAAAAAATCTATACGTTTTCTTATGTTTATAGTCTTAATTTTATAAAAATGAGTATTTTGCAAGCCATTATTTTGGCAATAATAGAAGGCATCACCGAGTTTTTGCCAATAAGCAGCACGGGACACATTATTATCGGCACAGCGATAATGGGCATAGAGCCGACCGAATTTGTAAAACTTTTTACAGTCGGTATTCAGTTTGGTGCTATTTTGTCGGTTTTGGTCTTGTATTGGCAGCGTTTTTTGCAGTCGTTCGCCTTTTATGCACGGCTCATTGTAGCGTTTATACCTGCTGCATTTGCGGGTTTGCTGCTCAAAAAATATATCGATATGGCAATGGAAAACGTGTTGATTATCGGTATCAATTTGCTGATTGGCGGTGTGATTTTGTTGTTTATAGATAAGTGGTTTGCCAAAAACGAAACGGGCGAAGGCAAAAATTATTTGGCTTCTGCGAGTGCGGTTTTGGACGTAATTTTTGCTAAACTGCCGTTCGCCGACCCTACGTCGCCGCTCCTCTCCTACTCCAAATCGTTTTTGATTGGTTGTTTTCAAACTATCGCTATGATGCCAGGCGTGTCGCGGTCTGCCGCGACTATCATCGGCGGTTTGACGCAAGGCTTGAACCGCCGCACGGCTGCCGAGTTTTCGTTCTTCCTCGCCGTCCCGACTATGGCTGCCGCAACACTCAAAGATATGCTCGATTTTTACAAACACAACGGCGCGCTCAGTGCCGAGCAGTGGCAACTTTTCGGCATCGGCAACGTGGTAGCGTTTGTGGTCGCGATACTCGCAATCCGCTTTTTCATCGATTTCCTGACCAAAAACGGCTTCAAATTTTTTGGTTACTACCGCATAATAGTAGGCGGAGCAATTATAGGAATGTACGTTTTGGGTATCAAAATGGCGATTTTGTAAGGTTGTAAATTAAAAATATATTGTTCCAAACAAAAAAGCCACTTCATACTCGAGGCAGCTTTTTTGTTTATATAATATATAACTGTTTGATAATCAAATCAATTCGCCGTTTCTTTTTTCGTTTTCAACGCCGCCTGCACGTCTTTCGGTAGCGTACTAAAAAACTGATAACCCGTGCGGTCTTCTATGTATTTCACATCGCAAATATAGTCGCGCCAATTGTATTTACCAACCGCTTGCGTGTTCGGCATCCATATCGCTATCACTCGCGTATCTTTATTGATGCGGCTGAGGTCGTTGCTACCGTCGGGCAAAATCACTACGATTTTCCAAGTATAAGCAGGCACCGTGATGCTCGTTCCGTCCAAATATAAGATGCGTTCCGCGCTGTTTTTTCCGATGCCGCCCTTCCCATACGCGCCTGCGTAAGTGTACATTTCCATACCTTTATCCACTAAATCGCGACAATACAACTCGAGCGCGTTCCACGCACCTTGATTATTGTTAGGTGCTTGCGGCATGATATTAGTCATTAAAAACGTCTGACTGTTATTTTGTGCGTCGTTGTCGCGGTCGCCCGACGAGCATAAATGTCCTTTATCGAAGCCGCTATTCGTGTATGCCGACGGCGTAGCGCGGTACATTTTTTGTGGAATATCGGTGTCGGGACGGAAATTATTGGAGCGCGCAACCGTTCCATTCCACTCCTTTCCGCCGCGCCACGCTACCCAATTTGGCGTACCTTTGCTGCTATTATACGACAAACAAAACTCCTTTTTGGTTATCAAATAATTGTCGGTTTCGCGGTCGTTATGCACCGCGCCGCTCGGATTTCCTAGTATTAAATGCTCATTATCGGTATTTTCGGCAGTAGAATTGGTTTTGGTCGGTTTAGGAGTAGGGTCGGGCAGCATTTCGGGGTCGGAGAACTCGTCACTTTTCACTTCCTCGATGACCAATTCGGTAGTAATTGGCAGCGTGATAGGTGTGGTTTTGAGGTTTTGACCCGAAATCACCACGTCGTCAATATTGACGCGGCAGCCGCGAACAGACGTATTTTTGATGTACATACAAATCGCTTTTGCCTTCGGCACAGACACCGTGACGGTCATAAATTTGCCACTTTCGCAAGCCATAGGTTCGGCTGCTTCGCGCCAATTTTTGCCCGAGTCTTCGCTAATAAAAACCTGCACCGTTCCGTTTTTGTCTTTTTCGCCATACAAAGCCGCTTGGAAACTGATGGTTTGCGCGCCGCTTATCTCAAATTGTGGCATCAACGTGCCGCCTTGCTTGATGCGAATGCTGCGCAAATCGTTATGAACATCGGCTACGGTATTGCCAATGAGGGCGTTGTCGAGCCGCCAATCGCCCGTCGCAAAACCCACATTGCCTGCTTCATACTTGTTTTTACTCGCTTTTTGCTCAAAATTTTCGATAATATTTTTTGTCGCACTTTTTGTCGAGTTAAGCGCGGGTTCGGTGCAGCTATTGAGCTGCGGCTGTACCGCCAATATTGGCATCAGCCAAAGCAAATGAAAATTCATGGTTTAGTTTTTCTTTTTAAATGGATTATTTTTGAGCAAATCGTCTGCCGCTTTTTT
>JAYWGJ010000297.1:0-1953 GCA_043778315.1 Saprospiraceae bacterium | reverse complement strand
GTCCGCTCCTGGGAGTAATCAACAAGCACCCGCCGCTACCTACAATATCAGAGCTATCATGCCACAAATTGGGCAGACTGCAGGCTACTGGCGGATATTTATGCGCGTGAAGACCGCCTACGGGTGGTCGAACTGGGGCGCACCGCAGTGCATACGCACGATTATCATACCTCCTAATAACGGCTTAGTCAATTTTGGTTTTGCTGGCTCGTCGCAGGCAGATTTGTATGGTAACTATGCCTGCGGCACAGCCGCCGAACAAGAAACAGCACCCGTAAATTTAGGCGGCAGTTGTACGAGTGGAGATGGCTGGTTAAGTAATGGTGGCACGGCTACTAACCCTACTTGGGCTGGTGCATATTTCACTCAGATAAGCGGCTTATCCATTAATAATTTTACTGGTGGCTTGGTATCGCATACCATTGAAATTTTTGATGTTAATCAAAACCAATTGATAGGTACATTTAACGGCGGGAGTACTTTTCAAATTAATACTAATATCAATGAGATACGTTGCGCTTACTCTGGAACACCTATAAGTAATTTCTTTCTTCTGTCAGTTCAAAGTAACGCTGGTGTGTTTAATAATAAAACATTCAGAGTTCGGGGGACAGGCAAAGATGTATGTGGAAATGTATCGTTCAAAGATGGTTATTTTAAAATAATTCCGAATAACGCTCCCAATTCCTGTACCATTTGTCGAAGTAATGGGCAGCAAGAAAATTTTGAGGCAGCAGGTGACAAGGTATTTCAAGCTAATACGATGCAATTATCGCCGAACCCTGTTGCTGAAACGCTACAAATCACCTTCGAGTCAGAAGCGGAAAGCGTAATGCGCTACCAAATAATCGGCATAGATGGTCGCGAATGGTGGAGCGAAAACGGGAGTGTACAAAAAGGAACTAACGACTGGAAGGCAAACGTCGGCTCGCTGCCCGCAGGTACTTACCTGTTGCGCGTAGTGACTGATAATAGCACCGAAACGCGTAAGTTCATTAAAATAGACTAAACACATGTTCAAAGTTAGGTATAGCTATCGGGAACGCAGAAAAATAGTTAAAAGATAGCTTTTGCGTAGCTTTTAAGCTATTTTTCAAGTGTAGATAATAGGTATAACTAATTTTGTTCAGATGTGTATTTTCATTCACAAAAAGCAGTAAGCCGCATCGTTTCTTTATGTGATGCGATGTGGCTTACTGCTGTTCGTGTAGTCGAGGTAGTTTTTGTCTATTGCGGCTACGCGCTAAAACAGCTCGTTCGATGAAAAAAATATATATCTGCATTGCCCTATTGCTTTGCGCAATATACAGCAATGCCCAAACTGTACCTTGGAATTTAGTTAAAAATTATAGCTTTGAAAACCATCGCTCTTGTACTTTTGTAAATTGGGGAATACCTGGAGAAGACTCGGTAGTAAGTCCACTGATAGGTCACTCAGAGGTACTTGATTGGGTTTCTGCTAATTTTGGTAATCCTGACTATTTTCACCGATGTAATCAAATATCCGCAGCGGGTGTCCCCGAAAATCTTTATACCTATCAGCAGCCCTACCTTGCGGGTGAAGGGTACGCTGGAATTGTTATCACACAACCCATAGGACTATATTCAATTGATTTCAGAGAGTATCTACAAACGCAGCTTCAGGCACGGCTCAAAACAGGTAAAAAATACTGCGTAGGTACTTATGCCAATATTGGTATCGGGGCTAATACACCTGATAAACAGCTTTTCTCTAAATCAGCTACTAAAAATATAGGACTTTACCTTAGCGCACAACGCCCATTTAACCCTAATAATGCATCAGTTATACCAACAAGTGACCCTATCTTATTGCAGGCTACGCCGCAGGTAGAGGCTACGCACTACCTCACCGATACAGCGAATTGGGAATTAATATCGGGTATCGTTACCGCGAAGGGAGACGAAGAGTGGCTTACTATTGGTAATTTTAAG
>JAYWGJ010000296.1:0-5274 GCA_043778315.1 Saprospiraceae bacterium | reverse complement strand
TAAAAACCACTCAAATCAAGCTCAAACCTGCCGTTATCGCGCAGATTATACAAGGCTATACCCGCGAGGCGGGTGTGCGTGACTTGGATAGAAAATTGGCAGCCGTGTGTAGAGGCGTAGCGAAACGAGTGGCGATGTCCGAGAAATACACGCCACAACTAAGCCTCGAAACCGTAGAAACGATACTCGGCACGAAGCCGTATAGCGACGATTTTTACCACGAAGAACCGACTCCTGGCGTTGCCGTCGGGCTGGCATGGACGAGCGTGGGCGGCGATATTTTATACATAGAAACCTCTATTTCGCAGGGCAAAGGCAACTTATTGCTCACTGGAAACTTGGGCGATGTGATGAAAGAATCGGCGACAACGGCACTCAGCTTTTTGCGCGCAAACTACGCGCTGCTCGACATCGCGGCAGATGCCATAGACCAACAAAACATACACATACACGTCCCCGAAGGCGCAACGCCGAAGGACGGACCGTCGGCAGGTATCACGATGATGACGGCTATCGCGTCGGCGTTCACCAAACGCCCCGTGCGTCCGCACCTCGCTATGACGGGCGAAATTACGTTGCGCGGCAAAGTATTGCCCGTAGGCGGCATCAAAGAAAAAATATTAGCTGCCAAACGCGCTGGTATAAAGGATATTATTTTGTGCAAAGACAACCAAAAAGATATTTTGGAGATACCCGCGCACTACCTCGAGGGCTTGACGATGCACTATGTGAATAGAATGCCCGAGGTGCTGAAATTTGCGCTGTCGTAAGAGAAAAATAGAAATTTAAAAACACTTTATTCTGGAAGGAATAAGGTGTTTTTTGTTTTAGAATTGATAAAAAGCGGATATTGATATTGCTATGAAAATTATTTTTTAGAAAAATTTTAGTTGTATTACAAAAAAAACTTAACTTTGTGCTATGCTTGATTTGAATAAAATATACCTATTCCGCATGACACATATTGAGAATATTCCGCATATTCTTGAAAATGGTATCACACATTCCACATCAACAAACGCTAATCCCGATTTTGTGTCTATCGGTGATGGGAGTTTGATTACGACCCGAAATAATATTTTATTGGCTAATAACAAGCGATTAGGCGAGTACATTCCCTTTTATTTTGGCGCGAGAACGCCGATGCTTTATGTAGTTCAGAAGGGATTTAATATGGTTGCGCCTACGCTGCCCGATAAAATTGTATATTGCATTAGCAGTGTTCAAAAAATAATAGACCTTCAATTAGATTTTATATTTACAGACGGACACGCCGTAGATAGTTTTACCACACAATACAATGCTAGTGATATTCAAAACATCAATAATATTTTAGACAAAAGTGCTATCGATGCTAAATATTAGACTGATGAAAATGATTTGGATAAAAAACGAAGAAAAGAAGCGGAGTTTTTGGTCTTGGGCGATGTTCCCCTCGAGGCTGTTTTGTATTACGTTACTTATAATGAAAATGCCAAAAAACTTATTATAAATCTTGGTGCAGATGCAGCAAAAATAGGCGTTAGACCCGAATTTTATTTTTAAATATGATACAATATAAAATAGGCAACTTGTTGGATAGCAAGGCAGATGCGTTGGTAAATACTGTGAACACCGTGGGTGTAATGGGCAAAGGCATCGCTTTACAATTCAAAAATAGGTTTCCTGATAATTTTAAAATATACGCGACGGCTTGTAAAAACAAGAACTTAAGCGTAGGGCAGCTTTTGGTGACAGAGGAGGAAACATTGCACGCAGGCAAAAAAATTATCATCAATTTTCCGACCAAAACCAACTGGCGTTCACCGTCGGAATACCAATATATAACCGATGGTTTAATAGAATTAATACAAGTAATACAAGAAAAAAAAATAACATCAATTGCGATTCCGCCGTTAGGCGCGGGCAACGGCGGCTTAGACTGGAACAAAGTAAAACAGCTATTAGAACAGCATTTAGCTGCTGTGGATTGTGATATTTATATTTACGAACCTAATGCTTCGGTACAAGAAGTACTCAAAAAAGAGCGCGTAAAGCTAACGCCTGCAAGGGCAATGTTGTTGTCCGTTTTGTACGAATTGGCGCGAAATGGTGAATTGGTATCGGAGTTTTCGGCTGAAAAAATTGCTTATTTTTTGCAGCGTTTCGGCGCAAAAGAAACTTTCAACCTGACGTTTAAGCCCAATTTTTACGGACCGTATTCGGGAAAAGTTAAGCACGTTTTGTACTACCTAAACGGCAGCTACATTATGGGTTATAGCTCCAAAGACAAAAAGCCATTTGAAGTGTTAGGCTTAATTTCCGACGCAGAAGTAGAAGTGAACGAGTTTATGAATAAGCCTGAAAATGCAATCCACAAAGACGTAGTTGAAAAAACAAAGGCATTTTTAGCAGGGTTTTATTCTACCTTTGGCTTAGAATTACTCTCGACTATTGACTTTATAATTTGTGATAAAAAAGCAGATTCGCAAGAAGCGATTACCAAGGAATTAGAAAATTGGAGCAGTAGAAAGAAGACATTATTCAATAATCCAAAATTCATTCAAATAGCATTACAAAATTTGAAGTTGCATTTAGGAACGGTTCACGCTATAAATTCCAACCATGAAATTTAATATCGATTTAAAAGAACTCTCTTTGCGCGAAAGCGAGCGCGTGGAGTGGAAAGAAAACGGAGATAGTGATTTTGTTGTAACCAGTATCGTCAAAACAATTTCAGCATTTGCGAACGATATAGCAAATACTGGAGGCGGCTATGTGGTATGCGGCGCGAAGGAAAGCAAAGATGAATATGGGTTTCCGAAGGTTGTATATACTGGTTTGAGTGCCGAAAAGCTCAAAAAAATTGAAGGTAAAGTGTTGCAACATTGTAGAGATTATGTCAGCCCGTCTATTGCGCCGCTTGTTCAAGAATTGGAAAACCCAACAGATAAAAGCACCCGTATTTTAGTTTTTATCATATTAGCAAGCCCCGACGCGCATACTTATCGCGATGGCGAAAGCGCGAATTATTATGTTAGAATTAGCCGTGAAACCAAAGAGGCACGGAACGGCGTATTGTCGCAATTATTGATTAAAAAACAAAAAATAGAATATTTTGATAAAAGAGTTGCCGCGAAAGCGAGTGAAACGGATATAGATGTATTGCTTTTTAGGGAGAGCATTCAGGAAATGGGTTTATTGCGTGAAGACAAATCATTAGAAGATTATTTTTCGGATAAAGAACAAATTGCAGAGCTTGTTTCACCACTTTTTATCAAAAATAACCTTACTGGACTATTGCAGCCTAGAAATTTCACACTGTTGATGTTTGGAAAAAAAAGTAGTATTACGGCAATATTTTCGGAAGCGTACACCATCGTTTCTATCTATAAAGGATTAGATAGAAGCGAGCCGACGGCTGAAAGACATACGCTGACGGGTTCTATTATAGGACAAGCGAAAAAGGCTGTTGAGTTGCTAAATACACAGACCTATACCGTTTTTGACAAAACAAATAGCAAGCCAAATCAAGTAAAATACCCGATTCGGGCATTGCAAGAGGCATTAATTAACGCCATTGTGCATAGAGATTACGAATTGCCGCAGCCCATAAGAATTACAATTTTTGCGGATAGAATAGAGATTATGTCTCCTGGGAGTTTACATTGGGGCGTGGATAAAGAAAAGTTTTTGCATGGAAAAGCAAGCCCAAAATGGCGAAATCAAAGTTTTGCTTATTTGTTTAATAAGCTGCAATTGGCACAATCGGAAGGGCAGGGAATACCGACTATTTTCAGGACGATGCAAGAAGAAGGTTGCCCGATGCCCATTTTTGAGCTAGAAACGGAGAGTGTAACTTGTATTTTGCCCGCGCACCCAAGACATGAATTGATACGAAAGTAAGGCATTTATCACACACAAAAAAAGCCGCTCCGCACCTCCAAGAAAAATTTTCTGGTTGGTGCGGAGCGACTCTTTATATTGATAATCAAGTATTTACAAAATTTTCACGGCTATCATTTTGTCGCCGAGTTCGAGTTTTTGGACTACGTCCAAGCCGCGTATCACCTTACCGAAAATCGTGTATCGCCCGTCTAAGTGCGGTGCGGCGTTCTGCGTGATAAACCACTGCGTCCCTTCGCTGTCCTTGCCCGCCGAAGCCATACCGAGGTAGCCCGCTTCGTCGTAATGGTATTTGTACGGAATTTCGGTGCGAATAGTGAAGTCTTGTGCGCCGTAGCCGTCGCCACGCGGACAGCCGCCCTGCGCCACAAAAACTGGCACAACGCGATGAAAAAACTTGCCGTTGAAAAAATCTGCACCTGCGAGTTTCGCAAAATTACCGACCGAGCCAGGCGCGAGACTCATAAATAATTGTACCACAATTTCGCCTTTTGTGGTCGAAATCCGTGCTTGCGAGCCTTTCATTTCCGCCAAAGCGGTATAATCTATCGCGTGTTGATACTCAATTTTGGTGATACCGTCGTCCAACCGCTTACCCGAAAAGTAATTGATTGTTTTTTGTAAGGCAACGATGCCTTCAAAATCGCGCGGCATTTTGAGCTTTTTCAAGCCTTCTTGCAGCGTAGCGACGGGGATAAATTGTCTGAAATCGGCGGTCGAGTCGCGGAGCGCGTCGGCAGCCGTCGCCACCAAACCTACGTCGCCCGAAGTAGCGGCTACCGTCAGCACCGAGTCGATAGTGCGCGTCGTTTGTTTGAGGTTTTTACCGAAAGTGAGGCGGTACGTTTTGGCAGCGCGTATTTTCGCAATCGCCTCCAAAGCCGCTACTCTGATGATAGACGGCGAATTATCGGCTTGCAATTCTTGCTGTATAAACGTGTAATTTACGCCAAAACCCGTCATCGCTTGCATCAAAGCGGCACGTTCGTAGTCGTTTTTGCTGGCTTCGTAGCGGGTTTTGAGTTGCGCACTGAGCGAATCGAGCGCGGGTCTATTTTTGATGCTCGTTATCGCCAACGCAGCCGCGTAAAGCGGCGTAGCCACCTGCCAACGCTTCTCCGCGTTCGCTTTTTGCTTATAAAAATACAAGGCTTTCGGGTCGCCGTACTTCTGCAACTGCTCGGCGGCGGTTGCCGCCACGTTCACATTTGCGTCGTCGAGGGCGGTTTGCCACTGCGTTTGCGCGAGTTTTGTACCAAAATTATTGAGGCTGCGGAGCGTCGTCGTTTTCACCTGCCAATTCGTTTCTTTTTGCAATAAAGCGGCTAAGGTTTCCAAACTCAACTTCGTCTGCGTGCGCGCCAAAGCAGGTGCGATGAACGCCCGAAC
>JAYWGJ010000295.1:0-5279 GCA_043778315.1 Saprospiraceae bacterium | reverse complement strand
GCGAAACAATGATATTATTAAAACTTGCTTTAATGTGAACT
Source organism: Saprospiraceae bacterium (assembly GCA_043778315.1). Classification (GTDB taxonomy): domain Bacteria; phylum Bacteroidota; class Bacteroidia; order Chitinophagales; family Saprospiraceae; genus JBEEMU01. The sequence continues at coordinate 5,238 of JAYWGJ010000295.1, read as the reverse complement.
TGCCCTTCCGACTCGATTTTTACGTTCCGTTTCCGAGCTTTTGCCTTCGCCGACGCTGCGACTGATTTGCCTTTTGCCATTTAAACTAAAAGATTGATAATGAGTTATGAGTTATTTACAGGTAGGCTTAAAAATACTTGTCTGTTTAGATGCCAATGTAACGCGTACATTTAGCCTCTTCATAACGATAATTAAGCAGCACACCTCATTCGTAATAAATTACCTGGTTGGTTTTTTCTTGCCAGCCACTGTTTTGACCTTACCTTTACGGGTACGAGCGTTAGTTTTGGTACGTTGTCCACGCAAAGGTAAACCTTTACGGTGGCGCAAGCCACGATAACATACGATATCCATGAGGCGTTTGATGTTCATCTGGACTTCCGAGCGCAACTGTCCTTCTACCTTGTAGTCATCTGTGATGATACGGCGAATTTCATTTACATTTTCATCACTCCATTCATGCACCTTTACGCTTTCATCGATACCTGCTTTCGCTAATATCTGCTGCGCACTGGTAGAACCAATACCGAAGATATAAGTGAGGCCTATTACGCCTCTTTTTGATTTAGGAAGGTCGACACCTGCAATACGAGCCATTTAAATTGATTATTTTGTATTAATGAGATAAGGCTTAATTTATAAGTATAAAATTTATAACTACAAATTAACCTTGACGTTGTTTAAATTTTGGATTTTTTTTGTTGATTACATACAATCTGCCTTTGCGGCGAACGATTTTGCAGTCAGCAGTACGTTTTTTGATAGACGGTCTTACTTTCATTATGATTTTATTTATAATAGTTTACAATGATTTGAACGCATTTTATCGCAACATAAATTACCCTAAAAGCAATTTATTTATAACGATAAGTGATGCGACCTCGCGTGAGGTCGTAGGGCGACATTTCGATAGAAACCTTATCACCCGCCAAAATACGAATGTAGTGCATACGCATTTTACCAGAGATAGTTGCTAATATCTGATGTCCACTTTCTAAACGGACACGAAACTGGGCATTTGCCATCGCTTCGTCTATAATTCCGTCTAATTTAATAATGTCTTCTTTTGCCATATAAAATTTGGTTTACAGCTTTTTCTATTTAGGCTGCAAAGGTAGGAATTTTTTGTTGAATAACATACAATTCCGAATTTTTTTTAATTGCTTCTTGTATAATAATATGATTGGTCAATATCTCCGCTTTTTTCGGACATATCAAAATAGTATGTTCGAAGTGCGCCGAGGGCTTTTTGTCTGCCGTGATGATAGTCCAATTGTCGCGTAAAGTACGCACATCTTTTGTACCTAAATTAATCATAGGTTCTATCGCGATAGTCAAACCGCTACGTAAAACAACACCTTTGCCGCGCTTGCCAAAATTAGGGATTTCGGGTGCTTCGTGCAAATTACGCCCAACGCCGTGACCTACAAGGTCGCGGACGACACCAAATTTGTGCTTTTCGCAATGCTGCTGTACCGCATAGCTGATGTCACCAACTCGCTGTCCGTCGTAAGCCTGCTCGATACCTTTATATAAAGACTCGTTCGTAACTACTAGAAGCTGCTCGATTGCAATATCAGTTGCACCGATTACAAAAGTATAGGCAGAGTCGCCGACAAAACCATTCAGAAAAGTACCACAGTCAATAGATACGATATCACCTATTTGAAACGGATTTTTTGTTGGAATACCATGTACTACCTGTTCATTAATAGAAATACACAGACTACCAGGAAAACCATTATAGCCTTTAAAAACTGGTGTCGCTTTATGGTCGCGAATAAAAGCTTCGGCTGCTGCGTCTAATTCCAAACCCGTCATACCAGCCCTCAATATAGAACCTACATAAGCCAAAGTTTGAGATACTAAGGTGCAGCTCAGGCGCATTAAAGCAATTTCGTGATCTGTTTTGTAAAATATCTGCTTACTTTTTGCCATTATAACAAAATAAAAATATTAATTAACAAGGATAAAAAGTAAATTTATTCAGCAATCTCGACCTCGCGACCTACTTTACCCGATTTTACTAATCCATCGTAACGACGCATCAATAAGTGACCTTCGATTTGTTGCAACGTATCCAACACCACACCTACCAAAATGATAAGTGAAGAGCCGCCGAAAAATTGCGCAAAGCCTTGATCTACACCGAACGCTGCTACTAATGCAGGCAAAATAGATACAAATCCTAAGCCAACCGCACCGGGTAAGGTGATACGGGAGGTAACGGTATCGATAAAGTCAGCCGTATCTTGACCTGGTTGAACACCTGGAATAAACGCGTTAGAGCGTTTCAAAAAATCAGCATACTGTTGTGCATTTACCAATAACGCAGTATATACATAAGTAAATATTACGATAAGGATAAAAAACATGATATTATAAGTAGGCGAAGTAAACTTAGAAAAGTCTGAAAGTGCGTTTTCTCCACCTTTCGACACTGCACCTGCCACAAAAGCAGGGATAAACATTAATGCTTGCGCAAAAATGATAGGCATTACACCCGCAGCGTTCACTTTGATAGGAATATCGTTGCGGCTACCGCTAAAATTAAGGTCGTTAGTACGTCCAACCATGTGTTTTGCATATTGAATTGGAATACGGCGAACGCCTTGTACCAATAAAATAGTCACACCCGTAACAAATACCAAGAACAATAATTCTAATACGAAAGCTATCAAACCACCACTTGTACCGCTCAAACGGAAGTCTAACTCCGCCAATAACGAACCTGGAAGACGCGACATGATACCCGACATGATCAACAATGAAGTACCGTTGCCCAAACCTTTCTCGGTGATACGCTCGCCCAACCACATCGCAAAGATAGTACCGCCTGTAATGATAGCCGTACCTGCAATATAGAATATAGGCAAAGGAATAATCGACGTATCGATAGCACCTGGATATTGATTATTAATATAAGTAATGTAAAAGTTAGCTTGTACTGCGGTAATAATTACGGTCAGCCAACGGGTAATTTGGTTCAATTTGCGCTGCCCGCTTTCGCCCTCACGTTTCTGCAAACGCTGAAAGTAAGGTACAGCAAAGCCCAATAACTGTACTACGATTGAGGCAGAAATATAAGGCATGATACCCAACGCCATTATTGAGGCATTATTGAAAGCACCGCCAGTGAACGAATTGACCAAGCCAAATAAACCTGTATTAGAGCCGCCTTTTTGAGCAGCCGCCAATACGGCAGGTATTACGCCAGGCAAGACGATATAAGAAGCGAAGCGGTATGCCATGATGAGCAGCAACGTATATATAATACGTTTGCGCAGCTCACCGATGCTCCAAATATTTTTAAGGGTTTGTATAAAGTTATTCATTATTAAAAGATAGTATCAGCTAATGAAAATAAAAATTAGGAATTAGGAAAGCGTCTAAAATAAGTAGTACCAATATTACTTATCTTTTAAGCCAAAACTGCGTTAGATTATCCTTACAATGCGCTGCATTGCTCGTCAAATCTGCCTTGCTTTGACTCAAAACTCTTCGCAATATCTTAGCACTACTTATTTTTTCTTCTTTCCTTACTAACCAGCAATTTGCCTGCGAAGACGAATCGCTAATTAGTTACACCTATTATGGTAGTATTAGACTTGTGTACAAACACCGCCTGCTTTTTCAATCGCTACTTTTGCCGCTTCCGAAAAAGCGTTTGCAGTGATATTGATAGCAACGGTTAATTCGCCTTGACCCAATACTTTGATTTTGGTATTTTTGCTACCCACACCCATTTTGTAGAGCATATCCGTATCAAAAGTAGTTACTTTGTGGGTATCTACTAAGAGTTGGAGACGGTCTAAGTTGAGTGCAAGATATTCTACGCGGTTAAAGTTTTTGAAACCACGCTTCGGAATACGGCGTTGAAGTGGCATTTGACCACCTTCAAAACCGAGCTTGTCTTTATGACCCGAGCGCGATTTGTCCCCTTTATGACCTTTGGTAGAAGTACCTCCTTTTCCAGAGCCTTGACCGCGACCGATGCGCTTAGTATTGCGCTTTACTGAGCCTGCGGCAGGTTTGAGCGTATGTAGTTCCATTGTATAGAAAATTACTATTTTGAAAAGATATTGATAAAATTAGGAAAGAAGAAAATAAAAAAACACTAATAGCACATTATTCTGTTTCCAAAACGTATGGTATTGATACTAATTATTTTAGACGCTTCCCCTTAGGCTTGCACCTCTTCTACACGCACCAAGTGGCTGACTTTTTTAACCATGCCCATGATTTGCGGTGTAGCTTCTTTAACCACCGAGCTGTTGATTTTTTTCAAACCCAGCGCCTCCATGTTCAAACGCTGACGTTTAGAACGGTCGATAATACTTTTAACCTTAGTTATTCTGATTTTTGACATTTTTAGTGAGTCTTTGTTGGTTAAACCAAACCATAAAGGCTGATTTTAGACAACGAATTAGCCATTAAATACTTTTTCGAGAGCGATACCACGTTGTTTTGCAACCACACGCGGCTCACGGAGTTTGGTAAGGGCATCGATAGTTGCTTTTACCACGTTGTGCGGATTTGAGCTACCTTTCGACTTCGCCAATACGTTATGAATACCTGCAATTTCCAAAACTGCGCGCATTGCACCACCAGCAATTACACCAGTACCGTCCGAAGCGGGTTTGATAAAAACGTGACCTGCGCCATATTTACCATTGCTTTCGTGAGGAATAGTACCTTTATAAAGTGGAATTTTTACTAGATTTTTTTCAGCATCTTTAACTGCTTTCGCTACCGCCTCTTGTACGTCGCGGGCTTTGCCTAAGCCATGCCCTACTGTACCTTCGCCGTCACCAATCACCATCACTGCTGCAAAGCTAAATGTACGACCACCTTTTGTTACTTTCGCAACGCGGTTTATCGCAACCATTTTCTCTTTATAGCGGCTTTCTGGCACTGCGGGTGCGTTATCTTCTTGCTTTCTACTATTACGAGTATTTTTTGCCATTTTGTTTGTTTTCTAAACGAAGAATAAAATTAAAATTGAAGTCCGCCTTCGCGTGCGCCTTCTGCTAAGGCTTTCACGCGACCGTGATACAGGTAACCGCTACGGTCAAAGACTACTTTTGATATACCAGCCGCCATTGCTTTTTCAGCAATCAACTTACCTACCGTGGTAGATTGTTCGATTTTCGTACCTGTTGCCGCTGCCTCGCGAGAGTTAGCTGCTACCAATGTTGTGCGTTGGTCATCGTTGATGAGTTGCGCATAAATCGACTT
>JAYWGJ010000294.1:0-5281 GCA_043778315.1 Saprospiraceae bacterium | reverse complement strand
AACGTACTACATAAAGTACTGAAAAGCAGTACGATAAATATTTTTTTATTTTGATTGTACAACATGATATTTTTAATATTTTTGTTTAAAAGGATTTTTCTAATTTTTTATAATTCACTCTACGTCGCCGTTTTCATCTAAGTATTTTGCGACCTCTTTATCATTGATGTCATATAAATGCTGTGGTGCGATAGCTATTTTGTTGGCGAGCATCGTTTCGTCTATTTCTTGCGCGTGGTCTTGCAAATATGCTATTGCCTCTGATTGCGAGACGCTACTTAATAAAATTTCGTGGGGTACGGATTTTCCTTCCGCTACGTTTTGCATGGATTGATTAGTATTATTAATATTATTATTGTAGCCAATAAAAATACTTATGCCTACTAACGCCGCCGCGACAGCCGCCGCCGCCCATACTTTTAGTGGCTGCGAAAATGTTTTCTTGATATTTACAATAGATACTACACGCGCTGCTTTTGGTTTTACTGCGTTGAAAACAGCCGCTTCCAAACCCCCAAAATAATTTTCAGGGAGCGAATTTGTAATGTTTATCATAGTGTTTTTTTTAGCTAATAATGCCAATTGAGGCGCAATATTTTCTATCTCCATCTTGATAAAAACGCTTTCCGCGAAACTCTCAAAATAGTGGTCGGGTATTTTATTGGTGTTAATAATTTTAGCGGCGGTGTGCAAATGCAATAAATTGGCTGCGCCGAGTTCGTTTAATTCGTTTTTGATACTCATAATTTATTTCAGCTATTTAATTTATTTTTGGGTGACTGCGGCTTCTATTTTTTTTACGGCGTGGTGAAAAGAAGCTTTCAGCGCGCCTTCCGACGTTCCTAAAATCTCCGAAATATCTTTGTAAGATAAATCATCATAATACCGCATATTAAACACAATCCGTTGTTTATCAGGCAATACCGCCACGGCGCGTTCCAATCGCTCTATTATTTCTTCGGGTGTGAACGACGGCGTTTCGGCGGTTAGGAGCGCGTCCCAGGTGTTGCCGTCTTCCTCGTCGTCCATCGATAGCGTAACCCTGTTTTTTCGTTTATTCAAAAAAGTAATCGCTTCGTTCGTCGCAATTCTGTACAGCCAAGTGTATAGTTTTGCCTCTCCATTAAAGCTGCCGATGCCGCGATAGGCGCGAATAAACGTGTTTTGCAGCACGTCGTTCGCATCTTCATGCTCGCCCACCATTCGCTTGACGTGCCAGTACAGTCGTTGCTGATACGCCTTCATCAATTGGCGAAAGCCCTCATCTTGCGTATTTTCGGCTTGTAGCAAGCGTACCATCGTGGCTTCGGCAGGCGAAAGCGGCTGATTAGGTGGAGTCATATTTGAGTTTGTAGCTTCCATTTTCCATACTATAACAAAGATGCCTTTATGACTATCAAAAATAAAAACGGTTTAATATGTATTTATTTTAAAACAAAAAAACGCCACCAATCTCTACCTCGAGCGATTGATGACATTTTATATTATAAAAAAAATTTTTCTTTATTTAAACTTGAGAATCACGCCACCAATAAAATTAATACCCAAAACAGGATACTGATTCCAACGTTGATAGCGTTGATTAGTCAAATTATTAGCATCTAAAAATATCGCTACATTATCGCCGAATTGGTATTTTCCGCCTAAGTTAAGGTCAAAAATCGTATTCAAACCCTGCGTTTTCTTTTGGCTATCCAAGTAGCTCGCGCCAACGCCCGTGTAGGCATCTAAGCGGAGCGTGAGGTTCTCCATCGGTTTATATTTTACATATACATTGCCCTCGAGGTTGGGCAAATGCCACGCTCGCGCTTGTTTTTTTGGCGTGAAAATACGATAATCGGCGGTCGTGCCTACTTCTATCGTATTATTAATGCGATAAGCAAGATTGGCGTGTCCGCCAAAAATATTGAGCGTATCATAAACCACATCAAAGCGGCGGCGGTCGAGGCTGTCGTTCAAGTAAAGCGGCATATTTTCGACGGGCGAATTGTGTATTTTTACTTCGTAAGTCAAATCAACAGTCGCGCCTTTTACACCCAAAAAGCGTTCTTCCATGCGCGAATTACGAAATTCGGGACGCGAAACGATAAACGGATTGTATTCTGATAGCGATGCAAACGTATTTTTACGATAATTACCCGTCCAACCACCAAAAACAGCTAATTTTTCGCCGCTTATCGCATAAATACCTTCTATATTGGGCGCAACATTGAATCTACCTTGCGTAAGCCATGTATTTGCGCCCACTTTTACTTTAAATCCGTCGCCGTTGAACGTAAAATTAAACGGAATCGCTACTATATTATTATTAAACTTAGCAGAATCAGATTGATTATAACCTGTATAATCGTTCTTTATAGTAATATTAAATGGGTGTTTTTCGGCAAACCATTTAGTGAGGTCTGCGCCTATTACGATACCTTGCTCTCGGGCGCGATAGCTGTCATTTAAGTTATAAAAATCCAAATTTACCTTGTAATCAAAGTCGGCATCGTTCGTACTCGTATTCATCAAACCCAAATTCGCATATATTTTTTGGAAACGCTGCGCGGTCTGCTCGCTGCTATAAGTGCGCGAATTATGGTCGTAACCATAAAAATTTACGCCGTCATTTTTGTAGCCGATACGCGCTGTCACCGCCGCAACGGTATCTATATAATAGCTGCCATTTACTTGTGCCAAAATATGCTCAAATCGTTGATGGTCAAGGGCTGGCGAGTTGTTGGCAGCATGATATTTCGCATACGCGCCCACTACGCCACGCGCACCAACCGCACTTGTGTAAGAGCCTTCTGCGTAAGGTTGTAGCGGCATTCCGAAGCCTAATTTTAACCATTTTTTGTAGTCCGCTTTCGGCTGAACGCGCTTCATCGCCAAGGGGCGAATAGACGGCGCGTCGTATTTTAGCGTGAGCAAACGGGCGGGCGAATTTATCGCTTCGATGCTCCGCGTCGTGTCACCAACCGTGTAGCTTTCGGGCGAAAGCGGCACGCGGTCGAGTATCGTCACGTCCGTGCTTAAAGCCGTCGTCACGTCTTGATTGTCCGAAATGCCTGTTTTTTGAGCGGTTGCTGCGGTCGTTATTGCGACAAGCAAAATACTAATAATTATTTTTTTTGAATTTGGAAACGCCATTTGAATATAAAAAGTGATAAAAGATTGATTTTTTGTTGCGATTTAAACGCAAAGATAGCTAAAAAATGCGCGTATGTGTAAATTATATGCTTATTTACCAATTGTATTAAAAATAAAATTAATTCATTTTGTGTCTTAAAATCAGTTTTATCTTACGCTAATCAAAAAAACTCCTACTAATTGTCTAACTTTGCACAACTACTACTTTGTTTTTTTGTTATTTTTACAACTAAATTTTTATTGCTTTAACATATCTAATGAAAATAACTAATATATATTCTTACTGCTTCGCAATCGTCGCGACAAGCGTATTAGTAACCGCTTGTCAGCCTGCCAAGCCGCAAGCGGAGCAAACAAAAATACAAACGTTAAATGCCGACGATATCGACATAATTACGGGCATCGGTCGGGTTGAACCCGAAAATAAAATCATCAAGTTGAACAGCGAGGTCGGCGGTTTAGTCACCGCTATCCGCGCCAAAGAAGGCACAAAACTCACTGACGGTCAAGTGATTATAGAATTGAGTCATGGTGTAGAAGATAGCCGTATTTCGCAGGCGCAAAGCCGTGTTCCTACCCAAAAAGCAAGCGTTCAAGATGCGGAAGCTGCTATCGCTGCGGCTGCTGCTCGAGTAGAAAGCTCGCGCTCTCGCGTACAGTTAAGTATAGTGCGTCGCGACGCGGCAAAAGTGCGTTTAGATAGAATGAAAGCGGTTGTTGCCAAAGGCGCGGATACGCAACAAAACCTCGATAACGCGCAAAGCGAATACGACGCTGCTGCGCAAGAAGTGCGCACCGCCGAGTCGGAGGTTGCGGCGGCAAGCAAAGACGTGACGCGGCAAGACGCGGCTGCGCGCACCGCAAAAAGCCGCATCACCGAAGCGGAAGCGGACGTTAAAGTAGCGCAATCGCAACAGTCACAGCGTTTTGTGCGCGCTCCTTACGGCGGAACATTGCTCTCTATGGACATCACGCCAGGCGCGAACATCGCGCCCGGGACTAGCATCGGCGATTTTGCGCCGTCGGGTAATATTGTCGCAACTTGCGAAATTGACGAACTTTTTGCGACTCGCGTACAAGTAGGGCAAAAGGCGTATATTCGCAATCAAGGCATGACCGATACGCTCTCGGTCGGCACGGTGATTTACGCCGCGCCGTACCTCAAAAAAAAGTCGCTATTTAGTGCCGACGCAGGTGAACTCGAAGACCGTCGCGTCCGCGAGGTGCGTATTCGGTTAGATAAACCCGAAAAAACTTTGCTTGGTGCGCGTGTCGATTGTGTTATAAAATTAAAATAAACAATGCTAAAATTAGCTATAAAATTTTTGCTTTTCGATAAAGCAAAATCGTTCGGCGCATTGATGGGCATTGTCATATCCATATTTTTGGTCGGACAGCAGTCGGGTATTTTTTTATTCCTTACGGGCAATATGTCCAAAATAGCGGACAAAGCGGACGCGGATATTTGGGTTGTCGATAATCGAACGACCGATGTAAACAGCCTCGGGCGCATCGATATGCGGCTCGGGCGGCAGATAGAAAGTATCAGAGGCGTGAAACGCGCCTATCCGCTTGTCATCGCAGGTGCTACGTTGCGCGTACCGAACGGCAATCCAGGCTCGCTGCAACTTATTGGTTCTGAGCCGCCTGCGTTTGTGGGCGGTCCGACCGATTTTGTAAAAGGTGGCTTGTCTGACTTATTAGCCGATGGCGGTGTCACCGTCGATGTATTTGACAAACCCGCACTAAGCGGCGCAGGTTACGGTTCGGTCATCGAACTCGGTGGACAGCGCGCTACCGTCGCGGCGGCGACACGTGGCTTACGCGGTTTTGGCGGTTTGCTCTCCTTCACGACCATCGACCGCGCTCGCGCACTCGGCAAATTTCCGACTACGGAGGTCAGCGCGTTTTTGTTGCGCTTAGAAAAAGACACTAGCGCAGAGCGCACTTGCGCCCGCATCAATAATAGCATTTATGGCATTCACGCTTGGACGAAAAAAGATTTTTCGAAAGCGAGTGTAAAAAGCGTTTTGGCGCGTAGCGGTATCGCGATGTCGATAGGTACGTTAGTTGTTTTTGCGATTATTTCGGGTTTGTTTATCATCGGCTTGACCTTGTATTCGTCCGCCGTAGATAGAATACGCGA
>JAYWGJ010000293.1:0-5337 GCA_043778315.1 Saprospiraceae bacterium | reverse complement strand
GCTCGGGTTTGAAGTGAATAAATGGATACTTGCGCGAGGACGGTTTTATCTCATCTACGTTCAGTTTTTCTAATGCTTTTTTGCGCGAAGTAGCTTGTTTCGACTTCGACGCATTCGCCGAGAAGCGCGCTATAAAGTCTAACAGCTCCTTGCGTTTATCCTCCGTTTTTTTGTTTTTATCGCCGCGTTGCTTTAAGGCTAATTGCGAACTTTCGTACCAAAACGTGTAGTTGCCTGAGTAGAGATTGACTTTATTGAAGTCGATATCGACGATATGCGTACAAACCATGTCCAAAAAGTGACGGTCGTGCGACACCACAATTACGGTATTGCGAAAATCTGCCAAAAAGTCCTCGAGCCACAAAATCGTCTCTGCGTCCAAGTCGTTCGTCGGCTCATCTAATAGCAAAATATCGGGATTGCCGAACAAGGCTTGCGCCAATAAAATGCGCACCTTTTCGTTACCGTTAAGGTCGGACATGAGTTTATAATGTAAACTTTCTTTGACACCCAAGTTAGAGAGCATGGTTGCCGCGTCGCTTTCTGCGTCCCAGCCGTTCATTTCTGCAAACTCGCCCTCGAGGTCGGCGGCGCGCAAACCGTCGGCTTCGGTGAAGTCCTCTTTGGCATAAATCAAATCTTTTTCCTTCATTATGGCGTATAAACGGTCGTTGCCCATGATAACGGTATCGAGCGCGGTGCAGTCATTATAACGGTTATGCTCTTGTTTGAGTACCGACATACGCTCGCCAGGCGTGATTTCCACGCGCCCCGTAGTCGGGTCTATTTCACCCGAAAGAATTTTGAGGAATGTCGACTTGCCCGCGCCGTTCGCACCTATCACGCCGTAGCAGTTGCCCGCCGTGAACTTCGTGTTTACCTCATCAAAAAGTACTCGTTTGCCGTATTGCAGCGATATATTTGTAGTGTATAACATAAAATTATAATATGATTATCGATTTTTGTATAAAATTTGGCACAAAGATACGCAAAAATGAATTATAATTGGTTAAGCTAATCATAAAAGTAGAATAAAAAATTATACGAAAAAATTACAAAGAAAAAAGCGCAAAAAACGTGTGGTGACGTTTTTTGCGCTTTTTAGTATTTAAATTAGCAATAATTTTAATTCGTGAATTTCTCTACGTTTTCGGAAGCGACTTTACTTAATGGTATAATAAATTGACAATCAGCACTTTGTAGCGTAAGCGAAGTAGAATCCATTTCTATAATTTCGCCTTTTAAGCCTTGTATTTTTATCACATCGCCTACTTTGAACTTGCTGCGGCTGTAAATAGAGCCGAGCAAATTGGACATCATATCACGAGATGCAAACCCGTAACCGATAGCAAAAGCTGCTACTACGCCGCCCAGAATCAAAGTCAAGTTGGAGGTCAGGAACGTAGTATTTATTTCGGCTTGCGCCAACGCGCTAATTGCAATCGTAATAAAAAGCATATAAAAAACGCCGCCCGCGATGAGTTTGCCCGACGGAATGCCGAGAGAAGTACAAGCCGCCTCGATGCCGTCTTTTATCATATTGGAAACAAAGAGACCGATGAGCAGCACCGCGCCTGCCGAAAACAGCTTAGGCAAATAGACCATCAACTTAGCGATTTGCTCCGAAACGATGGCTAAACCCAAGATATCGGAAGCGGTCACCATCACTACCAATACAAATATATAATAGATGCAACTTGCCAATATTTTACTGGGCTGCAACCGAATATTTGACTTTTGTATCAGGTCTATTTCGGCAAATTTTTCGGCAATTTTATCTATGCCTATCAAGCCTAATACGCGGACAAGTAGCTTGTAAAGTAGATTTGCGGCTACCATGCCAATCGTAAATACCGCAACTGCGCCAATGATGCGTGGCAGTGCTTGCATGATGGTTTTTATTAATTCGTCCATGACTGAGTGGTAATAATTGGATAAAAAATGAAGTGGGTGTAAATTTTTATTTACATTATACTAGTCAGCCGTATGGCTCTTGTCTGTATTTCTCTCGGTCGGCGGCTTTGACGACTGCGATATCGCGATGGCGAGTCCTGCAAGTACACTGCCTAATCCTACCATAAAAGTATCAATAACCTGCCCTGCAAACCTCACATTATTGAGGCTCGCATCTATTTTGTTTTTTACGGCTTGCGGTGGGTGATGCTCGGGCAAGTTCCAACCACCACCACTTGATTTATCATTGTATTGACTCATATATTTGTTTGGCACGATGCTTGGCGCGTTTGAGTTGCATTTTTACCGCCGACTCCGATTTATCAATAATATCACAAATTTCTTTGATAGAAAGCTCGTCTTGGTATTTCATCAGCAATATCATCTTATCATCGGCGGCGATGCGCTCTAATACGGTGGCTAAATGCACCATATTCATTTCGCGCATCACGGCATCATCTATATCATCTGTAATATCGCGTTTTAAGCCCGCTTGTGTAGGGTTGCCGTCCGTCGCGTCGGCATCAAATTCGGTATCGGCAAATATATCGCGCTCCTTGCGCTGCCGACGCAAAAAATCAATACAATAGTTATATGTGACAGAATATACCCAAGTTGAAAACTGCGACTGGAAGTTGAAATTAGCTAAATTAAGAAAAATTTTCATAAAAATATCTTGCAGCGCGTCTTCTGCCAAGCTCTCGTTTTTGAGCAAAGAGAGACATTTACTATATACACGAGTGCAATAGCGGTCATATAACAAACTAAACTGAGCGTGATTCTGCGTACCTAAGTATTGCATAATCAACTCTGTATCAGTTGGCTCTTTATGTAGGAGTGCTTGTTTCAATTGGGTAATAAATAATCTTTGTACTGCGTAAAAGGCTAAGTTACACTGTATTTATATATGTTTTTGAGCTAAATTATCTGCAAAGGTAGTTTTATTATTATTAATATTAAAAAATAATTTTGTGACATAATACATATTGAAAAAATAAATAATATTATTGTTACAAACCCTCTATATTTGCTTACCCAAAAACACATACAACGCCATAATAGGTGCTTCGCCGAGCGCAATAGCTACCGCAAATTTCCAGTATTGCATACGCAAAACACCTGCCACATAGCACACCAAATCGGTAGGCAGGGCAGGAAACAACGCCCAACCGACCACGATATACATTCCGCGCTCATCAATAGCCCGATGCAGCCAGGCGATTTTACTCGGATATTTTTCTTCAAAATAAGTATCTACACCCAACCATTCCGAAAAATAATACACCAAAGAAGACGATAATACTACGGCAATAACGGATAATAATAAAACCGAAAAAGGATATTCGGGGAACAGATACGCGCCTGCAAGTACCGTAAACGTACTCGGCAGCAGCGTAAAACCCCGAAAAGTGCTAATCAAAAAAAACACTACAAACGCCAACCGCCCATAACCCCGCAGCCAATCTGCTACGGCTTTCGGTGCAAAAATTTCTGGCTGCGTAAAATAGCCTACAATACAAGTTGCGGCAAATATCACCCACGCCAAAAGAATGTATCGTCTGTATGCGTACATTATGGATTAAATTTTTTTGATTTAATTAGGTTCGTCTGCGTCGGCAGGGCGCGCAACGGGTTCGTCGCCGTTTTGTGTGCTGATACGACTGACCTTACCTTGTAGCTCGTCCAGTTTTGATTGGAAATAAACCAACGAAGTTTCCATATACGGCTTCGTGTATTCCACCACGCGCATCACTTTTGCAGGATACTGCTCGAGCGCAGGATAAGTGCGCGAAGTCAATTTTTGGCTTTCGGGAAGCAGCCGCGCCCTGTCGCCAAACCACAATATACCACTGAGTACCAACATGATACCTGCGGTATAAAGTAGCCCGCCAGCAGCGCGGTTCACAAAACCGATATGCGCTATGCTGAGTAGGCTTTCGGTCGCGCCCGCAAAAACGTGCAGCCCTTTCCATACGCCGCCAAAAAGAAGTAGCAGCGCGACTAATACCAACCAAGGCGGATTATTCAGGTGAAATACTATCGATAAAACATTGGTAGTAAAAGGAGTAAATTTGAGTGCGATAACCGCCGCCACAAACCACGACGCGCTCGACACCACTGCTCTTATCAGCCCTTTTTGGAAGCCCTGATAAAACGCCAAATACGCTAGCATAAGGAAAATGATGTCGATAAACATGACTATATATAGCTGAAATATAGTTTTTTTATTGCAATAATGCCTTTACAACCTCCGAAATCAGCTTGCCTTCCGCCTTGCCGCCGAGTTCTTTATTCGCTGCGCCCATCACTTTGCCCATGTCTTTCATAGAAGTTGCGCCTGTTGTGGTAATGATATTTTTGATGATACTTTCTACGGCTTCGCGGTCGAGTTGTTGTGGCAAAAACTCCATAATTACCGCTATTTCTTCCGATTCTACCTGCGCGAGTTCGGGGCGGTTTTGCGTTTCGAACACCAAAAGGCTTTCTTTGCGCTGTTTGATGAGGCGTTGCAATAAGGCGATTTCGCGCTCGTCGTCCATCTCTTTGCCCGTTCCGTCGGTGTTTGCTAGTAGTATTGCTGCTTTTACAGCACGCAAGCCGCGCAAGCGCACTGCGTCTTTTGCACGCATCGCCGTCATTATTTCGGCGTTTATTTTTTCGGTTAAATTCATTTTATGGTTGGTTTTTTCTTAGTTTTTTTTAGTTTTTTCTTAGTTTTTTTGATTATGCAATGCCAAAAAAGGAGCTAAAATAGCGTTAAACTGCTCGGGCTGCTCCATCATCGGCGCGTGACCGCACTTATCTATATAGTGTAGCTCCGAACCCGCTATCGCTTTTTGGAAATCCGCGCCTACAAACGACGGCGTTATCACGTCTTGGTTGCCCCAAATAAGCAGCGTCGGACAGTCGATATCGTGTAGTTTATCACCCAAATTGTGTCGAATAGCGGACTTCGCCGTTGCTATAATATTAATCGCTTTAGCGCGGTCGTTCACGATATTAAACACTTCGTCCACTAATTCTTTGGTGGCAAACGACGGATTATAAAACGTATAAGCGGTGCGCTCGCGGATAAACTCGTAGTCGCCGCGCTTCGGAAAAGTCGCGCCCATCGCGCTTTCAAACAAGCCAGAACTGCCCGTAAGTACCATCGTTTTAACGCGTTCGGGGCGTTGCAACACATATAATAACGTGATGTGACCGCCCAGCGAGTTGCCCAAAACGTTCATCGCCGTATAGCCGCGTGCCTCCACAAAGCTATCTACATACGCAACGTAGGTCTCCAGCGTCGCTTCGCGCGCGCTCACCTCCAAAATCGGCAAAAGCGGTACAACCACCTTGTATTGCGTAGAAAAATGAGCTATTAATGGCTCAAAATTGCTC
>JAYWGJ010000292.1:0-5346 GCA_043778315.1 Saprospiraceae bacterium | reverse complement strand
TGAAATAAATTAGATAACATTCTTTACCTACGCTCTAAAAGTAGCTTAAACCTACGCAAAGGCTACGTTTTAACTATTTTTTATCGCTCCCGATAATGTTATTTAATTTAAAACATATTTTTTCAATTTTCAACAAATAATTAAACCCTATTTTTTATGAAACATAGTACATTGTATATTCTAGGTTTATTTTGCTTGACGCTCGCGTTTAGCAATTGCAAACCTGAGTGTGAAGTTGTGATACCTACATTCGGACAGTCGCTCGACGCGCTAAACGGAACGTGGAAGTTGCAATCGGTGACACAAACGGACTTAATCACCAAAGAGTCGCCGAAGCCTAAAAAAGATATTACCAAAACCTTAACCGACAATCAGCCTGCTACTATCCGATTTGACAAGTCGAACATGAGTTACACCATGCAAGGTACGTTCAAAAAGAACTATTTGATGGGCATGACGGGTACGTTCAAATTTGACAACCAGGACTTCCCGAGCGCGATAAAGTTCACGGGTAGTACGAGCGCGGCGGATACGCTTACCTCGATGCTGCAATCAGCGATGCGCCCCGAGTACACGAGTACTTCGGTACTTACGCTTACGCGCACCAAAATGAAAGCGGGCAAAAAAGCGATTAACTATACTTATCAATTCGTTAAACAAAATTAATAATTAAAATATGAAAATCAAATTATTTTCGTGGATAGCTATACTTAGTTTGACAACAACGATAGTATCGGCACAAAAAATAGTATATAATCCAGCCGCACCAGACCCTGATGCGCCGCTCACCGTCACCATAGATTTGGAGGCGACATCAAATGCTAACTTGGCAGGTATTGATCCTACACCAGATATTTACATTTGGACATGGGTAGAAAATGTGGGCGACTCGCCTACTAACGGCTCTTGGAACGCTTCTGCACCTGCTAACAAAATGACAAGAGTAGGCACTACGGGTAAGAAATATTCTTACACTTATGGACCTACCCTAAAAGATTATTTTGGTAAAAGTGCTGACGCTATGTATGGCAATAAATTAGGCTGTTTAGCGAAAGGTATAGATGGTGCGGGTACGCCCGAAAAAAAGACAGAGGATATCCTTTTGCTTATCCCGCGTCCCGTTATCGGCGAGCAACTAATCGGTTCTTTTCCAGTAAAATTAGCACCAACCGACTCGGTATTGATAGATCCAGATGACGTGATTACCCTTACCTACGGTAATTCGTTGGATACGCTTACCGCAATGCAAAACGTTGGACCCGACGATATTTATGCGCAGCTAAGAGTAACCGTAGGTGGTCAAACGTTCAATTACTGTACCGTTGCGAATATCGACGTAACGCCGACGCTCAAAATGATTTCATTAGGCGCAGGTAAATACGAATTACAATTCATTCCGTCTTTATTTTTTACCGACCCTGCGTGTGTTACTTCGGCAGCAATAACCGCAAAGTTGGCAACTGGTGCTAAAATGGAGAAAATCTCCTATAAGGTGCAGCGCAAACGCGCTATTCCAGGCTCGTCGGTAGGCGCAAACCCGTATGTGGTAGGTCCGCCCGAGTATCCGATTTTGATACCGAAGCACTAAGTAGTGGACAGTGAATAGTTGATAGTGAACATATCAAGGCGTAAACGACTATTGAGCAGAAGCTCGATAGTCGTTTTTTTTAAATTAGCTGAAATAAATTAGGCATGATTAAGAACGCGTCCAAAATAAGTTACTATATGCTCACTTGTCTGGGCTACGCCTGTTCACTGCAAAATAATGGTAGTTTTGCTATCTTTATTTTTGTTCCTGCCAAAACTGCGTTAGATTTGCTTCGCCAGTTCGCTTCGCTCGGGTTCGTTACAATGCAAGGCAGCACTTCATGCGCTGACTCAGCACGAGGAACGCGAACTGGCGAAGCAAATCCTGCGTGACAATATTCAGTACAGTGTTTTCTCTTCATTCCTTATTTATCTACACTCAAAAAATAGAATAAATCTATGCCGAAGCTGACAGCTACTAAACTATTTCAGTACTTTTTAACTACTATTTTAGTTCTCTATAATCACGCTTAATTTAAAACATAGACTTATTAACAAGGAAAACAATAATTTATCCTAATTTTGCGTTTTATTATTTCAAAACAATAAATTTCAATCCAATTATGATATTCAAAAAACTGGGAGTATTAACTGCCGTATTAGCTATACATACTATCGGTTGGGCGCAAACGCCCGAGCAAAAGGCGTGGTTCGACGCACTCACGCCCGAGTGGAAAAAAGAACTCCGCTTTTCGTTCGACCGAATCATCGGCAGCGCGAGCCTGTACCGCGACCCTACGGCAGCCGACGCGGCCTGGATACAAGACTGGCAGGGCTTTTTCTTTTCCAATTATTCGCCTATCAGCGACCTTGCGCCGCTCGCCGCGCTTCCCAATCTCAGCAAACTCACTATCAATAATATGCCCGTGAGTGACCTTTCGCCCATAAAAACGGCGAATTTGTACGAATTGAACCTTAATTTTACAAGAGTGACCGACCTCTCGCCGCTCGTCGCTATGACGAATCTCGAGCGGCTCAACTGTGCAGGTACAAACATCAGTTCGCTCAAGCCGCTTTTGGCGTGTACACATTTGGAGGCGATAGATTGTCGCGGCACAAAAATACCGCAAAAAGAGATAGAAGAACTCCAAAAACGGCTGCCCGATTGCCGCGTTTGGTTCAACGCGACGCAGCAACCCATCACAACAAACGATGCAGAAGCGAAGCAATACGCCGACTGGTGGACTGCCCTCACGCCCGCGTGGCAGCAGACTTTCCGCAACGAACTCGGCATCATTCATGACACGCCGCCCACCGTTGCTATCCGCGAAATGTGGCTTATCAAACGCCTCCGCCTCATGCGCATAGAGGTTGCGAAAAACGAAATCTGGGACTTTGCAGACCTCGAGCCGCTCCGTCCGCTCCAAAACCTCTCCGACCTCATCATCAACGGCACTGCCGTAACGAGTCTCGAGCCGTTGCGCGCCTTGAAAAAACTACGACATTTGGAGTGTCGCGATACCAAAGTGAGTAATCTCGAGCCGCTCACTATTGCCCTCGACCTTGATTTTTTAGATGTTTTGGCAACCAATGTGACCAATATTTCGGCTTTGCGCAACGCAAAAAAACTCAATTACCTCAATATTGCAGGTACGCAAGTGAGCGACCTCGCGCCCATAAAGGACGCTGTAAGTCTTGACTATCTCAATATAAACGGTTCGCAAGTGAGCAATATTGATGCAATAAGCGGTATGAAAGACCTCACTACACTCGAGGCGAGTCATATTGCTATCGCCAATATCGACGCGCTTAAAGACGCGCAAAAATTGGAAAGTCTTAATATCAGAAATACAAATGTGGATAATATTAATGTATTGAAAAATAAAACTGCGCTAGCTAAACTCATAGTCACGGCGACCAAAGTGACTGATTTGTCGCCCGTAAGTAGCCTTAAAAAGCTGCAAGTTTTGCGTTTTAACGAAACAAAAATAAAGGATTTGTCTGCTATCGCCAACTCGCAATCGCTGCTCGAACTCGAGTTTTCGGACACACCGATAATCAATATCGCGCCGCTCGGCTACCTCAAAAATCTACAAAAAGTTGTTTTTGTACCCAATAAAGTAGAAGGACTCGAGCCGCTCATGCAACTCGAAAAACTTCAAAAACTCGTTATCTGCAAAGATTACTACACCAAAGACCAAATCCGCGCGCTCAAACAAGCCATGATGCAATGTGACGTGAGCGCAATTGACTGTGCAAAGTAGGAGACGGACGTAGTGAATAAAATAACAAAAAAAGCGACTGCCGTACCAAGTACGACAGTCGCTTTTACTATATTCCAAACCTCCTTTCTTACATTTACATCGTTCCCATAACGTACATTTGATCCATTGTCGGACTTACTACGCCGCCTCGCGGCTCTAAGGTGATAGCGAAGGCTTGCGCGTTTGCAATGTCTTTTAGTCGCTGCACATTTGCTACGCCCGACGTATCGAGCATACCTGCATCTATCGGCTTGCCGTCCAGCAACGCCCAAAGTTGGTATTGCTTGTCTGATGGTGCGGCAGGCAAATTTTGCACCGCTACTAAGGTCGATTTATCGTTTGCGTTCCAATACACTGTCACCTTTGCGGTTGGCGCGATAGGTAGTCCTTTCAGCGTTATAGTTTTGGTCATTGGACTTGTGAGCGATGCCAATTGTTGCGTATAGCTCGCTTTTTGCACGCTGTTGTTTTCCACCAATATCGTTTTTTCTGCCAATAAACTCGCAGCGCGATTGCTAGCATCTTGCCAATTGCTGTACAAAAACACGTTCAAACCCATACTTGTAGCCAAACCAACCATCGCGGCAGCTATTGCCGTCGGCGACGCATACCACGCGGAACGCGCAGGTAAGGTTTGAATTTTCGAGTTACTTTCGGGCTGCTCCGCTACTTTTAGCGGCGCGGTTGCGGTTGCCATTTCTGGCAAAGCGTCCAATATTTTGGCTTTCAGGGTCGCACTCGGCTGCTTCGCAAATGCGGCAGCATAGCCCTCAAGCGAGTCCTGTATAGCGTTTATTTCGGTCTGTATTTCGGGATATTTTGCTGCCAACAGCTCCACCTCGCGGCTCTCGGCAGGCGAAAGCGCATCGGCGGCATAAAGGTCGAGCAAACCCGAATGGATATATTCTTGAATATTCATTTGCTGATTAATTATAGGTAGATAATTGTAGGTAGATAATTATAGGTAGATAATTATAGGTACCTATTATTTATACCTAATCTGAAAAATAATTGTTATTTGTTTGAGGTACTAAAATAATTTGCGCAACTGCCCTAATGCCGTTCTCAGTCGTGTTTTCACTGTTCCGAGTGGTATTTGCAGGGTTTCTGCGGTTTCGGCTTGCGTATAACCGTTAAAGTATATCAGGTCGATGATACTCCGATGTTCGGGCGCAAGCGTTGCGGCAAGTCTTCGGATATCTAAGGTATCGATACTTGGCGCGAGCTGGTCGCGTTCATCAATACTATGTACGGCAGAATCGAGTTCTTGGTTTTTGTATTGGTGTTTTTTGACACGAGCGTAGTCAATAGCGGCGTTGCGCGCAATATTCATAGCCCAAGTAAAAAAGCGACCTTTACTATCATCGTACTGTTCGGCGCGTTGCCAAATTTTGAGGAACACGTCTTGCAGAATCTCTTCTGCTACTTCTGTGTCAGCGACTACTCTAAATATCACGCCGAGCAGAGCGGCACTATATTTATCGTAAGCTAACGCCACGCCTTGCTTATCGTGCTGCCGTAGGAGCGCGATGATGCGTTGGTCGGAATCGTTGTG
>JAYWGJ010000291.1:0-20970 GCA_043778315.1 Saprospiraceae bacterium | reverse complement strand
TCAAACTGACGAGGCATAACATTGATGTATTGCTTTGCAATGCGCTCTGCAGTTTTGGCGTAGGCGTAGCGTTTTGCGCCCATTTTGTACGAGCTACTCCGTTGCTCTATACTAAGGCTTACGCTAAAATCCTTTACACCATTTACTAGTGCTTGTAATCCTGTTACGGTGTCGTTGAGTTCTTGTACTGTTGGTACACTAGCTGGTTGAATGATAATTTGCATAATCAATAGATTTATTTATAAATGAATAAAATAGGTTGATAATTATATTATTGCAATAATAACGCAAAGATACAACAGTTTTTTTAATATGCAACAGAGAGATGAAAAAAAATAAAAACTTTTTATTTTTAGTGAATAGAGAACAGTGAATAGTGAACAGAGGATAGTGAACAGTGAACAGAGAATAGTGAACAATGAATAGTGAACAGTGAATAGTGAATAAAAAATAGTGAATAGTGAACAGTGAATAGTAAACAGTAAACAGAGAGCCTCCCCCGACCCCTCCAAAGGAGGAGAGACGGAGAGATGAACAGTACAAACAACTCGTAAAGATGACCCTGAAAGGATCAAATGTGCATAGCCGTAGGTATGAATGAGTTAAAGCGTAGCATTAACGAAATAAACGGGCGTAGCCCATACGGAACATATAACAAGGTATAACAACCCTAAAAAGGTTGAACTTTTTATTATGTACAAATATTCTTTTACCACCTCATTTAAACCTATTTGTTTCAACAAATAACCTTTTATCATCTCTTAAGATGTTTTTACCATTTTCGAAAAACCTAAAACTATCTTTAAAGATAGTTTTACCATCTCTTTAAATAGTTTTATTATCACAACTAAATGTATTTGTTTCAATAAAGATAGTTTTACCATCTCCAAAGATGCTTTTACCATCTTTGAAGAACCTAATACTATCTTCTAAGATGCTTTTACCATCTTAATTAAATGTATTTGTTTTAATACAACAGCTTTTACTATCTTCAAAGATAGTTTTATTATTTCTTATGATAGTTTTACTATCTTCTATAATAGTTTTATTTAATCAAGGTTTAATATTACAATCATTATAAATAAAAAAATAATGTATAAAATTAGTTTTTTTATTTGTTGATATAAAATAAATAAACTAACTTTACATTTTAATAAATCACAACTAACTAATTTTTATTATTATGACAAAAAAATACACTCCTACCCTACTCTGTTTATTATTGAGTTTATTTTTACCTATTGCGGTATTAGCGCAAAGCGGTACAGTTGGCAATGCACAACGATTAGTTCCTGATGCAAGTCTTGCGCCTTTCTATCACGGTGTTGCATCGGGCGACCCATTAGCTGATAGAGTCATGCTTTGGACTCACGTGACGACCGCAGACCCTACCGCAATAGTAGAATGGCGTATCGCAACTGATACAGCAATGCAGAACGTACTCCAAACTGGTACGGTGATGACCGATACGTCGCGCGATTATACGGTACATATAGACGTGACGGGTTTACAACCTAACCATTATTATTATTATGAATTTGGTTACAATGGAAGTCTATCAGTTCGTGGTAGAACAAAAACGCTTCCCATTGGAGATATTGATAGTTTGCGTTTTGGTGTAGTGGCTTGCTCTGCAATGGGTTACGGTTACTTTAATGCGTATAGCCGTTTGACTGCACGAAACGACGTAGATGCTATACTGCATCTTGGTGACTATATGTATGAGTACGGTGACGGACAATTTGGTAGCGTTCGTAATATGACACCTACTAATGAGGTTTTGAATCTTAACGATTACCGTATGCGGCATGGCGATTATAAATTAGATGCTGACCTCATGCGTTTACATCAACAGTACCCTTTTATTACGGTTTGGGACGACCACGAAACAGCTAACGATGCTTGGAAAGGTGGTGCGGCAAACCATACACCTGCTACCGAAGGCGATTGGCTCACTCGCAAGGCAGCTGGAACTCGTGCTTATTTGGAATGGATGCCTATACGTCAGCCCGACCCAACTAACGCGCCACAGCGCATATATCGGAAGTTTAGTTTTGGTGACTTAATGGACTTAATAATGGTTGATACGCGCCTCGAAGGGCGTGAGGAGCAAGTGGCAGCAGGTCAGCCTACTAATACTTCTGCTACGCGAACGCTTATGGGCGCGCAGCAATTTGATTGGACTTGCAGACAATTGCGTCAATCTACTGCGCAATGGAAAGTTATGGGTAATCAAGTGATGATGGCTCCTTTAAAGCTGTTCGGACAAGTATTAAATCAAGACCAATGGGACGGCTACCCCGCCGAACGGTCTAAACTCTTTGATACACTAAACCTCAATACCATACAAAATTTAGTGGTAGTGACGGGAGATATTCATACCTCGTGGGGACATGATTTGCCTTTGCCTAACTATCAAGCGGCGACGGGCGCAGGGTCTGTCGGTGTAGAATATGTAGTGACGAGTGTGACTTCACAAGGCTCTCCGCTCTCTTTACCTACTCAGCTTATCAAAAGTTCTAACCCACATTGCAAATATTTTGAACTGACCAAGAAAGGATATTTAATCTTAGACGTTAATAAACAACGGTCGCAGGGCGAATGGTGGTATGTGGATAAAGTAGATGCTCCGAGTAGCAACGAAGCGTTTACGCAAGCCTGGAAATGCGATAATAATACGCGCAAATTAGTTCAAGCGTCCGCTCCTGCTGTTGCGCACCCGAGTAAAGTAGTCACGCAAGCACCTTTACCACCTCGCAACCTTAATACACGGACTACAAAAACAGAAGATTTTGTCTTTTTGGGCTTATATCCAAACCCTGCTACCCAAAAACAATTAACGCTACAATATTATAATAGAACACCACAAAATATTAGTTTACAAGTGACCGATATAACAGGTAAAGTAGTATTAAACAAAGACTTAGGACAGCAGGGCGTTGGTCTGATTTATGAAAATTTGTACCTACCAACTCTTTTTGCTGGTGTATATACAGTATCTATTGTAGGTAAGGGGGAGCGGGTGAGTAAAAAAGTAGTGATTAGTGAACCGTAAATAGTGAACAGTGCATAGTAAATAGTGAACAGTTTACGCTTTGCAGTGAACAGTGCGTAGTGAATAGTGAACAGTAAACAGTTTTTTTGTGCATATAGTAAACTGTTCACTATTCACTGTTAGTTGTTCACTAAAAATTATTCACTAATAAAAGTTGTTCACTAACAACCCGTTTTTACATTTAAACAAACAAATTTATAAAACCAATCCTTTTTATTATTGCTTGCTTAAGTATTTTAACTACTTTAACAGCGCAAGATACCACAAGTACAACGCCTAAATTTTATCACCATGAAATTTTATTTACACCCGTAGGCTTAAATATGGGGTTGTTTTATCTTGGTGGAGGCAACTATGCAGTAGGTTATCGCTATCGTAGTACTTTTTGCTCTGCCTTTCGTATCACACAAAGCATGTCTACAAAAAGAGCATTCTTCTTAAATGAACGTCTTTATTACAATTATGATCATTTTCAATCCATAAAACTTGGTTATCAATACAGATTAGGTAAAAATCCTTTACATGCACTAATTTTTACAGACCTTTTATTTATTAATACACAGCATGGTGATGGAATGTCAAATTATGATTATCCTACAACAAACACAATACAGCGCACTGAAAACATAAGCAAAAAATCAGGCTTTGGAGCAGGTGGCGGTATTAGTATAGAATGGTTTGTAAAGAAAAGAATAGCTTTATTATTAACTGGTGATTTATATACGCATTACGGTACTACTAAAAGTAATAGTATAATTGAAACATTTACTTACACTACTTATAGCGAAAGCCAAACAAGTGGTTTTGATACTATGAGAGACCTTACGCTGTCGGTGTCTTATCGTTTTAGGTAACCCATTAATAATATTACCAATTCTTGTTTTGTAATAACTAAAAACGACCTTAAAGCGCAGTGGCTTTAAGGTCGTTTTTGGTTTTGTTAAGTTATAATAATAAAGATAAGCGTCAATGATTGGTTACTTAAAGTAAGTAAACGCGCCTACTGATAAGCCTATACCGCGATTAAAGATTTGAGTATTGTCTGGCGAGTCGTTTTTTATATCAGATAAACCTAATTGATAACGAGCGTCAAAAAATATTCTACTATAATCGGTAATATTATAAGCAGGCTGTACGCCTAATACTAAACCGATGTCAAAACGATTAGTTGTTTTGTTAATAGCATCATTAAAGTCGATATTTTTATTGTAAACGTAAAATTTTTGACTAGCTCCGTAAGCTGTAACATCTCGTCCACTTACCAAATAACCAAAACTTGGTCCAGCTAATACACCTACTTTAAACTTTTTATTACCAAGTATGATTTTGGCTAAAAGCGGTACTTCCAAATAATTAAATATATAAGTGTCTTGAACATAATCGCTGCCGCTTTCTCTTTTTTGCGTGAAGCCTTTTTGAATAAAACTTAACTCGGGCTGTAAAGCGAAATTATTTGATAGTTTAACTTCAATAGGCATAACGAAAGTAAAGCCTAATAAAAGCGGTTCAGTAATAGTATAATTAGTATTAGAAGTAGTATTTTTGGGTGTGTAACTCCAAGTAGCTAAATTGAAGCCCGTGCGTACACCTATGGAAATCTGCGCTTGTACTACACTGTTCCATAAAGCAAAAACAATGATAATAAAAGTAATTTTTTTCATGGTAAAATGCAATTTGATATTGTAAACAAAAGTATAAAAGTAAGTTTTTTATTGTAATGATACAATTTTATTTTGAATGCACTGCATTTGCGAAGCCTTCGAGACTTTGTAAACGTTTATATAAGCAAACAAACTAAAAACGACCTTAAAGCATAGTAGCTTTAAAGTCGTTTTTAGTTCAATACTATATCAAAATCTACATTTTTACTGCTTTTCCAAATCCATTTTGCATTTAGGGCAAGTACCTGGCTTGTCCGATTTCGCGCCTTCGCAGTGCATCGAGCAGTCGTAAGCGGCAGCTACTAGCGCTTTCGTGGTATCTGTTGCAACACTCGTTTGATGGTGTTTGCAATTTTTATCGGTGCAGTTTTTACCGTCGCACGGCTTGTTACACGCCGCTAATAAAGTTGTTGCGACTGCAAAAAGAAAAATGATTTTTTTCATAATTTGATTTAAAATATGTTAATTTAAAATATCTGATTACCTCAAATTAGAAGTAATCAGCTTCAAAAACTCGTTGCGGGTCTCTTGTTGCTCAAATGCACCCGTAAATGCCGAGGTCGTAGTCGCTGAGTTTTGTTTTTGCACGCCGCGCATCATCATGCACATGTGACTCGCTTCTATCACTACCGCTACGCCTTTCGGGTTTAAGGTTTCTTGAATGCAATTCAAAATATCGGAAGTTAAGCGTTCTTGCACCTGCAAACGGCGCGCAAACACATCTACTACACGCGGAATTTTGCTCAATCCGACAATATATCCGTCAGGAATATACGCAATATGTGCCTTACCATAAAACGGCAATACATGGTGTTCGCAGAGGGAATAAAGCTCTATGTCTTTGACAATCACCATATTACGGTAGTCTTCCGCAAACATCGCACCGCGCAAAATAGCCGCCGCATCTTGTTCATAGCCGCTTGTCAAAAACTGCATTGCCTTAGCAGCGCGCTCAGGAGTTTTGACCAAACCCTCTCGTGCCGAGTCTTCGCCCAATGCATTAATGATGTCTAAATAATGCCCTTTTATTTCATTAGTTGTATCCAATGTGTAGCTGTCTTTTCTTTGGAACATAAATTTTGTACTTGGTTTTTTTGTTTAATTATATTAATAATTTTCTATACCAATTTTAAACAAAACTAAGCGCAAAAAGTTGTTTTTGTGATAATAATAAGTGATTATTTTAGGATTTTCACTCGCCGCGATACTCCGCATATATCGTTTCGGTTTCGTGCAAACGCACCGAATAAAGGCGACAAGTATCGGATTGTAAAGCATCAAAAAGTTGTTGCCAAATCAAAACAACCAAATTTTCGGTGGTTGCTTGCAGGTTTTCGGGAATAAAATCAACATCTAAATTGAGGTTGGAGTGGTCTAATTTGTCGGTCACTAGCTCCCGAATGATGCCACTCAGTTTTTTGGCATCAATCACAAAACCTGTGACCCGGTCAGGCGTACCCGCTACCGTGACGTGCAGCGTATAGTTATGCCCATGCCAATTTTTGTTGGAACACTTGCCAAAAACCGCTTTATTTTCGGCTTCCGACCATTCTTTCA
Organism: Saprospiraceae bacterium; assembly: GCA_043778315.1. Classification (GTDB taxonomy): domain Bacteria; phylum Bacteroidota; class Bacteroidia; order Chitinophagales; family Saprospiraceae; genus JBEEMU01. The sequence continues at coordinate 14,697 of JAYWGJ010000291.1, read as the reverse complement.
CCCACAATTTATGTGCAGCATTGAACCGCTCGATGCGTGTAAGGTAAACCATTGATTAACTTTATGTGTTTTTTATTACTATTTTTGTCGGTACTAAGATTTTAGTATTGTAAACTAATTTCGCCGCAAAGTTAATCAAAAAAATTGTAAACCAATGAAACTATTGATAGTAAGTGCTACCGAGCAAGAAGTCGCGCCGCTTTTCGCGCAACTGCAATCACTTGCACACCACACCCAAATAGTCACAAATAGACGTATTTTATTATTTGACAATACTGATGAAATCCACTTTTTGACGACAGGCGTAGGGCTTGCACTCGCGATGTATCACATTGCCGAAGCGGTGATTAGCCAGAGTTTTGACACTGCGATACAAGTCGGAATAGCGGGCGCGCTCGACCGTTCGCTGCCGCTCGGCGCGGTAGTCCGCGTATCAAGTGAGCAGTTTGCAGATATAGGCATAGAAGAAAAAAACGGCGATTTTATCGATATTTTTGATGCAGGTTTTGCAGATACAAACGGATTTCCTTTTCTAAATAAACAATTAATAAATAGCTATAATATGTTGTTTATTAATGATTTACAATTGGTAAACGCTATTACAGTAGCCAAAACATCAGGCAGCGAAGCCACTATTTCCGCCCTCAAAAATCTGTACCCTGACGCGCAAATAGAGAGCATGGAAGGCGCGGCTTTTTTTTATGTTTGCTTACGCAATAAACTACCATTCCTACAAATACGCGGTATTTCGAACTATGTAGAACCGCGCAACCGCGCCGCATGGAACATTCCCGCAGCCATAAAAAATGTGAATGAGGAGAGCGCGAAAATTGTTTTGGCAGTACTGCAAACCAAAGCAATATCCTAAACCGTATATTAAACTGTATATGGACGATATGCAACTATGCGACTGCCTATTTCGTCTTTTTGGTGTAATTATAATAATGTTACGGTGATAAATATTTTTTTATTTTTTTATTTATAATTTCAGCATAAAAACTGCATTTTTCAACAAAATAATATTTTTAATTTTGTTCAATTATATTTAAACTAATTATATTTTGATTAAGCAACCAAGCACCATTTATAAAAAATAATACATTGCAAAAATCAAATGTTTGCACGGTTTTTGTAATACTCTTAATCGTACCTAGTTCTTCATAAGTTTTTAAAAAATTAAGCCATGTTTAATCTATTTTTAATCTCCGCCGTTTTGCTGTTCGGCATAGGTCTTATCACCGACAGCGAGCCAACTACTTCTCGCAAAAATAACCGCTCTTATCGTAGTTGATATTGCGAAAACGTTTTTTTAACATAATTAAAAAAAGCGACTGCTCCAAGGTTTTGGAGTAGTCGCTTTTTTTGTTCGTCACTTTGCAAGCCATTTTATTGGGTAAAAGGTGTATCTTTCTGTTTAAAAATAAAAAAAATCGTAAAAATAGCACCGCTATAAAAGTAAAAAAATAAAGTAAAATGGCAACACGCAACACAAAATCTTACTCCAAATTCACCTACAACGATGTTACCATTGAGTTAGTCTCACAAATTTAAGCAGAAGTAAACAAAAAAAGCAACTAAAACTATCCTCACCACCCACAAAAAAAAGCGACTACCCACTCGGGCAGTCGCTTTTTTTTATTCTATAATTACACTATTTATCGCGCCAAGAGGAAGTCGCCTACGCGACGCACCTCCTTGCCATCTGCCGTTTTTATCACCGCCAAATAAACGTAAGTATCCATTGGTTGCGGTTCACCGTTATATTTTCCGTCCCAACGTCCGTTTGGTTTATCGTACAATAAAATGCCCCAACGGTTGTAAATTTTAAACTCTATCACCTCTACCGCGCCGTCGTTCACCACCCAAAACTTATCGTTGCTGCCGTCTTCGTTAGGCGTGAAAAAGTTAGGAATATTCCAATTGCTGATGTCGACCACCACCGCTACCGTCGCTATCGTAGCGCAGCCGCCGTTCGTCGCGGTAACGGTATAAATAGTGGTTGCGCTTGGTGCAACGACGAGCGGATTACTCGTGCTGCCGTTCGACCAAGTGTAATTCGCCTGCGCGCCTGCGGGCGTGAGCGTCACGGGTACGGTTGCTGTCTGTCCTTGATAAATCACGACATTGCTATTTATCGCAATCGCGAGCGCAGCCGACGGCGCAACCGTCACCGATGCCGTCGCGACGCAACCCGTAGTTGCATTCGTCGCTGTAACCGTGTACGTTCCTGCGGGCAGACTCGCCACCGAAGCGTTCGTTTGTGGCGGCGTAGTGTTCCAAATGTAGGTCGTTCCTGCTTGCGCCGTCGACACCGATATAGAGCCGTTCGCTACGCCGCAGGTAGTCGGCGCTGCGCCCGAAATCAGCGTAGGCGGTGTCGTGTTTGGCACAACAAAAGTACTCACCGCCGAGCAAGTATTAGCTGCCGTCACCGTCACGGTATAGCTGCCGCCTGCGATATTCGTGATAGCATTAGTCGTCGCGCCTGTATTCCAAAGGTACGTCAAACCTGTTTGCAAAGCAATATTTCCTACTTTTTTACCGCAGGTATCTGTCACTATCGTAACGGTAGGAATAGGCGTGGCGGTTGTCGTAATCACCACCGTCGCCGTACTCGAGCAAGTAGCCGAAGCCGATACCGTCACCGTATAAGTTCCTGCGGCGAGTCCCGTCACCGTTGCTGTTGTAGGGTTGCCCGTCGCCGACCAAACGATAGTAGGATTAATAATATTAGTGGTTAAAGTTGCGCTGCCGTTGCTGCCTCCGCAAGTCGCATTTGTCGGTGCGATAGTTGCCGTAGGCGCGAGCGATGCCGCAATCACCGCCGAAGCCGTAGTCACACACGCGCCTTGCGTCACCGTCACGGTGTAAGTGCCTGCTGCAAGCCCTGTTACTGTTGCGGTTGTAGGGTTGCCCGTTGCCGACCAAGCGTAGGTTGGCGTAGTAATATTAGTAGTCACTGCTGCCGTTCCGTTCGCCGAGCCGCAGGTAGAAGGCGTAGCCGTAGTAGTCGCCGTACTCGGCGCAATTGCCGCAACCGTCGTGACAGCCGAAGCCGTACAGCCGTTCGCCGCCGCCGTGACCGTTACCGTATAAGTTCCCGCGCCGACCGTTGCGGTCGCGCCGCTTGCAGTCGTCACATTGCTGCTCCATGCGTAAGCGCCGCCGCCCGTCGCGGTCAAGGTAGCGGTCGCTTGCGCGCAACTCAACGCTCCGTTGCTACTTACACTCGCCGTCGGCGCAGTCGTATTACTAGTAATAATCACCGAAGCGGTTGCTGTACAGCCGTTTGCGGCGGTCGCGGTCACTTCGTAAAGCGCGGAAGGCAGTCCCGTTCGGATTGGATTTGTCGTATTATCGTCCCAAATATAGCCCGAAATCGTACCCGTCGTAATCGTCGCATTCGCGGTAATCGTACCCGTCGGGCGCGTACAATCAATATTTTGTATATTACTTAGCGTCAATATCGGTACTTCGGTCGTCGTGATAGCATAAGTAGTCACTACCGAGCAACCGAGCGCCGTCGTAGCGGTAACGGTGTAGCTTCCCGCCAATAAATTATTGCGCGTTCCGCCCGACGCGCCGCCTGCCCAGGCGTAAGTACTTGCGCCCGTAAGATTAATCAAGCCGTTGGTGCCGCCACACGTCGCGTTTGTTACGTTTGGCACTAATACAGGTGGCAAGGAAGCCATCGAAATAGTGACTGATTGCGTCGCCGAACAGCCACCAATACCCGTTGCCGTAACGGTGTACGTTCCAGGCGAGAGGCTGTTGATGTTCGCGCCGTTTTGTCCGCCACTCCACGCAAAGGAAATGCCAATCGGAAACGCCACGCTCGCGCCTGCCGTGCCGTTATTCAAACCACAAGTTGCATCATTTTTAAATGCGTTAAGTACAGGTATATTAGTTGCGTTCACCGCAACGACCGTAGAAGCGGTACAGCCCGCCGCGAAAGTAGCGGTAACGGTATAGTTACCTGCCGCTAAACCCGTAATACCTGCACTCGTCGCGCCTGTATTCCACAAAAACGTAGCACCCGTTGCGGTCGCTGTTGCTGTACCCACGCTGAGGCTGCAATTCGTAGAAGTACTTGTTGCGGTTACCGAAGGCGAAACGTGGTCAACCGTTACTGTCGCGCACGCGCAGCAGCCGTTGGTATTGCATATTTTATACTCAAAAGTAGTAGAACCCGTTGTGAATGAAGGACTTGCGGTAAACGTAACCGCGCCCGTAGTAGGGTCGGCGGTAGCCGTACCCAAACTAAACGACGGTGCCTGCACGATAGTCAAAGTAGTCGGGTCGAGCGTGCCGCCGCCCGCCAAGTCGTTTGCAGTGACAACCGTAGTAACGGTGTTTGTATTACACAAAACAGCATTATCAGGGTTTACCGTAGGCAAAGTAGATAAATTAGTGCTGCGTATAAAAATATCATCAATCGCTAAATCGTTGCCTGTTTGTCCTTGACTATTGCTAGTAATACAAAAAGTAGCCGACGTACTGCTGCCGCTATTAAACTGTACGCCATTAAAATGCCATTTTTCATCATTTACACCCGTAATAATGCTGCCTAACTGCACGCCGTTAGCGGTAAAGCTGTATTGTGGGTCGCTAAACGTAGAAGATAAAGGTAATAAATTGAGGAAATAACCCCCGAAAGCGTAATTCGTATTGATGGTTAATGGGACGGTTTGACACCAAATTTTATTGTTCACACCCACCGAACCCGACGGATAATTGACCATCATCATATTACCTGTACCCGTGGTGTGGTCGCGGACGTTCGGATTCCAATTGAACAAACAAGCGGGCGCACTATTATATACGCCATATCGGTATTCGCACAAAAAGGCTTGTCCTGCTGTATTGCACGGCGAAGTGCTAATATTACTACAATCTTGATACGCATAATCGGAAGTAATATTGGCATTTCCTGCTGTAAAATCTCCGTTTATCACTAAATTCGTAGGCGTTAAACACGTTCCACAGGCATTAAACGGCAAGGTTGCGCAGTTTGGCGTATAAGCCACTGGACTTACGCCGCAAGCGTTTGTCACGGATACCGTCGGGAACGGCGCGACATTATTAATCAAAACACTCGTAAAAGTCCAACTCGTCGCGCTCGTTTGCGTAAGCGTACCCGTCGTACCGTTTATCGTTGGCGTAGCACCATTAATCGTAAAAGTCAAGTTAAATTGCGTTGCCGTAAGGTCGCAAATCGTACTCGTCGCACTCACTACGGGCGACGCGCCCGCTACGTTAGTAATCACGACAGTTGCCGTCGTACTGCAATTATTCGCTGCCGTCACCGTAACGGTATAAGCTCCTGCGGCAAGACTGCTAATGCCAACAGTCGTGGCAGTTGTACTCCAAAGATAGGTCGGCGAAACCGCCGCCGTAACCGCCGTAGCCGCGCCGTTGCTTAGTCCACAACTCGCATTTGTTGGCGTAATCGTTGCTGTTGGCAATGCAGGATTAGTAATTGTCACCGACGTAGTAGCCGTGCAGCCCGCCACAAAAGTAGCGGTGACGGTATAAGTTCCTGCCGAGAGATTAGCGATAGCGGCAGTTGCGCCGCCGTTGCTCCATGCGTAAGCGACCGTTCCGCTTGGCGGATTGCTGCTCACACTGGCGGTTGCCGTTCCTGCCGTTCCGCCGCAAGCGGTATTATTGGTGGTCGCTGCCGAAAGTACACCTGCTGGCGTATTCGCAATAACGACCGTAGAGGTTGTGGTACAGCTTCCTTGCGTCACCGTGACGGTGTAAGTGCCTGCTATTAAGTTATTTATAGTGGCGTTCGTTCCGCCGTTACTCCATATATATGTAGGCACGGGCGTAGTTAGCGGCGTGACCGCAACCGTCGCTGCGCCATTTGCCAAGCCGCAAAACGACGGCGTAGGCGTGGTTGTCGCTACTGGGCAAGCGACGGTCAGCGTAAACGCTGGACTGATAGTAGGGCAAGTACTGACGGGTGTAAACACGCCTTTGATGTATTTGGTGGTGTTGCAAAGTCCTGCTGGAATAGCGTAATTGAAGCGAAGCGTATCGTTATTAGGCAGGTTTAACGCTGTAAAATCTGCCCCGTTGCAAGGCGCAGCCGCGTTGCGCAAAATACCGCCATTTGCTTTGGTAGAAATGGAATTGGACAAACGGATTGCGTAATTACCATCTGTGGCGGTCAAACCGCAAAGGCTGTACGTCAGCGAGTCGCTACAAGTAGCGCAATTGGTGAGTGAAATGGTGGTTGTTCGGTTGCCCGCAGGCGTTGAGCAAGCAGCCATATTTGTCCACGCATTCGCGTAGGCTCCGCCCGTGCGTGCGCAACTGCTTTGCATGATATATATGATTTTTCCTGCTGCACATAAAGCACCAAAATTATAGGTTGCTGTGACAGCGTTGCTATTAAACAAAACGACTACGCCGCCCGCAGGAACTACGTCGCCTGGTGAAACCGCGATGATATTCGTCGGGTTACACGCGCCCGCTTGCAGCGAAGCGATAAGGCTCGCTTGCGGTATTTGTATGCCACAACTGCCCGCGCCTGTATTGATATTAGCGTTAGCACCTGCCGTAGGATTTGGGTATTTTACTTGCAAATTATTTGCCTGAAAGCCATCACCACTCGTAAAAATCATGTATTCGTTGTTCCATTCTGAACCTGTGCCGTTGCAGGCATCTATAAATATCGCTTCTACCCGTGGGCATATTTTAGGGCAAAGTGTAGCGTTCGTTGTACCCAAAAGCGTACCCGTAGCGGGTGGCATAAACGCCGCATTGCTATCCATGTACCACTCTACCGCCGCGCCTACGGGTATAGCGCCGAAGGACTCGAAGCGGAGCGAGTCGCCTACGCAAGCAAAAATTGGTGTACTCGGCGGTTGATTATTCGCGGTATGCGAAGCCGTAATCGGCGTTGAGTTTTGTATATTGTAAGCGGCAGTCCGCGAGCAGCCCGCGCCGCCCGTGACCGTAACGGTATATACGCCAGCCGCCAAACTACTTACGTTTGCGGTCATCGCGCCGTTGCTCCACGCATAAGTATAAGGCGGCGTTCCGCCCGAAGGCGTAATAGCTATTGCGCCGTCGGCGGCAGGTGCGCAAGTCGCTTGCGTAGTGACATCTGCTAAGGTCAAGCCGCAACAAGGAATCGCGTTCAGCGTTTCTATATAAAGCGGCGAAATAGTACCGCCCACGCCATCTACGACCAAATAATAGGTTTCGCCAGTCGTGAGATTACTCAAATTGAATACCATATTGGCATACGAGCCGTTAATATAAGTAGCACCGCCAGCCGTACCACCATAATTAGCATAAAAATTATTCATCGCGCAAGGCGCGCCGCCCGCAGGTACTGTCCAATCGGTACGATTACCGCCCTGCCCCGTCGTGCCGCTTGTGCCGCAAGGCGAAGCAGCATTGACGGGTTTAATGACAATGGCTTGCATATTCAGGGTCAAGCCCGAAATACTGATGCTCATAGTTGCCAAATCGGGTTTGAACTTAAACCACGCGGTGTTATTGAGTTGTCCGTTCCATTGACAGCCCGAAGCCAAATTAAGTGCAGGGTCAGTTTGTACATTTCCTGGGTCTGCAAAATTATTATTCGTAGCAATACACACCTTTTCTGTTTCCAAACAAATCGCGCCGCTACACGCATCGTTTGCAGTTTGACCGACCACATTACTCTCTTGAATATGCGGCGCGAAAACCAAAGCGACACCATTAAAACGCATACCTTGCTGGGTGGTAGAAGTTTCTACTATTTTCACTTTCCAATTGCCATTTGGATTTTGACCGTTGGCGGTAGCAAAATTTTCGCCTGTTTTTATTTTATAATAACCCACATTATACGGCTCACCTAAGGCGAAAGCGTTTTGCTGACAAGCGAGCGTAGCGGGATAGGATAACGCGCCGTTATCGGAACGGTACTTAATATTAATTTGTTTAGGCTCAAACGCGGCGGGCAAATTAGCACATATCACCGTCGCCGTAGGCATCACCGTAAACACCGTCCCTGCGGGCGACGTAAGCGTAACACTGTATTTATTGAGGTTGTAGCGCGTGGTAGTCGTTGTGCTACCCATATCGAGGTTCACCTGTATCAACTCGAGAGCGGTAGTGAGATTGGGCAAACCCGACACCACTATATTGCGTACTAAGCTGTCGTTCCACGAGTTTTGCGCCGCACCGAGCGTATTGCTAAACGTCTGTGCGGTAACGGCATGAATACCTGCAAAAATTAAGGTCAGTAAAAATAATTTTTTTTTCATAATGATGAATACAATTGTATTGGTATAAATAATATATTTGTTTAGAAAAGAAAAATCTGTGACTGTTTAATTAAATTACAAAAGTAAACAAAGCGTTTGTAATAAAGAAATTTTTAATGTTATAAATACGCTTATGCTACGCACCGATTCTTTCATATTGAGTAAAAACCGCGTAGCGGTGACATATTGGTAGAAAAGATAGAGTGAATACGTTTTAAAGCTGCGTAGCTGCGACATATAATTTCCTTTGCGTTACTTGTATTCTCACTATTCAATATGTCGTTGCGCTGCAACTTAATACACGGCTTATCTGTAACTACCAATATATCGCCGCTATGCGGCTAATCGCCAAACCCACTCGCTTTATACCTGATGCGAAAAACGAGTTAATAGCGAAAAAACGAAAACGTCGCCAACACCTTATAAGGCATTGGCAACGCAAAAAAGATTATTCTAAAAAATAAAAACTTTTAATTATCAAATTTGTTTTAATTTTGCATCACAAAAAACAAAACTAAAAAAATAACGATATGGAAGTAATGATAAATGCGCCCGTTCAGCTCACCGAAGGTGCAATAAAAGAGCTAAAAGAAATCCGCGTTCGCGAAAACGTTCCTGCCGACTACGCGCTCCGAATAGGTGTGAAAGGCGGCGGTTGTAGCGGTTTTTCGTATGTTTTGGGCTTTGATGCCGTAAACGACACCGACGAAAGTTTCGAACTCGACGGCATTCCTTGCGTGATGCAACGCTCGCACGGCATCTACCTGATGGGCATGGAAATCGACTATGTGAACGGCTTAAACAATCGCGGCTTTTCGTTCAACAACCCGAACGCAGAAAGCACTTGCGGCTGCGGCTCGTCGTTTTCGGCGTAAAAAGCTGCTTTACAAATAGCTAATCGGCAGACCACTTGGTCACTACTTGCTCAACTTTTTCTTTGGTAAGAAAAAGTTGGGCTTTGCTGTGTGCTATCAGCTCTGCGGCACGGTCGAGCTTTTCGGTGAGTTCCGACAAGCCGATACCGCCTTGCTCTACCGCCTGCAATATTTCTTGCAGCTCTTGTAGTGCAGACTCGTAAGTTTGTTTTTTCATAAAATTGGTATTTTTTATAGCTATATCAGTTCGCCTTTGAGCAGCAAACTCACGTCCATTTTTATCTTATTGACCAAGCTTGCCGCCGTCACCTCCGACGTGCTTTCCGCATAAATGCGGATAATCGGCTCGGTATTAGAGCGGCGCAAGTGAATCCAGTCGTTGTCAAATTCAATTTTCAAACCGTCAATTTTATTGATGGGCTGCTTGCGGTATTTTTGCTCGATGCCGTCGAATAAAGCATCTAAATCGATGTCATTCGTGAGGCTGATTTTATTTTTATAAATGGTATAATTAGGATATTTGCCGCGCAAAAACGAAACTGGCTTACCAAATTCGGCTAAAAAACTCAAAAACAATGCCGTTCCGACCAACGAGTCGCGCCCGTAATGCAAATCTGGATAAATTACGCCGCCGTTGCCTTCGCCACCAATCACGGCGTGTTGCGCCTTCATCATTTCCACCACATTCACCTCGCCTACGGCAGATGCATAGTAGCTGCCGCCGACTTTTTCGGTTATGTCGCGCAAGGCGCGAGTAGAAGAAAGGTTGCTTACGGTATTGCCTTTTTTGTGTTGCAAAACGTAGTCGGCGATAGCTACTAACGTATATTCTTCGCTAAACATAGAGCCGTCTTCGCATACAAAAACCAATCTGTCCACATCGGGGTCGACGGCGATACCTAATTGTGCGTTGTTCGCCTCGACAGCCGTGCTTAGTTGCTGCAAGTTTTCGGGCAACGGCTCTGGGTTGTGCGCAAATTTGCCCGTCATTTCGCTGTTGATAGCAATTACTTTGCAGCCCATTTGCTCTAATAACGGTATCATCGATATTGCGCCCGTAGAGTTCACGCAGTCCAAAACAACGGTAAATTGCTTACTCTTCACCGCGTCCAAATGTACCAACGGTAGCGCAAATATTTTATCAATATGCAATTGAATAGCCGTATTATTGGTGGTGTAAGTCCCTAATTTATCTACTGTGGCATACTGCAGCTCTGGCGAATCGATAAGCGAAAGCACAGCTGCACCGTCGGCAGCAGAAATAAATTCGCCACGTTCGTTCAATAGTTTCAAGGCGTTCCATTGCTTCGGGTTGTGGCTTGCGGTGAGTATAATTCCAGCTTGCGCGTCCAATTCCGTGACCATTATCTCAACCGTCGGGGTAGTAGAAAGCCCCAAATCTACGATGTGAATACCGAGCGAACGGAGCGTTGCGGTGACTAATTGCGATACGATTTCGCCCGAGATGCGCGCATCACGCCCGATAACGATAGTTGCGGCGTTAGTTGTTGTACTATTTACTGTATTATTATGTCGAGCCAGCACCCACTGCCCAAAAGCAGCCGTGCAAGACACAATGTCCTGTGGCGTGAGATTGTCGCCGATAGTACCACCGATAGTACCTCTGATGCCCGATATTGATTTTATTAATGCCAATTTTGTATTATTTTGGTGAAGAAAAGTGTTTTTAGGTTGTGCTTTCAAAAAGCCCACAAAGGTATGCAAAATCATTGTAAAACAAAGGTTTTGAATGATTTTTTTTGAGCGATTAGCAATAAAAAACTCCTAAGCCAACGTGTGACTTAGGAGTTTGTACAATAGCGCGTGCTACTATTTTTTCATCGCAGGTTTAGCAACCTCCGCCGCTTTTTCTACTTTGGCTGCCGCAGCTGCCGCGTGGTGTTTGGCATGGTGTTTTTTGCCGTGACGGTGATGACGGTGACGACCGTGACCTTGATGTGCTTCTGCTGTAGAAATACCTACTGCGAAAATTAACGCTACCAATAACAATACTTTTTTCATGACAATGGGATTGAAACTGCGAAAATAACTGTGAAACTATATTTTGTAAGAATTATAAGTCATTTATTTTTATTTTACAAAAATGGTAAATTAAATACCATAAATTTGTTTTTTTATAATAAAAACGATTTATATTTATCTTCGAACAAATGTAGAACTAATTATTTGTTTTTTACTATTTATTTATAAAAAATTAAAAATATTTTTTTTACAAAAAAATACGCTATTCGCTTACGCGAATAACGTGTTTTTTTAACCCCAACGATATTTCGAAAACAATAGCATCAAAACCGCTTAAATTTTCACCAAACGGTGTATATAATTTTCTTTATCCACGCTTATTTGTATAAAATAAATACCTTGTGGCAGTTGCGAAATATCGATATTTTGCTTGTCGCTGATATTATTAATCAACAAAAGTACGCGACCCGTAGCGTCTGCTATGCGCACCGAAGTTGTACTATTTTCGCCGCCTATCGCAATCGTCACATTATCGTAAGCCGGATTAGGCATAATATTAACGTTCACTTTATAGTCCATTTCTACCGAAACCGTAGGACTAAACGCCTGCTTACCGTCAAAATCCACTTGATTTAAACGATAATAATTAATACCTTCTAGCGGCTTGGTATCCACCAAATTATATTTTTGAGCCACATTAGTAGTACCTGCGCCGCGAACTGTACCAATAGTAGTAAAAATAGCACCGTCGATAGTACGCTGCACCTCAAAATAATTATTGTTCTGCTCGGTTGCGGTACACCAATTCAGCGCTACTTGCTTATTTTGTTGGGTAGCTGTAAACGCCGTGAGCGAAACGGGTAACGGTGCCGCTTGAACAATAATCGTCGCTTTCATACCTCCGCCTGCGTGTGGCGAACAGACATAATAATGTGTACCCACCGTAAGCTGTGCCGCCGTAACCGTTCCGCCGCTAAACGCAGTTTGGAAGCCGCCCGACAAGGCGGTGTTGCCGTTAGCATTCCAAGTAGTTTGGCTTACCTCGCGTGCGTTGTGGTTGCTGGCAAGCGTGAACTGCACTATATCGCCATCGGTGATAGTGAGGGTCGCGGGACTGAACGCGAACCCCGAATTAACTACCGTCCAAGTAGTGCAAAAGGCAGCAGTACTGTTGTATAAAAACAGCATTGAGAGTAAAAATTTAGTTTTCATGTATTTATATTAAAAAAATATTGTCCTACTCGTTTGGCTTTTCGGTATCGCCTTGTTTTTTAGAATGGTCGCTAAACTCCATTTATTTATATACGATAAAATTACACATTAGGTTTGATTTATCCAAATAAATCTCATTGTATAACGTTACCAAATATTTTTTTGTCTGAATTAAAAAGCGCGTAGCGGCAGAGCTGCTCAGTTGTCCAAAATTTTACCACGAATTATCCGAATTTGCACTAATTCTATCAACGGACGTTTTTTAATTGACTTCGTTTAATCTTCGATTTTCACCAATATTTTGATAATTTTCGAATGAAAACTATCAAAATTAACCGAATTTCACCAATTTTGACTACGCAGTTCGTAAGTTACGCGGTTTGAGTAAAAAATTTTTAATTTTTTACTCAAACAATTGGTGAAATTAAAATTATCTAACCATCAAAAATTAGTATGAATTCGAGTAATTCGTAGTGTAAAAATAAAAATGAACAGTTTTGCCGCTATGCAGCTGCGAGTAACTCAGCTATTACGAATATTATAACAAAAAAACACGCTACTCGTTTGCGCGAGTAACGTATTTTTTATTATACCAAAAAAATAGGCAATAAAATTCCTTACATTTTCACCAACCGGCGCACATAAGTTTGTTTATCTACGCTTATTTGCATAAAATAAACGCCTTGTGGTAACTGCGAAATATCGATACTTTGGTTGTTGCTAATATTATCTACTGCCGAAAGTACGCGACCCGTAGCGTCTGCTATACGCACCGAAGCGGTACTGTTTTCGCCGCTTATCGCAATATTTACACTGTTGTAAGCTGGATTTGGCATAATATCGACGATTACTTTATCGTTCATCGATACCGAAACCGTAGGGCTAAACGCCTGTTTACCATCAAAATCAACTTGGTTTAAACGATAATAATTAATACCTCTTAGCGGCTTAGTATCTATCAAATTGTATTTTTGCGCTACATTAGTAGTACCTGCGCCGCGAACCGTGCCGATAGTAATAAAATTAGAGCCGTCGGCACTACGTTGCACCTCAAAATAATTATTATTCAATTCGGTTTCGGTGCGCCAATTAAGGGCTATTGCCGTATTTTGCTTGGTTGCGGTGAACGCGGTTAGCGTGACAGGCAAAGGCGCGATAGCACAATTAATACCCGTAACGGTAGCCGAGGTAATCGCGCCCGCACAAGGTCCGTTTATCGCACGAGCGTAAACCGTAGTCGTTGCGCCTGCCGCAGGCGCGGTAGTACCGTAGTCGACACCCATAGCGGCGGTTGTGGCAAAGTTATCTAACGACCACTCGTAGTTGGACGCGACACCACCATTCGCGGTAAGCACTACCGCAAGGTTTTCGCACACATTGCCACCGCCTGCGATACTACCCGTAACGGGAGCAGGAGGCACGGTAAGGGTAAAAGTAGAATTGCCTTTTGCTTTACAGCCCGAGGCAGGTAGCACATTGACCAAAGCATAATCGCCCGAAGCGGTAGTCGTGAAAGTATTGCTTGCTGGAAAAGTAAGCATTGCAGATGCCACTACGGCATTCCGCGTGAAGTTCACGAAAGCTGTACCTGCTGGGCAGGTAGGACAATCGGTTGTGATAGTGGCGCTAGGTACGCCTGCTACGCAGTTTACTACGCTAGTCATCGTCGCCACAGGGCAGGTAACGGTGTACGGACCCGCCGCCGCCGTAGTAGCATTTGCTTTGATGCAACTCACATCAATAGGTTTAATAATACCTTTGAAAAACAAGTTACCGCCGTTATTACACTCCGTTTCTGGAATTTCAATCACACAGCAATTTGGTAATAGCGGCGCGGGAATACAGGCTTTTTGGCTCGTATTCGCCGCACCTGGCGAACCTACCGCACCCGTAGTAGTACCCGAAGTAGTGATATAAGCACTCGCACTATTTAAGTTAATATAGTGAGACCCCGTAGTGCCATTAAAAGCAGGACTTATTGTGGTGAGGGTATTAGGAGAGGTACTCGGTAAGGTGGTAATAGTCGTTCCTGCACAGCCCGCAGGCGCAGCGATTGTAATAGGATAAGCGGGTGCAGCAGTAGTAGGCGGTGCAGGTCCATAATACACGGAGGTTACCAACGATAAATTGCCATCTAATAAAGATACTTGACCGCCTGCATTGCTCAAATTACCAGGCTGACTATTATTATTAAAGGTGCATAAAGCGCGCGATGTTGATTGCCCTAAATCAATATCAGCGGCTCCACCACTAAAAAGATTTTGTGCGCCCGAAGAACTGGTTTTCCAGGTAGTACCCGTAGTTCCACCAATAGAGCTAGTTCCACCTATTACGAAATAACCACACGGCGCAATCGTTTT